>DASTVB010000100.1:0-16871 GCA_035759315.1 Telluria sp. | reverse complement strand
GGTCCTGGACGCTGTTGTCCGGGTGAGAAATACCCTTCGTACCTGATCTGGATAATGCCAGCGAAGGAAAGCGCAAAGCTGTTCTCCCACCTTTGAATGCTCCCCCGTTGGCTCAGGTTTACATAACAACGAGCTGACTATGCCCAATCCAACACTGAAGTACACCGCGCTGGCGCTATCGCTGTCGCAAGCCTTTGCCATCACCGCCTTCGCGCAGGACGCGCCGGCGCCAGCCGAAGCCGCCCCCACCGAAGTCGTCGTCACCGCGCAGCGCACCACGCATGCCAAGCACGCCAGCATCGGCGGCTTTTCCGAGACGCCGCTGGTCCGCACGCCGGCCGCCATCATGGTCATCGACCGCGCGCTGATGGACGACCTGGGCATCCGCAGCACCACCGATGCGATGAAGCTCGACGCCAGCGTGTCCGACTCGTATAACGCCGTCGGCTACGCCGAGCAGTTCTCGATCCGCGGCTTCACGCTCGATAACAACTCGAGCTACCGCAAGGACGGCATTGCGATCCCGGGCGACGCCCAGATCCCGCTGGAGAACAAGGAACGCATCGAGGTGCTCAAGGGCCTGGCCGGGCTGCAGGCCGGCGTCGCGGCGCCGGGCGGCATCGTCAACTACGTGGTCAAACGCCCTACCCGCACGCCGCTGCTGTCGGCCACCGCCGGCGCCAGCGAACGCGGCACGCTGTATGGCGCGGTCGACGTGGGCGGCCAGGTCGGCGAATCGCGTTTCGGCTACCGCATCAACGCGGCCGCGGTGCGCATGCGCTCTTACGTCAAGGGTGCGGACGGCGAACGCGAGTTCTTCTCGGCCGCCTTCGACTGGCAGATGTCGCCGCAGGCGCTGCTGCAACTTGACATGGACTACCAGCACAAGTCGCAGGTCACCGCGCCGGGCTACCAGCTGACCGGCAACATGACCCTGCCGCGCGATGTGTCGCCCAAGACGCTGCTCAACGCGCAGCCGTGGACCAAGCCGGTCGACACGAAAAACTCCAACCTCGGCCTGCGCTTCGAGTACCGAATCGACGACGCGTGGAACGTGGCGGTTTCCGCCAACAAGCACTGGTTCAAACGCGACGACTACACCGCCTTCCCGTATGGCTGCAGCCAGGAAGAGCTGTGGCCCGGCTACTGCTCCAACGGCGATTACGACGTCTACGACTACCAGAGCCTGGGCGAGAAGAAGACCCCGGCCGGCGCGCAGGCGCTGGTGCAGGGTAAATTCGGCACCGGCATGGTCAGGCACCAGCTGACGCTGGGCGCGTCCATGATCGAGCGCCACGACGTGTTCGGCGACTACGTGTACGAATGGGCCGGCGTCTCCAACATCTACCGCAACGTGATCGTGCCGCCGTCGGGCCTGCAGTTCGACTACAGCACGATCAGCGAGCGCAACACCGAGCGCGAACGCGCGCTGTTCGTGCAGGACATCGCCAGCCTGGGCGAAGCCTGGACGCTGCACGCAGGCCTGCGCCACGTGTCCGTGAAGCGCAACGCCAACGTGGACGAATCGTTCGTGCTGCCGAACCTGGCGCTGGTGTACGCGCCGTCCGGCCTGTGGTCGGTGTACGCCTCGGTCGCGCAGGGCATGGAGCATGGCGGCGTCGCGCCGGTCGGGACCGAGAACCCGGGCCTGCCGCTGGCGCCGAGCCGCTCGCACCAGGTCGAGATCGGCGCCAAGGCGTCGGTGCTCGACATCCTCAACGGTTCGGTGACCCTGTTCCAGGTGCGCAAGGGACTCGAGTACACCGACGCGGCCAACTTCTTCGTGCGCAACGGCGACCAGACCCACCGCGGCCTCGAGATCGCGGCGAACGGACGCCTGGCAAAGGACTGGCGCTACGGCGCGTCGGCGACGGCGCTGCAGGCGCGCCAGGATGGCACCGGCCTGGCTTCGATGGACGGCAAGCGCGCCACCAACGTCCCGGCATTCAAGGCGGCTGCATGGCTCGAGTATTCGGTGCCGCAGGTCGCGGGGCTTAAGGTCAACGGCGCATGGCAGTTCGCGGGCAAGAAGGCCTTCGACGTCGAGAACAGGGTGTTCGTGCCGAAGTACTCTGTGTTCAATCTGGGCGTGGCATATGCCACGCGTACCGCCAGCGGCGGCAGCCTGACGCTGCGCGCCAACGTCGACAACGTGTTCGACAAGTTCTACTGGCGTGACGTCACGCCGGCGCTGGGCGGCTACCTGCTGCCGGGCGCGCCGCGCGTCTTCAGGATCTCCGCGCAGTACGACTTCTAAGCGTCAGTGGGTGCGGCCGCCGGCATCGACGATGTCGGCGCCGCCCCTGGCGGCCACCCGCACCGCCACCCGCAAGCCTTCCACCATATCTTCCAGCGCCATGCTCGGCGCGCCCGGGAATGCCGCCGCCTGGCGCGGCAGGTACGGGATGTGGATGAAGCCCGCGCTGATCGCCTTCCCTTCCACATGGTGCATCAGGCCGTAGAACACGTGGTTGCACACGAAGGTGCCGGCGGTCTGCGACACCGAGGCCGGCAGGCCCGCATCGCGCAGCGCGCGCACGATCGCCTTGATCGGCAGGGTCGAAAAATAAGCCGCCGGACCACCCTCCACCACCGGCGTATCGACCAGCTGCTGGTTTTTGTTGTCCATGATCGGCGCGTCGTCGACGTTGATCGCCACCCTCTCGACCGACAGCTCCGCCCTACCGCCGGCCTGGCCAACCGCGATCACCACGTCCGGCCGCAGCTCTTCGATGGCCGCGCACAGCACGCGGTTCGCCTCGCCGAACACGCAGGGCAGCTGGCGCCCGTGCACCACGAAGCCGGCTTCGCTCCAGCCGTCCAGCGTGCGCACTGCCTCCCAGGCCGGGTTGACGTTGGCGTTATTGAATGGCTCGAAGCCGGTCAGGAGGACGGTGATGGTCATGGGGTCAGCGGTGCATCAGGAAGTAAAGGAGCACGATGTTAGCGGCCAGGATGCAGAGCGCGGTCGGGATCTGCGCCTTGATCACGCCGTACTTGTCCGGCAGCTCCAGCAGCGCGGCCGGGATGATGTTGAAGTTGGCCGCCATCGGCGTCATCAGGGTGCCACAGTAGGCGCTGAACATGCCGATGGCCGCGACGATCGCCGGATTGGCGCCGAACACGCCGATCAGCACCGGGATGCCGACACCCGCCGCCATCACCGGGAAGGCCGCGAAGCCATTGCCCATGATGACCGTGAACACCGCCATGCCGATACAGTACACCGCCACCGCCACCAGCGGCGAATCCATCGCGATGTAGGATGTGCTGAGGAAGGCGACTGCCTTGCCGACGCCAGCTTCCGCGAACAGCAGGCCGAGCACCGCAAGGATGTGCGGCAGCACCACCGCCCAGCTCATCGCATCGACCAGCCGGCGCGACTCGCGCATCGCCTGCACCGGCGTCGAACGCGTCTGCCAGCACGCCATGGCCACGCCGATCAGCGCGCCGCAGCCGAGGCTGACCAGGGTAAGGTGCTTCTGCTCCAGCACGACTTGGCCTCCGATCGACAGATCCTTGAACATGGTCGAACCGATCAGCGTGACCAGCGGGATCATCAGCGCGGGAATCAGCAGCCGGTGACCCAGGCGGGCGGCGCTGGCGCGGCGCTCCGGTTCCGGCAGCACCTGCGCCTTGCCGTGCGAGACGCCACCCAGGCCGGCGATCAGCGCCATCGCCACCATCACCGCGCCCGCGGCGGCATGCGGCAATTGCTCGCCCACCAGGTAGATCGCGGCGTACAGCCCCCAGAACAGCGCGGTGGAAAAACGTTTCGGGTTGGTCCTGTCGCGCAAAGTCATGAGCGCGATCACGGCCAGCATCAGCCCCAGCACGATGTAGAAGTAGTCGAGCCTGATCATTTGCGGGCTCCCGCCTCGCGCGCGATCTGCGCACCCAGCCGGTGCAGCCGGAAGGCGTGGATGAAGAACGCGCAGATGGCGGTCGGGATGCCCCACAGCGCAATGTGCAGCGGATCGACCTGGATTCCCTCGGCGACCATGAAGGTGTGCATCAGCACGACCGCGCCGAAGGCGACGAACACGTCTTCGCCGAAGAACAGGCCGACGTTGTCGGTGGCCGCGACCATCGCGCGGATGCGGTAGCGCAGCTTGTCGGACAGGCCCGGGTGGTCGCGCTCGGCGGCGGCTTCCGCCATCGGCGCCATCAGCGGGCGCACCATGGTCGGGTGCCCGCCCAGCGAGGTCAGGCCGCCGGCTGCGGTCAGTTCGCGCACGGCGAGATACAGGATCAGCAGGCGCGAGGTGGTGGCCGCCCTGATCTTGGCGATGGTGTTCTGGGCGTGTTCCTTCAGCCCGAAACGTTCGAGCAGGCCGATCGCTGCCAGCGGCAGCAGCAGGATCAGTGGCAGGTTGCGGGTCTTGACGAACGAGGCGCCGAGCGATTCGAGGATGTCCATCGGCGGCATCGCCGCCGCCAGGCCGGTGGCGGCGCAGGCGGCGATCACCACCAGCACCGGGTTGGCCCGCAACATGAAGCCGGCCGCGATCACGGCCACGCCGATCAGCGGCCAAAGGTTTACTGCTGTTTCCATTGTCTCCTGCCCCTTTTGTTTTATTTTGGTGCTGGGGACTGTCCCCGAAGGGGACCGTCCCCTGGTGTCTGGACGGTAGCGCTGCGGCCACACACCGGGGGACTGTCCCCTGCGGGGACAGTCCCCTGATTCAATCTGCGGTGAACTGTGCCAGCACCAGCGCCGCCTGTTCCACCCTCGCCTCGACATCGCCGTGGAGCAGCGTGAATGGGATCCCGCGCGCATCCAGCGCGGCGATCACCTGGCGATGCACGTAATCGCGGATCTCCGCCGATTCGCGCTGCAGGCCGTCCGGCACCCACGGAGTGTCCGGCGCGGCGACGAAAGTGGCGGCGTAATTGTGCTGCGCCGCCAGCTGCGCCAGCTCCTCGTCCACCCGGTGCCAGTAGAAGCGGCTGTACAGCGCCGTCATGAACGGCGTGGTGTCGCAGAACAGCAGGCGCGTGGCGCGCGCCGACGCTTCGTCTTCGCGCGCCAGCTGGGTGCGCGCGATGCCGACCTGGTCGGCCTCGAAGGGCACACGCTGCTTGGTCTCCACGAATTCGCGCAGGTATTCCGGCACCCAGAGCGTGCCGTAGCGCGCGGCCAGCGCCGCGGCCAGCGTCGATTTTCCGGACGACTCCG
Organism: Telluria sp.; assembly: GCA_035759315.1. Taxonomy (GTDB): domain Bacteria; phylum Pseudomonadota; class Gammaproteobacteria; order Burkholderiales; family Burkholderiaceae_D; genus Telluria. The sequence goes on along the minus strand of DASTVB010000100.1, from coordinate 11,692 downwards.
CGCCCAGAATCGCGATGCGCGCCACCGTCACAGCGAACGCCTCCACACGCGCAGGCCCTGCGCGGCCATCAGCACGAACACCGCGTACAGGATCGCGGTGAACATCAGGTCCTTGTACACGTACAGGCCGACGTACAGCACATCGACGACGATCCACACGATCCAGTTCTCCACCTTCTTCTTCGCCAGCAGCACCTGCCCGAGCAGGCTGCCCGCGGTCAGGAACGCATCGGCGTAGGCCACATCGGTGTCGGTGAAGCGCGACAGCACGAATGCCACCGCGCCGAACGCGGCCACCCACGCCAGCGCGCACGCCAGACGGGCGCGCGGCGACAGCTGCGACACCTTCAGCGTTCCGTGATCGGCGCCGCCGCGCAGCCACTGGTACCAGCCCCACCCGGCGGTGGAGATGAACATGAACTGCAGCCACATGTCGCCGTACAGTTTCGCATCATAGAACACGATCGCGTACGTGGCCGAGGACACGATCGCGAACAGCCAGGCCCAGTGGTTCTGGCGGATGGTCAGCAGCACCGTAATGGCGGCAAGGGTAAACGAAAGCAGTTCCAGCAAGGTGGTCGGAAGACCGAACAGCGTGATCGCGTCGCTCATCAATTTCACATTCAAAAACGCAGGGACCGGCCGCGCCTCGCGGTCCGGTCCCGGATGGAAAAACGGACGGGAAGACCCGTCCGTTTACATTACTTCTTGTACTTGATCGTCATCTCGCGCAGGACGTTGTCCGCGCCGTCGACTTCCTTCATCACCCACAGCATGTAGCGGATGTCGACGTGGATCGCGCGCGTGATGGCGCTGTCGAAGTACCAGTCCTTGGTGATCGACTCATAGGTCGAATCGAAGTTCAGGCCGACCAGCTCGCCGCGCTTGTTCATGACAGCGGAACCGGAGTTGCCGCCGGTGGTGTCGGCGCTGCTCAGGAAATCGACCGGCACGGTGCCCAGCACCGGGTCGCGGAAGGCGCCATAGCGCTTGGCCTTGATCGCATCCAGCAGCTTGGCCGGCGCATCGAACGGATCCTTGCCGGTGTGCTTCTCGGCGATGCCTTCGATGGTCGTGAACGGGCCCTTGCTGATGCCGTCGCGCGGCGAGTAAGGTCCCACGGTGCCGTAGGTGACGCGCAGCGTCGAGTTGGCGTCCGGGTAGACCGGCTTGCCCTGCGACTTCTTCCATGCGATCACGGAGGCCATGTACTGCGGCACGGCGCGATCGAGGTTGCCGTCGATGTCCTTGCGGCGGTCTTCCAGCGCGATAGCTTCGGCGTACATCTTCACCGCCAGCTGGATGAACGGATCGGTGGACTGCTCGAACGCGGCTGCGTCCTTGTCCATCCATGCAAGGCGGGTTGCGGTGTCGCCCAGGGTGGACTGTTTGTACATCGCGGGCACCGCTGCCACGGCAGGCAGCAGCGGGTCGATGCCCTTGGCGTGCATCGACTGGTCGAGTTTCGCGTAGCGCTGCAGGGCGGCGACATAGCGCGCCTCGTCCACGCCGGGAACGAAGGACTGCTCCAGGCGCTGCAGGCGCGCCTTGATGAAGGACAGGTCGCGCTCCTGGTAGCCGGATTCGCGTTCCGCGTCAGGCTTCTTGCGTTCCTGCGCCAGGCGGTACAGCGTCTGCGCGCTCTTGAGCAGGTCGCTGGTGGTGGCGACCGAGTAGCCAAACTCCTCGTTCGACAGCGCCATGTCGGCGGCGATCAGCTTGTCGAGGTCGGCCATCATCGTTGCCGGGGCGGCGCCCTGGTTCTTTGCGAACCATGCGCGGAACTCGGCGTCCTGCACGTCCTTGATCGCAGCGACGTCCTTGCGCGCGAAGCCTTCCATCAGGCCCTGCGTTTTCTTGAGCACGTTGTTGGCCGACTTGACCACGCTGGCGTAGCGCACTTCGTTCGCGGCGTTGCCCTTGGTGGCCTGCGCGATCACGCCGAGGTCGGCGATGATTTCCGCGGCCTTAGCCGGGTAGTTGACGTCGCGCGCGAAGCGGATCTCGGACGGCAGCTTGTAGCGGCTGGTACGGCCAGGATAGCCGGCCAGCAGGATCGGATCGCCCTGCTTCAGGCCTTCGGCGGAGACCACCAGGAAGTCTTTGGATTTATACGGCACGTTGTCCGGCGACGGATCAGCGGGACGCCCGTCCTTGCCCACGTAAGCGCGCAGGAAGGAGAAGTCGCCGGTGCGGCGCGGCCATTCGTAGTTGTCGATGTCGCCGCCGTAGTTGCCGATCATGTCTGCCGGCGCGTATACCAGGCGCACGTCGCGGATGCGCATCTGGCGGATGCGGTAGTACTCGAGGCCGCGGTGGAACGCTGGCACCGAGCAGCGGTATGCCTTGTCGGTCTCGCACTCGGCGACCAGCTTTTTGATGCGTCCCGCGACGGCGGCGTTGAAAGCGCGCCCGGTCATGGACGACGGCAGGCCTTCCAGCACGCGGCCGGTCACGTTCTCCACCTTGTCGGTGACGTAGACCTGCAGCGTCGGGCCGCCCGGCAGTTCTTCGGCGCGGGTTTTGGCCAGGAAGCCGTTGACGATGTAGTTCTTCTCAGGGGTTGCGTTGCGCTGGATCGCCGCGTACGCGCAGTGGTGGTTGGTGACGATCAGGCCTTCCGGCGACACGAACGACGCCGAGCAGCCGCCGGTCGACACGATCGCCGACATCGGGTGCTTGGTCAGGTCGGACAGTTTCTCGGCAGGGATCGTGATGCCGATGCGTTTGAGTTCGGACTTCAGTTGCGGAAGCTGGTGCGGCTGCCACTGGCCTTCGTCGGCGCTGGCGCTGGAAGCGAACAGGCCGATCAGCGCGACCGGCAAGGCTAGACATTTAAACAAGATATACCCCTGATGAGAAACGTTGCGGGAGTATATCCGAATGCGCCTGCGGGTTAAATACTTAGCCGTCATCCCCGCGCAGGCGGGGACCCATACTGAACATGCGATAAAGATCTGGTCAGCTCAGCATGGGTCCCCGCTTTCGCGGGGATGACAAGTGAACGGGTGATAAAGGGAAGGTTAGCTCAGCATGGGTCCCGCTTTCGCGGGGATGACAGTCAGGGGGAGGTGCACATGCAGTGGACGACGGCCGAGAACGGGGCGCCGCGCACCGCCGACTGCCGCAGGAACGCCATGTCGGCGGCGACTTCGTCGACCACGCCGGCAGGCAGCGCTTCCTCGACCAGGCCGAGCCGCACCTGCAGCGTCAGCGCCTGCGATGCGGAAGCGCCGAAGAACTGCAGCAGCTTGTCGACGCTGCTGCTCTCGCGCTCGACGTAGGCGACGCGGTAGCCCTCGCCCAGCCCGGCGCGCTTCGCCGCGGCGTCGATCGCATCGCGGAACGAGCCAATACGGTCGACCAGGCCGCGGTCCAGGGCCTGGGTGCCGGTCCAGACGCGGCCCTGCCCCACTTCGTCGATCTTCTCGCGCGTGGTCTTGCGCGCCTCGGCCGCGCGCGTGGTGAAGCGGGTATAGATGTTTTCGACGGACGACTGCACCACCTGCACCAGGCGCGGATCGATCGGGCGCAGCGGGTCGAACGCGCCGGCCATCCAGGTGGTGGTGACGCCATCGGCGCGGATGCCGAGCTTTTCGCCAACCTTCTCGGCGGTCGGCACCAGCGCAAATACGCCGATCGATCCGGTGATGGTGTTGGCGTCGGCGATCACTTCGTCGGCCGACATCGAGATCCAGTAGCCGCCCGACGCGGCGAGGTTACCCATCGAGACGATTACCGGCTTGCCGGCCGCGCGGGTCAGCTCCAGTTCGCGCCGGATCAGTTCCGACGCAAAGGCGCTGCCGCCGGGCGAGTCGACGCGTAGCACCACGGCCTTGATCTGGTCGTCCTCGCGCGCGCTGCGGATCAGGTTGGAGGTGGAGACGCCACCTACGGCGCCCGGCGCCGCGCTGCCGTCCTTGATGGTGCCCGAGGCAACGATCACCGCCACCCCGTCGCCGAACAGCTTGGGACGGTTGCGTTCCAGGTAGTCGTTGAACGAGACCTGGCGGAAGCTGTTGCCGTCATCGTCCGGCACGCCGCGCTTGATCATCATCGCGCGGATTTCGTCGCGCGTCTTGAGGCCGTCCACCAGCTTGCTGTCGAGCGTCACGCGCCCGGTGTCGCCACCGGCGTCCTTGAGAAGCTGCGGCAGGTTGTCGATCATCTTCATCACGGAGCCGGCAGGCAGCTTGCGCTGCTTCTCGACGTCAGCCGTGTAGTTGGCCCACAGCGCGTTGTACAGGTAGGCATCCGCCTCGCGCGAGGCCTCCGACGGCCCGTTGCCGATGTAAGGCTCGGCCGCGCTCTTGTAGGCGCCGACTTTCATCAGGTTGACCGTCACGCCGAGCTTGTCGAGCGCATCGCCGTAGTAGTTGCGGTAGCCCCCGAAGCCTTCGAGCAGCACGCCGCCCATCGGATGCGTGTACACCTCGGTGGCGTGCGAGGCGATCGCATACTGGCGCTGGGTGAAGTTGCTGCCATACGCGATCACCGGCTTGCCGGCCGCCTTGACGCGGTCGATCGCGCGCGACACTTCACCGATCACGGCCAGGCCGGCATAGTCCATCTCGTCGGTCATCAGCACCACGCTGGAAATCTGCGGGTCCTTCGCGGCCGCGTCGAGCACGGTTAGCACGTCGCGCAGCTGCGTGCTGCGCTTGACGTCGCCGCCCAGCGCGTTCTCGACCAGCGCTTCGGTCGGACGGCCGCGATGCTGCTCGACGATGTCGCCGCGCAGGTTGACCACCAGCGCAGTCTTCTCGCCCAACGGCTTGACGCCGCCGCCGAACAGCGCCCACAGCAGCAGGATCGCGATCAGCAGGAACAGCACGTTGAAGAAGGTGCGGCGCGTGGCGTCCACGCCGCGCCAGAAGACGCCCAAACCGCGGCGCACGTACGAAAATGGACTGGACTTCATGTGCTTCCTCCGGCTTACATGTAAGGATCAGGCGGCGACCGCCTCGCGGCCGGCCTTCTCGGGACGCGAAATCGCGTACAGGCCAATAAATACCAGCAGGCCGTTCACCATCAGCAGCTCGAGGCCGAGGCGGTAGGAGCCGAGGATGTGGGCCTGGTTCGCTTCCAGCAGCGCGCATGCGATCGGGGCGGCGATGGCGATGTAGGGAACGCGGCGGTCGTCCAGCGTGCGGCGGGTCAGGATGCCGAATGCGAACAGGCCAAGCAGCGGTCCGTAAGTGTACCTCGCCAGCTTCAGGATCACATTGATCATGCTCGCGTTGTCGACCCATTTGAACAGCATCACGATCGCCAGGAACAGGAACGCAAAGCCGAGGTGGACGCGGTGGCGCCATTTCATGCGCTGCTCTTCGGTCAGGTCGCCGCGCCGCTTCAGGCCCAGGATGTCGATGCAGAACGAGGACGTGAGCGCGGTGATGGCGCCGTCCGCGCTCGGGAACAGCGCCGAGATCAGCGCGATCAGGAAGATGATCTGCACTGCCGCCGGCAGGTGCCCCATCACCACGGCCGAGAAGATCTTGTCGCCGGTCGCGGTCACGCCGGCCATCGGCGCGTACAGGTACAGCAGGCCGCCCAGGAACAGGAAGGCCGACAGCACGACCACCAGGATCAGGGTCAGGCTGAGCAGGTTCTTCTGCGAATCCTTGAGCGTCTTCACCGAAATCGTCTTCTGCATCATCTCCTGGTCCATGCCCGTCATCGTCAATACGATGAAGGCGCCGGCCACGATCTGCTTGAGGTAGAACGACGGGCTGTCGATCGAGGTGGTGAAGATGTTCGACAGGCCGCGCGCGTCCATCTGCGCCAGGCTTTCGGCCACGGTCAGGTCCATGCGGTCGAGCAGGAACCACACGCACACGGCCAGGCCGCCCAGCATGCAGGTGGTCTGCAGCGTGTCGGTCCAGACGATGGTCTTGACACCGCCCTGGTAGGTGTACATCAGGATCATGCCGAGGATGACCAGGGTGGTCAGCCAGAACGGGATGCCGAGGCTGTCGAGGATGATCGCCTGCAGCACCGCCACTACCAGGTACAGGCGCGCGGTAGCGCCCAGCAGGCGCGAGACGATGAAGAAGCCGGCCCCGGTCTGGTAGGAGCGCCGACCCAGTCGCACATCGAGGTAGTGGTAGATCGAGGTGAGCTTGAGCCGGTAGTACAGCGGAAGCAGGATGTAGGCCACGGCGATGTAGCCGAACACGTAGCCGATCAGGATCTGGCCGTAGCCGAAACCGTCGGTGCCGACCGCCCCTGGCACGCTGATGAAGGTGGCGCCGGACAGGGTCGTGCCGACCATGCCGAATGCGACCAGCATCCAATTGCTGCTCTTGTTACCGATATAGAAGCTGTCGTTATTGGCATTGCGGCCCGTGTACCAGGCGACTCCGAGGAGCAGTGCAAAATAGGCAATCAGGACGGCGAACAGGATGACGGGGGACATAGGCTGGCAGGAAAGTAGGTGAATCCGCCAGCAATATACACTAGATGTCCTGGCCGATCACCCTGCGGAAGGGGCCAATGCACGCTTCTTCCAGCGACTCGGCCACGCACATGATGAAGACGGTCGCGGTCGCGTTGAAGCGCACGTAATTGGTGGAGGTGGTGCCGACCTTCATGACCTGGCCGGCGCAGTCGACGCCGCCGTTGTCCTTGGTAATCTTGTCGTCGAGTTTGTAGAAGCCCTTGCCGCTGGGCCGCGCCGGGATGCGGAATTCGCTTTCGGAGACTTCCTTCGCGCTCATCACCAGCGTGGTGCCGTCGGCGCGGAACCGGTACGTCTCGGAGCAGGACATCTCGGGAAGGTTGAGTTCCCAGATGCCGAGGATCGGGTGGTTGGAAGCCGGCGCCACCGGTGCGGCGGAGGCGAGCGCGCTGGCGCTCAGTAGGCAGGCGGCAACGAAGGTGCGCATGATGGGCTCCCGGGAGAACGTACGCATCCAGTATCCGCCGTCGAATTGGCGGCGAATGTGCGCGGCCGCACGCGAAGCGCAATTTCCCGCCTTCCCGCCGACGCGGGCGAACCCTGTCATCCCCGCGCACGCGGGGACCCATGTTGAGCATGCTCCCGGTGACAGACGCCGGCGGATGACGGGATAGATGAGCTAGAGATTGCCGGGGCGCCTCGCGCCGTCATCCCAGCGAAGGCTGGGCTCCATACGCCAGCAGCGCGCCGATAACGGCCGCTGCCTGACGGGACGCGATGCATGGATCCCAGCCTCCGCTGGGATGACGGAGGTGGGGATGAGCTAACTTATGCCTTCGGCTTGGCCGGACGGCGGCTGCGCGCCGCTGGCTTGCGCGCGGCGCGCTTCGGCTCTTCTTCCGTGTCGCCTGAATCGTCCGAACCAGCCGGCTCCGGCTCTGCAGCTGCAACCGGCTCGACAGGCGCCTCGGCCACAGCAGCGGTTTTGGCCGCGGCCTTCGCCTTGCGTGCCGGCGCCTTGCGGGCCGGACGGCGGCGCGGCGTTTCCGCTTCCTCGACAGTTTCGGTCACGGCCTGGGCCTGGTCTTCCTGCACCTGCGCCGCAACCGGCTCGGGCACGATCTCGGCGACCGGCTCGTGCACCACCGCTTCCGCATGTTCCGCCTGCTCCTCGCGCGACTTGCGGCCACCGCGTGTGCGGCGGCGCGGCTCGGCCTTGCCTTTTGGCGCGTGCGCCTCGGCCTGTTCGGCGTCCTGCGCCATTTCGCGCGGTTCGTTCGACTGCTGCATCTGCACCTGCTCGGCAGCCTGCGCGCCGCTCGGACGGTACACATAGGCGCCGGACTTCTCGTCGCGGCCGAATTCCAGCAGGCCGCGGCCCTGCGCTTCTTCCAGCAGGTTGCCGAAGGTGCGGAAGCCGTAATAGGTTTCGTTGAAGTCAGGACGGCGGCGCTTGAGCGTGTCCTTGAGCAGAGAGGCCCAGATCTTGCCGCTGTCGCCGCGCTCGGAGGTCAGCGCGTCGAAAGTCTCGACCACCATTTCGATCGCTTCGGACTTGCGCGATTCCAGTTCTTCCTTGCGGCGGCTGGATTCTTCGCTCGAGCGTTTCGGCTGCTGTTGCTGCGGTTGCTTGCGCGCTGCCTGGCGCTGGCGCTCGCGCACCAGGTCATCATAGAAAATGAATTCGTCGCAGTTCGCCACCAGCAGGTCCGAGGTCGACTGCTTGATGCCGACGCCGATCACGGTCTTGGCGTTCTCGCGCAGTTTGGACACCAGCGGCGAAAAATCGGAGTCGCCCGAGATGATCACGAAGGTGTTCACGTGCGATTTGGTGTAGCACAGGTCGAGCGCATCGACGACCATGCGGATGTCGGCCGAGTTCTTGCCGGACTGGCGCACGTGCGGAATTTCGATCAGTTCGAAGTTCGCTTCGTGCATGGTGGCCTTGTGGCCCTTGTAGCGGTCCCAGTCGCAATACGCCTTCTTGACCACGATGCTCCCCTTGAGAAGGAGCTTTTCCAGGATTGGCTTGATATCGAATTTCTCGTAGTTCGCATCGCGAACGCCGAGTGCGACGTTTTCGAAGTCGCAGAACACAGCCATGCTGAGGTTGTCGTGGGAAGATGCCATGGTCGAAGGGGTTTCCAAATGTTGCCAAAATGGCGATTATACCCACTCAGCGCTGCACCGCCCGCACGACGGCGCAACCGATCACGGCGAAACGCGGCGCTCCACCTTCGCGCGCTCGATGTAGCGGTCCACGTCCTCCTGCAGCAGCAGGCCGCGGTCGCGCAAGGCGCGCGCGCTCAACGCCACCGCCTTGGCGTATTCGAGCCGGTTCGGATAGCGCTGCGCGATGCCAAGGCGCGGGTCGCCGTCCTGGCGCACCGCGGCAAGCGGCACCGCAAGGCCGTTCAGGCCGCACAGCTGCCCTTCCGCGAACGCCTCGCGCCGCAGGTTCCAGCCGGCGTAGGTCGCCAGCGGCACGTCGACATCGGGCAGGCGTACGCCCGCGATGTCATGGCCGTCTGCGTCGGTCACCGGCACCAGCACCTGGTAGCGGCGCGCCGGATCGGGACGCGCGGGCACCACGCCGTAATCCACCACGCGCAGGCCATTGATCACCGCCGGATAGCGCACGCCATACACGGACAGGTCCGGGAAGCCGCTCGCATCCTGCGTCGGGCTGGCCAGCCGCCGCGCCGCGATCGACGGATAGCTCGACGCCGGTGGCGGCGTGCCCTCTCCCGCCCAGGCGGAGAGCCCGTCGAGCAGCGCGCGCACCAGCGGCGCCTGCGGGGCGGTGTTGTGGCGGTAGCGGCATATGCCCGCGATGGCCGGCTCGCCCGAGGCCATGTGCTGGGTCGACGCCATCAGGTAGGCGCGCACGCCGTCGGGAAGCGCGATGTCCTTGCCCGCGCCGTCGGTGACCACCAGCGAGGCGCGACCCTGCCAGAACTCGGTGCTGCTGTCGACGTGCATCAGCTTTGGGCAGGTTTCGTCCACCGCGCAGCGCGCGAAGATGCCGTCGGTGCGTCCGGTCAGCGGATCGGTGGTGACGCCGTAGCTGAACGGGAACTGGTCGCCCGGCGTGTAGTGCTCGGCATGCTGGGTCGCGTTGCGGCCCGGGAGCGCGAAACGGTAATTGGTGAAGCTCTTCTTGGCGCCGGCGATGAGCGGCATGGCGCCGTCGAACACCCTGCCCCCACCCGGCGCGGCGTTGAAGCCCTGCCAGATGAAGTCGCGCAGCACCCGTCCGGCCTGCGATACGCCGACCGCCAGCGTCACCCGCGGCGCGATATCGGCCAACGGATTGGCCGGCGCCCTGCCGTCCTTCAGGAAGCCGGTTACGTCGCGCAGCGCCACCAGTCCCAGGCCCATCACCTTCGGGTCGCGCGCCAGGTAGCGCAATTCGTAGATCGCGCCGGCGTCGTAGCCCTGCGGGCGTTCGATTTCGATCTCGGTTCCCGAGACCCAGCGCCAGGACTGCAGTTCGGCCGGCTGGGCGTCGGCGTGCGCACGCACGGTCAGGCGCGCGTCCAGCGACGCGGCCGGATAGGCGAGCCGCATGCGGCTGCGCGGCTGCACGTCGTCGAACACCGCCTCCTCGACCGACATGCCGGTCAGCGCCTTGCCGCCATCGGTGGCGACCGGCAGCTGCGTGCCGGCCGCCGAACCGTCCGCCGCCAGCGGCACGTCGCCCTGCCAGCCGATCCACACCATCGTATGACCGCGCCGCATGGTGAAGCCATTGCCGGCCGCGGCCTGGGTGGCGAACGACCCGCCGGCTTCGTTCGCCATGCGCATGAACAGCCTGTTCCCACGGTTCGGCACGTCGACCACCATCACGCGCGACGCCTTGGCCGGGTCGCGCGGACGCAGCACGATCACGTCGGTCTTGTAGCGCACCCACCCGCCCGAACGTTCCGCCTTGTCGATGTCCACCACCGCGCGGTTGGCCGGGTGATGCGGATTGACGCGCATGTGCGCGACCGCGACCACCGCCTCGTACGGGCCCACGCCTTCGAAGCTGGCGCCGCCGAAGGCCGGTGCGCGGCTGACGATCTCGAAACGTTCGACTTCGCTCGCCGGAGACGCGGGCGTGCGCAGGCGCGTGCCGCAGGAGGCCAGCGCCAGCGCGAACAGGACGCCGGCGGGAATGGTCAATGCCTTCAAATGGATGACTCCGTGAGTGCGACGGTCGCGGGATCGCGCGCGCCGCCAAAATATTTGTCGAGGCAGGCCTGGAACACAGGTTCGCCGGGCTCCGCCAATGCAAACAACGTCATCGACGAGTGAAACTTGAGGTTGTCGGGGGAGCCGAAGATGTCGTCCACCGATTCGTCGTCGACCGCCAGCACCGCCTGGGCGCATTCGCGCAGACGCGCACCGAGCACCGGATGGGCGGCGTAAGCCCGCGCCTCGTCGAGCGACGCCAGCGCGTAGAACTGCGCGGTGGGGCTGCGGCCAAGGCCGGCGATTTGCGGGAACACGAACCACATCCAGTGGGTGCGCTTCCGGCCGGCGCGCAGCTCGCGCAGCACCGTGGCGTACACCGGCTGCTGGGCGGCGACGAAGGGTTCGAGGTCGAAACTGGCGCGCATGCGGGGCCTAGCGGATGTCGGCGCCGCGCGCGGCCAGCAGTTCGCGCAGCACGCCGCGGTGGCATCGGGCTTCGTCCTCGCAGTAGCAGCCGACCGCGAAATCGGCGGTGCGGGACAGCGCGGCCAGGGTGTCGATCACGTGGCTGGCCTCCGGCTGGGCCATCTCCTTGCGGTAGCCACGCACGAAGGCGTTCCATTCGGTGTCCGTCTGGGCGGTGCGCCCCTGCGTCATCAGGTCCGCGCTGGGTGCGAGGTTGGGCAGCCAGACGTCGTAGTAGTCGCGGGAGGCGAATTCTTCCTTCGGCACGCCGCGCGGCGGGCGCCGGACCGTCCCGATCCGCAGGCCTTCGCCCGGTGTGCGCGGTTCGCCCAGCCTGACAATGCGTACGCCCATTCTGCCTCCCTATATTTTGCGCAATCGTACATCGAATGCGCTACAGTGGCGAGCGTATGAAGCCAGAACACCTCGAACTCCTGCTTACGCGCGAAATGCCGTTCGGGAAATACAAGGGACGCACGATCGCCGACCTGCCGGGACATTACCTTGGATGGTTTGCGCGCGAAGGCTTCCCGCGCGGCGAACTTGGAGCGCTGCTCGCGCTGATGTACGAGCTTGATCACAACAACCTGCGTGCCCTGCTCGACCCGCTGCGTCCCGCGCGCCGCCGCTAGCGCCGCCGTCATCCCA
>DASTVB010000099.1:0-36389 GCA_035759315.1 Telluria sp. | reverse complement strand
GCGGCGCTCGCGCATTAGCGGCTTGCCATCCCTTCCGTCCACGCCGAACTCGATGTAGTCCTTGAGCGGCGCATCGGTCTCCTTGCCCAGTTCGTCCGCCCGCATCTTGCCGGCGTGCGCGCGCAGCGTCACGTCGTACTTGCCGTCCGCGCGCCGGACCGCGCCTGCGCTCACCGCGCGGTTCTCGTACAGAACGATGCTTTCGAACAGGTCGTCGATCAGGTAGGCCATGTCCGGCGGCGTCGCGCGCCGCAGCGCATCGACCAGCACGTTCACGCTCGGATAGGGCGAGGACTTGTAGCCATGCTGCTGCAGCACTTCGCGCAGCACGCCGTTGATCTTGTCTTCGCCCAGCAGGTCCTGCAGCAGGTACATGGCCAGGCTGCCCTTGGCGTAATGGATATAGGCCTGGTCCTCGTTCTCGGCGAGCGGGAGCTCCTTCTTGTTCTCGATCGCGCGTCCGTGCAGGTAGCGGTCCAGGTCATAGCGCAGGAAGCGGCGCATCTTGTCGGCGCCGTAGCGCTGCTTCATCACCATCAGCGCCGAATACTCGGACAGCGTCTCGGTCAGCACCGTGGTGCCGCGCGTGTCGCCGCCGATCAGCTGGTGCGCCCACCACTGGTGCGCCACTTCGTGCGCAGTGACGAAGTAGGGATAGTCCAGGTCCTTCGGGTTGTCTTCCTCCACTTTGGCGATGAAGCCGATCGACTCCGAATACGGGATCGTGTTGGGGAAGGACTGCGCGAACTGCGCGTAGCGCGGGAACTCGACGATGCGCACCACCTTGTGCGGGTAGGGCCCGAAGCGCGTGGTGTAGTAGGCCAGCGAATCCTTGACGCCCTTGATCATCCGGTCCAGGTTGTACTCGTGCCCGTTGTGGTAGTAGATGTCGATCGCCACGTCGCGCCAGCGGTCGTGCCGCACTTCGTAGCGGGCCGACTGGAAGGCGTAGAAGTTCAGGATCGGCTGCTCCGCCTTGTAGTGGAAATAGCGGCGTCCCTTGCTGCTCCATTCCTGCACCAGGCTGCCCGGCGCGATCGCGGTCTGGTCGGAGCTGGTGCCGATCACCGCATCGAAGCTGACCCAGTCGGCGTCGTTGCTGATGTAGTTGTTGGCCAGTCCTTTCGGGTCGTCGCGCGGCAGCGAGCGCTCCTTCGGCAGCAGGCCGTGGCGCTTACGGTCGCGGTCGTCCGACAGTTCGAAGGTCGGCTGGTAGCCAATGTGCGGCAGGTAGTTGCTGCTGAAGAAAGTGCCGTTCTGGACCACCGGCGTATCGAGTCCCGCCCCCAGCAGGCCTTTCGACTTGTAGGCGATCTCGAACTCGATCACCATGCGCTCGCCCGGCTGCAGGGGGCGCGACAGGGTGTAGCCATAGAAGCCGATCGCCGGATCGTCGATCGCCTTGGTGACCTTCTGGCCGAAGCGCAGCGAACGGATGTCGCTTTCGCGGTGCTGGGCGATGTACACCTGGCGAACCGGCGCGGCAGTCTTGTTCACCACTTCATAGCGGCCCGTCATGGCCAGCCCGCGCTCCTGCGGATACATCTCGACCCGCATCTGGACGCCGGTGATGCGCGGCTGCGGCACGTCGGCCAGCTTCTTGTACTTGCGTTCGTAGCTGGCCTGCAGCTCCTCGCGTCCGTAGGCGGTGCGGTAATCGTTCGCCACGTGCAGGTTGTAGTAGAGCAGGGCCCCGCTCAGCGCAAACACGGCCAGGCCGCCGGCGAAGGTGGACAGCACCGGCAGGGTCAGGTTGCGGCGCGCCATCTGCAGGCGGCTGCGGAACTCGCTGTTCACGCCGCGCGGCCACAGCACCAGCGCCGCCACCATCATCATGATCGCAGCCCCGGTCCAGTAGGCGAGGAAAATGCGGTCGCGCAGCAGGTAGTGGCCGAAGCCGTTCATCGCCGAATACATGAAGTCAGGCGTGCTGCCGAACACCAGCATCGGATGGTCGAAGCCGAAACCGGCCGCCGTCACCAGCACCACGTAGTACACGATCATCGCGAAGTAGGCGAGGAATTTGTGGTTGATCACGACCTGCGTCACGATCGCCAGCACCGCGATCAGCGCGTAGTGCGGCCACTGGACCAGGAATAGCGACTGGAGGTACAGGGGAAGCTCGAAGTGGTAGTAGCCGTTGAACGCCTGGATCAGGATCCCGCACACCATCAGGATCGCCAGCATGACGCCCTGCAGCGCGATCAGGCCCAGCGTCTTGCCGGCGAGCGGCAGCCAGCTCGGGGTCGGCAGCGCGTCGAGGATCTGCGCCAGCCGCGCTTCGCGCTCGCGCCAGATCAGCTCGCCGGAATAGAAGGTGGTCACCACCAGCATGAACAGGGCGAAGGTGCCGCCGATGGTCTCCAGCACCAGGTAGGTCACCGGATAGGTGCTGGTGCCGTACACCGAGTCGAGGTTCAGCGAGAACGCGAACACGGTCAGCACGCCGGCCAGCGCGATCACCGCGAAGTAGATGTTCTTGACCGATTCGCGCAGGTTGAACCAGACCGATTTGAGCAGCAGCAGCGCCAGGCTGCGGCGCGCGAAGTCCGGCTTTTCGTGGATGTTGAAGGCCGAACGCGTGAGCGGCAGCGGCAGGTCGGCGTCGGCGTTGCGGCGCGCCGCGCGGCTGTCGACGGTGCTGACGAAATGGAAGCGCCAGAAGCCGAGCAGCAGCACCACCAGCGAGAATGCCATCCAGATCGCGCGGTTGAGCAGGAACACGCCTTCGAACGGCACCAGCGCGGTGTTCTTTTCGGAGATGGTCCAGTACTCGGTCAGGCGGATCAGCGCGGTGGTGCCGAAGGGATCGATCAGCGCCGCCAGCGTCTTGTAGTCGAGGTCGCGCGCCAGCGTCGGCGCCACCAGGTAGCCGACCAGCATGACAACGCTGGCCACGTACACCGGCAGCATGCGGCGCGTCAGCGCGGCCAGCACGAAGAAAATCGAGCCGAAGATGAAAAGGTTGGGCACCAGCGTGCGCGCGTACGGCAGCAGGTAGGCCGCCGCCGACATCGGACCGACCTTGTCGGGGTCGATCCCGGGCAGCAGCGCGCCCAGCCAGGCGCCCAGCACGATGCTCGAGAAGATCACTGCCAGCACCGCCAGCGCGCCGAGGAAGCGCCCGAACACGTAGGCGCTCTTGCGGATCGGCGCCGAGAAGAAGAAGTGGTGCATGTCGTACTCGAAGTCCTGCTGGACCGAGCGCCCCATCATCGCCGCGATCACGATCACGCCGAGCGAGCCGAGTACCGCCACCGTCAGTTCGATCGAGCGCGGGCCGTTGATCAGGACCTTGCCGCCGAAGGTGACCACCGCTTCCTTGAACACGCCGCCGGCGGCCGCCATCCACAGCATCGACATGGCCAGGAACATGAGGAAGTACACCCATGTCGAGACCAACTTGAGGCGCTGCCAGGCCTCGAACCGTGCGATCTCGAACATTACAGGTCCTTGCCGGACGGGTGGTAGCGCCCGGTGATGGTGGCGAAGTAGACGTCTTCCAGGTCGCCCGCGATGTCTTCGAAGCCGTCGCCCGGGTCGCGGTCGGCGTACACGTGGATCAGCGTGCGGCCCGCCAGCAGGCGGGTCGAGATCACCGCGTGGTGCTTCTGGAAGATCGGCAGCTCCTGCTTGGAGACGAAGCGCGCCCAGATCTTGCCGTCGATGTCGCTCACCAGCTTCTGCGGCTCGCCGCACAGCAGGACCTTGCCCTTGTTGATGATCGCCATGTTCGAACACAGGTCGGCCACGTCGCTGACGATGTGGGTCGACAGCAGCACGGTCTTGTCCTCGGAGATGTCCGACAGCAGGTTATGGAAGCGCACCCGTTCCATCGGGTCGAGGCCGGCGGTCGGTTCGTCCACGATGATCAGCTGCGGGTCGCCCAGCAGCGCCTGGGCGATGCCGAAGCGCTGCTTCATGCCGCCGGAGAAGCCACCCAGGCGCTGGTGCCGCACCTCGAACAGGTTGGTCTGCTGCAACAGGCCGTCCACGACTTCGCGCCGGCGGGCAGGGTTCGACAGGCCCTTCAGCACCGCGAAGTGGTCCAGCAGTTCGTAAGCGGTCACTTTCGGGTAAACCCCGAAGTCCTGCGGCAGGTAGCCGAGCAGGCGGCGCACTTCGTCTTTTTCGTCCAGCACGTCCAGGTCGCCCAGGAACACCGAGCCGGAGTCGCATTCCTGCAGCGTGGCCAGCGTGCGCATCAGCGTCGATTTACCCGCGCCATTCGGCCCCAACAGGCCGAACATGCCGGTCGGGATGGTCAGGGTGACCTTGTCGAGCGCCACCACGCCGTTGGCGTAGGTCTTCGACAGGTTACGGATGCGTAATTCCATTCTTGCTCCAGTTCTAAAGCCAAGGGCGGCAATGCGTGCCGGGCCTTTCGATAGTTGCATTGTATAAAAGCGCGACTGCCGGGATAGCCTTGATGCGATGCACGGCAGTATCCCCGCCCCAGAATGCAGAATGTGGCGGATGGAAAGCGGGCGCAAACGTAAATACGCGCGCGTGGTATGCCGAGCTTGAGAAACATGCAAGGGTAGCAGTGCACTGTTGCTGACGCAAGGCAACACCCGCCCCGGGCGGCTATATTTGGTGGATAATGCCCAAATGGAAACCCACATCAAGGAAAACGTGCTCGCGGTGACCCGCCTCGGGCGCAGTGTGGAGGAAGCGACCGGCTTTTTCCGGGTCGCCCTGGGGCTGTACTACCTGGCCGGCCTGATGACCGAGCAAACGCTCGATTTCAAGCAGATCGACCGCGATTTCAACCGCTTCATCTACCACTCGATCGGCAAGGGCCACAGCATCACCAGCGTGCTGCAGTTCATGAGCGGCGAGAAGGTGCTGCCGGTGCTCGACTCGGCGCGCTTCATCGCCGCCTTCGGCGAGTATTGCGCCGACATTCCCTTCGATACCATCCCGTTCCTGCTGTCGCTGAACCTGGGCGTGGCCAAGAACATGTCGGGCCTGGAGCCGGTCGGACCGGTGGCCGACTGGATCGAGCGGCGGAAGGCGGGCGCTGCGCCGCTGGCCGGTTCGTTATAATTCGCACATGACCCGTACATTCAATCCCCTTGACCACATGGTGGTCGGCCTGGACAAGGCGCTGCGCGTGATCGCCGGCGTGGCCAGCGCCTCGCGCCCGAACCCGGCCGCCCACGCGGCCGACGCGGTGCTGAACGAAGACGAAAAACGCCATGCCGCCGGCCTGATGCGGGTGAACCACGTAGGCGAAGTCTGCGCCCAGGCCCTGTACGACTCGCAGGCGCGCTTCGCCAAATCGCCGGAGATGAAGAAGAAATTCGAGGAAGCCGGGCGCGAGGAAGAAGACCACCTGGCGTGGACCGCGCAGCGGCTGGCCGAGCTGGGCTCGCAGCCGAGCATCCTGAACCCGCTCTGGTATGCCGGCGCGTATGCGATCGGATCGGTGGCGGCGCACCTGGGCGACCAGCGCAGCCTGGGCTTCGTGTCCGAAACCGAGCGCCAGGTCGAATCGCACCTGAACAGCCACCTGGACCGGCTGCCGCCGCAGGACGAAAAATCGCGCGCGATCGTCAAGCAGATGCGCGACGACGAAATCATCCACGGGCAGGCCGCGCGCGACCTGGGCGGCGTCGAGGCGCCGCTGCCGGTGCGGCTGGCGATGCAGGCCATGTCCAAGGTCATGACCACCACCGCCTACTACATCTGAACTAACCGTCATCCCCGCGGACGCGGGGACCCATGCTGAATCTGCCGCTGCGATAACCGCGCCCTTGCGGCAAACTCGCAATGGGTTCCCGCCTGCGCGGGAATGACGCGGCATCAGCCTTCGAGCACCTCGAACGAGGAGGTGATCTCCGCCGTCTTCCCCAGCATGATCGACACCGAGCAGTACTTCTCGTGCGACAGCCTGATCGCGCGCTCGACCGCCGCATGCTTCAGGTTCTTCCCGGTCACGACAAAGTGGAAGTTAATCCGCGTGAACACCTTGGGTTCGGTGTCGGCCCGTTCGGCCTGCAGCACCACCTCGCAGCCGCGCACGTCCTCGCGGCCCTTCTTCAGGATCAGCACCACGTCGATCGCGCTGCAGCCGCCGGCGCCGGCCAGCACCAGTTCGGTCGGGCGCGGCGCCAGGTTATGGCCGCCGCCATCGGCCGCGGCGTCCATGTTAACCATATGTCCGGACCCGGTCTGGGCGCGGAAACCCATGCCCGTCGGGCCGTTCCAGCTTACCTTGACTTCCATGTTGGTACCTCGAGTTGGCAATCCATCATTTTACGCGATTGCCAACCCGCCGTTTTTACACGGCCAGCACGTACTTTTCGCTCTTCATGCGCCACGCCGAGAAGGCGTAGAACGCGAACGCCGCCACCAGCGAGCTGGCCGCAGTCAGGAAGTAGTGGATGGCGCCGATGTCCTGGCCCTTGGACAGCTCGCGCAGCAGCGTGATGTTCGACAGCACCGGCACCGCGTACATCCACAGGGCGGTGGTCAGGTCCAGCATCGGCACCAGGAAAGTCGGCAGCAGCGGCACCAGCATCGCGATCGACAGCGTGCTCTGGGCTTCCTTGAACGACTTGGCATTCATCGCCAGCGCGATCTCGAAGGCGGCGGCGAAGATGCACAGCGGGATGGTGGACAGGATTACCAGCACCAGGTCCAGGTTGCTGAGGCGCCAGGACAGTCCCAGTTCCTCCAGCGGTATCCATTTGAGGATCGCGTGCGCGAACATCAGTTCCAGCGTCACGCCGATGACGGACAGCGCGGCAGCCGCCAGCAGTTTGCCGGTGACCAGCTGCGAGGCGGTGATCGGCTGCGCCATCAGGACTTCGAGCGAACGGCGTTCGCGTTCGCCGGCCGTGCTGTCCACCGCGGTGCTGAGGCAGAAGATGAAGACCGGGATGAAGAAGGTGCCCAGCATCGCGCCGATCAGCTTGCCGGAGCGCGAGGCGCTGGTGCCGGTGTCGTAGCGCTGCACGTCGACCGGGGCCAGCGTCACCGGCGATACGCCGTGCGCCAGCAGGCGCGCGCGCGCGATGTTGCGGCTGTAGTCGGCCAGGACGTCTTCGATCTGGCCCAGCTTGCGGTCGGTCTCGGCGCCCGAGTCGAACCACAGTTCCAGCCGCGCCGGCCGCATCGCGTTGTAGTTTTCGACGAACCTGTCGTCGATCTTGAGGACTGCGACCGACTTGCCGGACCGGAGCAGCTCGGTCACGGCGTCTTCGGTCATCGGCGCATGCTCCTTGGTCGAGATGTTCTTCTGCTTTAGCTGCGTCATCAGCGTCGGCGCGTGCGCGCTGCCGACCACGATCAGCTCGATGCCTTCGCGTTCCGGTTCGCTGCGGCGGTCGATCAGGTCGTTCAGCAGCAGGCCCACCATGGCCGGATACATCAGCACGAATAGCGCCAGCATGCCGAGCGCGCGCTTGTCGCGCAGCGACTCCTTCAGTTCCTTGATAAATACGACGAGTGTCCTGGACTTCATACGATTCCTTCTTCGCCGACGAGGCTGACGAATGCATCTTCGAGGTTGGCGATACCGGTGCGCTCGCACAGCTGCATCGGCGCGCCCTGTGCCACGGTGTGGCCTTTTGCGATCACGATCACGTCATCGCACAGGTGGGTGACCTCCTGCATCACGTGGGTCGCCATGATCACGCAGCAGCCTTCTTCGCGCAGCGCCACCAGCGCGCGCCGCAATGCGCGCGTGCTCATCACGTCCAGGCCGCGGCTCGGTTCGTCGAGCAGCAGGTGGCGCGGCCGGTGCAGCAGCGTGCGCGCCAGCGCGACCTTGATGCGCTGTCCCTGCGAGAAGCCTTTCGAGCGGCGGTTGAGGATTTCCTCCATGCCCAGCAGCTCGGTGACCTCGTCGATGCGGCGCGCGATCGACGCCTTGTCCATGCCGTTCAACTCGCCGAAGTAGGTCAGGTACTCGCGCGTCGACAGGCGCTCGTACAGCCCGAACTGGTCGGTCAGGAAGCCGATGTTGTTGCGCACCTTGAGCGGATCCTGCTGCGGATCGGTGCCGTCGATCGAGATGCTGCCGCTGTCGCGGTGCAGCAGGCCCACGAGGGTGCGCAGCAGCGTGGTCTTGCCGGCGCCGTTGGGGCCGAGCAGGGCGGTGATCTGCCCGTCGCGCGCGGTGAAGCTCACGCCGCCCAGCGCCTTCACTTCGCCAAAACTCTTACGTACGTCTTTAACTTCGATCATGGTTGTCTTCGCAATTCAAGGATGCGGGCCGGCGCTGCCGACCTGGAAGCTGGCGGAAGGGATCTCCTTCAGGCAGGAGGCGTCGAGCTTTTTCGACGGCTGGTCGAGGAACTCGCGCAGCAGCCGCGGCGCGCAGCCGAGCGGCGAGATGCCGTGGCCGGCGTTGGCGACCACGAAGTGCTGGACCTTCGACATGTGGCGCGCGGCCGATTCGGCGCGGCGCGGCGGCGTGACCGGGTCGAGCGCGCCGGACAGCATCAGCACCGGCACGTCGATCCTGCTCGGCGCGGCCAGCGGCACCGCCGGCACGTTCATCAGCGGGCAGGCCTTGATCATGTTGTCCGTGACAGACGCCTTCATGAAGGAGGCGCCGGAATCGGCCGCCAGCGCGCCGGCGTCCAGGCGCGGCACGTCTTCGGCGCACACCACGGCCAGGTGCAGCATGGTGGACAGGTCTTCGTCGGACGAGAAGTCGCTCATCACGTTACTGCGTGCGATGAACGGACCCCAGCGTCCTTGGTAGGCGCTGTGGATCAGGTAGGGAAGGCTGCGGCTGTCGACCGGCGAGTACAGGATCGAATGCACGGTGCGAACGAAGCGCGCGTTGCTCATCTTCTGCTTCAGCGGCTCCGCGGTGCGCGGGTCGGCCACATTGATCTCGACACTGCCCTTGGCCACGCGCGCCGCCAGTTCGGCGAATTCTTCCGACAGGCGCGGGAAGGCGCGCGCGCAGACCTTGTCTTCACGGCACTGGCTGAACAGCGCGTTGAGCGCCGCCTGCGCGTCCTGGCCACCCGCCGGGATGATCATCTCCGGCGGCGCGACGCCGTCGAGCACCAGCGAGCGCACCGACTGCGGATAGGCGCGCGCATAGGCCTGCGCCAGGCGAGTGCCGTAGGAAGCGCCCCACAGGTTGATCTTGTCGTAGCCCAGCGCGATGCGGACCCGGTCGATGTCGTGCGCGGCGTTGGCGGTGGTGTAGTCGGCGAACGGCTTGTTGGCGCGCGCGATGCAGGCCTTCAGTTCGGCCAGCGCCTGCTCCTCGGTCATCGACTCTTCGCTGCGGCCCGATTCGCAATCGAGCTTGCCGGACAGGCCGGTGCCGCGCTGGTCGATCAGCACCACGTCGCGGGTCGCGCGGGCGCGCTGGAATGTCAGTCCGAGGTAGGGCACGATGTCCGAACCCGCCTGGCCGGGGCCGCCGGCCAGCACGAACAGCGGGTCCTGCTTGGCCGATTCGCGGAACGCGGGAGCCACCGTGACATGCAGCGTCAGCATGGCGCCGCCCTTGGCGGCATAGTTGGAGGGGACCTTGACGCTCACGCAGCGCAGCGATTCTTCCACGCCGGGGAGGTGGCAGCTGCGCCCCGGGTTGGATTTGGGCGCCGCCTGCGCCAGGGGCGCGGCCAGTACAAGTGCAGAAAGCCAGAAGCGAACGTTCACGTATTCCCCCGCAAAGATGTGACGGGAATAGTACGTTGCACGTTGTCGCCGGGTCAACAAAAAACCGATGAAGCCCCGGTTCCCGGTGACCGGCGACGAATCTCGAACATCGTGTGACGATTTCCCTCATCGGGACCGTCGCGGCTTCGCTTCAGGCCGCCGTGTTCATCTCGATCGGGCCGGGTTGGCGCACGACGTCCGGAGCGTGATTATTTAGAGCCGGCAGCGCGTGCATCGATGCTGACATTGATGCCGAGCCGCGCAATTGACAGCAGGTCGGACGGCATGAAATCGAGCGAAGCACCTGGCTGGCCTTTGCCGCCGACCGTGATCCGCAAGGTGACGTCGCCCGTCACGCCGAGGGCTTCGAATGTGCCGCCCCCGGCCTGGCACTTCGCGACGAAATCCCGGAACTGGTAGAGCATGGATCCGGTGTTGTCGGCTTCGGCGACTTTCAGCATCATCGCGTAGCGGGTCGCCGGTCCTCCGCTCACTCCGATTTCTAGCATTGGTTCCGGTTTGATCTCGGCCAATGTGCACAGCTCGTGCAGCGCTTCGCCAGTCGTGGCCTGGATTTTCAGTAGTGCATAGTGCATGGCGCTTCCTTTGGTCTCGTTTGGCGGAGTTGCGCCGCATTGAACCCGTATTGGACAATGGGGGCGAATGTTGCGCAAGGGAAATTTTGAATCAGGTGCGGCGGCGGATCGTAAATCGGGGGACGGTCCCCCGCCGGTGACAGTCCCCTGCGTCCAACGCGCCGGTTGACTCGGCAGGCGGCGTCGGGTTATACTTGCCGGCTTTCCGTGCGCTCAGGGAAGACAATAAGGACGAGTCCGCAGCAGTCATTGCGGAACCACCAATTGAGCGATTAACTAATAGGAAGTCATCATGAAAACTTTTTCCGCTAAAGGACATGAAGTCCAGCGCGAATGGTACGTGGTTGACGCGACGGACAAAGTCCTCGGACGTGTTGCCAGCGAAGTGGCACTCCGACTGCGCGGCAAACACAAGCCAGAATTTACTCCTCACGTCGACACCGGCGATTTCATCGTCGTGATCAACGCAGGCAAACTGCGCGTGACCGGTACCAAGGCCACCAACAAGACCTACTACCGTCACTCGGGTTACCCAGGCGGCATCTACGAAACCAGCTTCCTGAAAATGCAACAGCGTTTCCCAGGCCGTGCGCTGGAAAAAGCGGTCAAGGGCATGCTGCCAAAGGGCCCGCTGGGCTACGCCATGATCAAGAAGCTCAAAGTGTACGCGGAAGGTTCCCATCCGCACGCTGCGCAGCAACCTAAAGCACTCGTTCTCTAAGGAGCTGACATGATCGGTAACTACAATTACGGCACCGGCCGTCGCAAGAGTGCAGTCGCTCGCGTGTTCATCAAAGCTGGTTCCGGCCAGATCGTTGTGAACGGCAAGCCAGCAGCAGAATACTTCTCCCGTGAAACCGGCCTGATGGTGATCCGTCAGCCGCTGGAACTCACCGGCAACGTCGAGCGTTTCGACATCAAGGTCAACGTGCATGGCGGCGGCGAGTCCGGCCAGGCAGGTGCAGTGCGCCACGGTATCACCCGTGCACTGATCGACTACGATGCAGGCCTCAAGGGCGACCTGGCACGTGCCGGTTTCGTCACCCGTGACGCACGTGAAGTCGAGCGTAAGAAAGTCGGCCTGCGTAAAGCACGTCGCGCAAAGCAGTTCTCGAAGCGTTAATTCGTTTTCGGTCTTGCGAGAAAGCCGCCTTCGGGCGGCTTTTTTTATGAGGTAGCCCGCCTCCCCAAGCTTCCCGGCCGGATCGCAAACATGGCGGATTCGAACATGTTTATGCCGAATCGGCCAAAACTTGAAATGTTGGGAGGGGCCCCCGAAACGAAAATGGCGGATTCGAACATGTTTATGCCGAATCCGCCAAAAGCGGATGCAAAAAAAGGACCCGGAGGTCCTTTTTTATTGCGAGGGAAGCTTAGAAGCCGTACTTCACGCCGAGCGACCATGCGTCATTGTGGTCAAGGCTGCCTCCGCGCTTGCCCGCGCGCTCGTATTCGGCAGTCAGCGCGACCTTGTCGGTGACTTTGTACTGGAAGCCCAGGCCTGCGTACAGGCCGGTATTGTCTTCCTTGTGGCTGAAGCCCCGGCTGTCGCTGTGCTTGACCACGGTATACGACAGGCCCAGCTTGCCGTAAGCCGAGAACTGCTCAGTGATCGGCATATTGTATTTGCCGGCGACGTAGCTGTTCCAGCCTTTCGCGCGCACGGTGACGGGCTGGCCGTTGAGCTGCACGTCCAGCGATTCGCGGCCAAGCCCGGAGATGCCTGCTTCCACGCCGAGATGCTGGTCGAATTCGTAGCCGCCGAAGACTTTCAGCTGGGTGTCGCGGCCGCTGTGGATCAGCTTGTCGACGCTGGAAACTGCCAGTCCGCCGTAGGCGCCTGGTACCTTGCCTGCCGATTGTGCCTGGGCTGCGCCAGATGCTGCGAAAGTCGCGATAAGGACGAGAATCAGTTTTTTCATTAGTTTTCCTTAGATCATTTTTATTTCGCCATTCCTCATGAATGGCGATGACAGGAAGATATCTAAGGGGAAATTCTTTCACTAGTGCAAAACTAGTAAGAAGTGTAACGAAATGAAAAGTTGCTAACTTCTAAGTCAGCTATAAGAAACATGTGTGCTTTTCGTGGCGAGTGTCTCAGCAGCGGCGGGATTACATCATCCTCCATCAGCGATCGCGGCGGGGTGAGCGCGCCTTGCCGAAGCTGATGTACGCGGCAGTTTGATAATTTGTCTAAAATACGGCTTTTATTCATCTAACAAAAACAGGAAATTCACATGATCAAGGTTGGCATCGTCGGCGGGACTGGTTACACGGGCGTGGAGCTGCTGCGCCTGCTCGCGGCGCATCCCGGCGTCGAACTCACCGCGATCACCTCGCGCAAGGAAGACGGGCTGCCGGTGGCGGACATGTTCCCGTCGCTGCGCGGCCGCGTGAACATCGCGTTCTCGGCCCCGGACAAGGTCGACCTCAAGCAGTGCGACGTGGTGTTCTTCGCCACCCCGCACGGCGTGGCGATGGCGCAGGCGCCCGAGCTGCTGGCCGCCGGCGTCAAGGTGATCGACCTGGCGGCGGACTTCCGCCTCAAGGACCAGGCCACCTTTGAACAGTGGTACAAGATCCCGCACACCTGCCCTGAGCTGCTGGAAGAGGCGGTCTATGGCCTGCCCGAACTGAACCGCGAAGAAATCGCCAGGGCGCGCCTGATCGCCAACCCGGGCTGCTACCCGACCACCATGCAGCTGGGCCTGGTGCCGCTGCTGAAGGCCGGGCTGGTCGATGCCGCCTCGCTGATTTCGGACAGCAAGTCGGGCGTCTCCGGAGCCGGCCGCAAGGCCGAGATCGGCACGCTGTTCTCTGAATCGAGCGACAACTTCAAGGCATACGGCGTGTCCGGCCACCGCCACACGCCGGAAACCGTCGCCCAGCTGCAGCGTTTCACCGACCAGAAGGTCGGCCTGGTTTTCACCCCGCACCTTGTGCCGATGATCCGCGGCATGCACTCGACCATGTACGCGCGCCTGACCCGCGAGGTCAGCAACGACGAGCTGCAGGAAATGTTCGAGAAGGAATATGCGGGCGCGCCGTTCGTGGACGTGATGCCGTTCGGCTCGCATCCTGAGACCCGCTCCACGCGCGGTTCCAACATGCTGCGCCTGGCGCTGCACCGTCCGGGCAACGGCAACATGCTGGTAATCCTCGCAGTGCAGGACAACCTGGTCAAGGGCGCGTCCGGGCAGGCGGTGCAATGCATGAACCTGATGTTCGGCCTCGAAGAAACCACCGGCCTCACCACCCTCGCACTGCTGCCGTAACGAAAGGGGAAGGGGACTGTCCCCGCAGGGGACCGTCCCCCGGTGTCAGAAGATGCCGGCGGCTCATAAACACCAGGGGACAGTCCCCGCTGGGGACAGTCCCCGTTCCCGGCTGAGCCCGCCATTGCGCTGGTATCGACGCAGATCAAACCCGCTGCACTCGGAAGGGGTAAATTGCTCAAAGACTAGTAATTTAGCGTGAGCAATGACTCAAACCGGGAGGCCACCATGTTCGGACGTACTGCCAAGAGCGATATCGAAAGCCTGGTCGCCGCCTCGGCCCGCATCGAAGGCAACCTGATCTTCACCGGCGGGCTGCGGGTGGATGGCGAGGTGCACGGCAACGTGATCGCCACCGACAGCCCCGACAGCGTGCTGGTGGTATCCGAGCACGCCCACATCGAAGGCGAAGTGCACTGCGCCAATGTGGTGGTCAATGGCGTGATCGAAGGCTCGGTTTTCTGCACGGAACTACTTGAATTGCAGCCAAAAGGCCGCATTGTAGGAGACGTCCACTACAAGATGCTGGAAATGCACGGCGGTGCGCTGGTGACGGGGACGCTGACCCACCATGAGCCCGCCGAACCGGTATTCCATCTTGCCGCAGCCGAGCCGGTCGCCGGGGTCGCCGCGGGAGCGTGAATCGCGCCGAAGGACTATAATGGCGTTAATTGTTCCCAAGTAGGAGTCCGAAATGAATGCAGTCGCAGAAATGCCAGCGCCGATCAACTTCACCGATGCCGCGGCCGAAAAAGTAGCGTCCCTGATCGAAGAAGAAGGCAATCCCGACCTGAAGCTGCGCGTGTTCGTGCAGGGTGGCGGCTGCTCCGGCTTCCAGTACGGTTTCACCTTCGACGAAATCGTCAACGAAGACGACACCACCATGGTCAAGAACGGCGTCCAGCTGCTGATCGATTCGATGAGCTACCAGTACCTGGTGGGTGCCGAGATCGACTACAAGGACGACCTCGAAGGCGCCCAGTTCGTGATCAAGAACCCGTCCGCAACCTCGACCTGCGGCTGCGGTTCCTCGTTCTCGGTTTAAGCCGGATACAGGGCTCCCAATACGCGGAGCCCTTTCGCGCCGGTGACGGCCGGCAGGTTGCCCGGCAGCCGGTTGGCGAAGCGGTAACCGAGCCAGGCGAACGCCAGCGCCTCCACATGGTTCGGCGCGACGCCCAGCGCGGCGGTAGATTCCACCGCCACCTTTCCTTCCAGTTCCTCGCCTAGCGCGTCCATCAGCGTCCTGTTGCTGGCGCCCCCTCCGCACACATACATTACCTGCACCTGCTGCGCCTCGGCGCGGATCGCGCGCGCGATCGACACCGCCGTCAGGCGCGTCAGCGTCGCCTGCACGTCCTCGGCTGCCAGCCTCGGACGGCGCGCCAGCATTGCGTCCAGCCAGCCCTGGTGGAACAGGTCGCGCCCGGTGCTCTTGGGCGCCGGCAGCGCGAAGTAGGGCTCGTCCAGCATGATTTCCAGCAGCCGGGCGTCAACCTTGCCGCTGGCCGCCCACGCGCCGTCCTGGTCGTAGGGCGCCCCCTTGTTCTTTGAAATCCACAGGTCCATCAGTACGTTGCCCGGCCCGGTGTCGAAACCGGTGACCCGGCCGTCGCCATGCAGCACGCTGATGTTGCCGATGCCCCCGATATTGACCAGCATGCGGGTTTCGCCTGCCTTGCCGAACATTGCCTGATGGAAGGCCGGCACCAGCGGCGCGCCCTGGCCGCCGGCGGCGATGTCGCGGCTGCGCAGGTCGGCGATCACGTCCAGCCCGGTCAGCTCGGCCAGCAGCGCCGGATTGTTGGTCTGGCGCGTGAAGCCCAGCTCGGGGCGGTGGCGGATGGTCTGGCCGTGCACGCAGACCGCGGCGATCGGGCCGGCTGCGTGTGGCCGCAGCGCCTCGACGCAGCGGCTGAACACCTCGGCCAGCGCGTTGGCGGCCAGCGCTTCGCGTTCCAGTTCGTTCGGGCTGGCCGACTGCAGCACCATCAGGCTTTCCCTCAGCTCGGCGGGGAAGGGCACGAAGGTGTCGGCGATGGTGGCGATCGCGCCGTTGCCGAAATCGGCCAGCACGCCGTCCACGCCGTCCATGCTGGTGCCGGACATCAGGCCAATGAAAAGGGAAGAATTCATATCAGGTCGAGTTAGGAGGGGACTGTCCCCAAAGGGGACCGTCCCCAGGTGTTTGGGCACGCCACCGTAAACAGAACGCCGGGGGACGGTCCCCTCCGGGGACAGTCCCCGGATGTGCAGGCGAAAAAAAAGCCGCCATCGCTGGCGGCCCTGATTTTAGCGCATCGCGAGCGCCGCGTTCCCCGAAGGACGCAGCAGCCCGAAGCGGTGCATCATGTCTGCCGACACCATGCGGAAGCGCGCCAGCTCGGCCGCGCTCAGTGGCGCCTGCGCGGTCATCGACAGCTTGGTCGGATCGACCGCCTTGCCCGCCACGCGGAACTCGTAGTGCAGGTGCGGACCCGAGGACCAGCCGGTCGAGCCGACGTAGCCGATGATGTCGCCCTGGCTGACCTTGGCTCCGCGGCGCATGCCCGGTGCGAACCGGCTCATGTGTGCATAAGCAGTTTCGTAGTTCGCCCAGTGCTTGATCACGACCAGGTTGCCGTAGCCGCCGGACGGACCCGCGCTGGCGATCACGCCGTCGCCGGACGCGCGGATCGGGGTGCCCAGCGATGCCGCGTAGTCGATGCCCTTGTGCGCTTTCCACTTGCCCGACAGCGGGTGCACCCGCATCGAGAAGCCCGACGAGATACGCGAGAACGCCAACGGCGATTTCAGGAAGGCGCGCTTGAGCGCCTTGCCGTCGAAGCTGTAGTAGCCGCCGCTCTTGCCGCTCGGGTCGTCGAACCACACCGACTGATAGGTGGTGCCGCGGTTGGTGAACTCGCCAGCCAGGATGCGGCCGGTGCCCACCATCTCGCCGTCCTGCCAGAACGTTTCGTAGACCACGTTGAAGCGGTCGCCGCGTTTCAGGTCGGAGCGGAAGTCGATATTGGTCGAGAACATCTCAATGATCTGCGCGGTGATGGTGTCCGGCAGGCGGCCGCCGTCGGCGTCCGAGTCGGTCGCGGCATACAGCGAGGACGAGATTTCGCGCGCCCGCATCTCGATGCGGCGCTCGAGCTTGACCGGCGCTTCCGATGCCACGAACTTATCGCCGTTGCGGGTGATCGAAATGGTTTTGAGGGGCTTGTCCTTGCCGCCTTCGACGCTGGCGCGCAGCCACTGCAGCGCGCCGGTGTCGGTGGTCTGGGCCTGCACGCGTTTGCCGGTGCGCAGCTGCATGACGGCGCGCGCAACGCTGTCCGACTTGATGAAGGCGACCGCTTCCGGGTCGTCCACGCCAAGGCGGGTCAAGAGCGATGCGAGCGTGTCGCCTGGGCGGACACGTTCTTCCTGGACGAATTGCTGTTCGGTTTGCTGGAGTGCGCTGATCTGATCGGCCAGGTTGGGGAGTTCAAGTTCCTGGGCGATCGACCGCACCGGCATGTCAGCCGGGTCGGGAGCAATTGGCGCAACTCCTGCAGCCCCGAAAGCACAGGCGGCAAGGAAGATCGCCGAGGCGCTGACAATGCGCGCCTTGCGGGTCGTTCCGAGCAGGCTAGTCCAGCGACTACCTGTGATTTGTTTTGTAGGGTTCATGCAATCAGTTAAAATTTGCCGCTTGAACGTCCCAGAAGGACCACGCTGTTTCGATTTCTTATTGTTGTCAGGTTTATATACGGCAACATTGAAGGAAGAGGGATTATACCCCAGTCCGTTCGCCATCTCACAGAAAACCTCATTTGTTATCACTCGATAAACGCAGCTTATGACCTCTACAACAGTGCCAGCCAAGACCCTTCCGCTTACCGATTCCGTCCAGGAAGCGCTCGCCGTCACCAAACGCGGCGTCGACGAACTGCTGATTGAATCGGAGTTTGCGCAGAAGCTGGCGCGTTCCGAACAGAGCGGCGTGCCGCTGCGGATCAAGCTTGGCCTCGACCCGACCGCGCCCGACCTGCACCTTGGCCACACCGTGGTGCTGAACAAGATGCGCCAGCTGCAGAACCTCGGCCACCAGGTGATTTTCCTGATTGGCGACTTCACCTCGATGATCGGCGACCCGTCGGGCCGCAACGTCACCCGCCCGCCGCTGACGCGCGAGCAGATCGAAGCCAACGCGATGACCTACTTCAAGCAGGCCTCGCTGGTGCTGGACGCCGCCAGGACGGAAATCCGCTACAACTCGGAATGGTCCGACCCGCTGGGCGCGCGCGGCATGATCCAGCTGGCCTCGCGTTACACCGTTGCGCGGATGATGGAACGGGACGACTTCACCAAGCGTTTCAAGAGTGGGACACCGATCTCGGTCCACGAGTTCCTGTATCCGCTGATGCAGGGCTACGATTCGGTGGCTTTGAAGTCGGACCTTGAGCTGGGTGGAACCGACCAGAAATTCAACCTGCTGGTTGGCCGCGAGCTGCAGAAGGACTACGGCCAGGAGCCGCAGTGCATCCTGACCATGCCGCTTCTGGAAGGGCTGGACGGCGTCGACAAGATGTCCAAGTCGAAGAACAACTATATAGGCATCACCGAGCCGGCCAATACCATGTTCGCCAAGGTCATGAGCATTTCCGACGTCATGATGTGGCGCTACTTCGAGCTGCTGTCGTGGCGCTCGATCGCCGAGATCGCGGCGTTGAGGTCGGCGGTCGAGGCGGGCGCCAACCCGCGCGACGCCAAGGTCGCGCTGGCCAAGGAGATCGTGGCGCGCTTCCACAGCGCCCAGGCGGCCGAGGATGCGCTGGCCGACTTCGTCAACCGCTCCAAGGGCGGCATCCCGGACGACGTGCCGGAAGTGGCGCTGTCCGGCGCGCCGATCGGTGTGGCGCAGCTGCTCAAGCAGGCCGGCCTGTGCGCCTCGACCTCGGAGGCGATGCGCATGGTCGACCAGGGCGGCGTGCGGATCGACGGCGCGGTGGTGGCCGACAAGGCGCTGGCGCTGCAGGCCGGCAGCTTCGTGATCCAGGTCGGCAAGCGCAAGTTCGCGCGCGTGACGCTGGCGTGATCGGGCTGCTGCAACGGGTCAGGCGCGCCGACGTGGTGGTCGGCGGCGCCACCATTGGCGAGATCGGCCCCGGCCTGATGGTGCTGGTGTGCGCCGAGCGCGGCGACAGCGAGCGCGAGGCCGATGCGCTGCTGGCCAAGCTGCTCGGCTACCGGGTGTTTTCCGACGACGCCGGCAAGATGAACCGCAGCGTCACCGACGTCGCGGGCGGCCTGCTGCTGGTGCCCCAGTTCACGCTGGCGGCCGATACCAACAGCGGCACCCGGCCGTCGTTCTCGCCAGCCGCGCCGCCGGACGTGGGCGCGCGCCTGTTCGGGCATTTTGTGCGACAGGCCCGTGCAAAGCATGGCATCGTTGAAAGCGGCCAATTTGGCGCCGATATGCAGGTATCGCTGACCAATGATGGCCCCGTGACGTTCTGGCTGCAGGTGTCGCCCGGTTCGCTCAAATGAACCTTGTGGCGCGCGCACTGTCGTATCCAAGTGGTGCTACGAGGAGGTGTTATGAGACTGTGGAGTGATTCCTTCGCCGATGGCGGCGCGATCCCCGAGGAGTTTGCGTTCTGCGCGCCGGATCCGGCGACGCACATGCGCTTCTCCTCCAACCGCAATCCGCACCTGGCCTGGGATGACGTCCCCAACGGCACCGAGTCGCTGGCGCTGTTCGTGCTCGACGCCGACGTGCCCAGCGTCGGCACCGACGTCAACCGCGAAGGCCGCGAGATCCCCGAGGACCTGCTGCGCACCGAATTCTTCCACTGGACCCTGGTCGACATCCCGGTCGCGCTCAAGTCGCTGGCGGCGGGGCGCTTCTCCGACATGGTCACGCCCGGCGGCAAGAAGGGGCCGGACGTGCCCTTCCTGGTCCGCAACGGCACCCTGCACCAGCTGCGCCAGGGCCTGAACGACTACACCAGCTGGTTCGCCACCGATCCCGACATGACCGGCCAGTACTACGGCTACGACGGCCCGTGCCCGCCGTGGAACGACCTGCGCATCCACCACTACATCTTCCGGCTGTACGCGCTGGACGTGGCGCGCTTCCCGCTCGAAGGCAGCTTCACCGGCGACGAGGCGCGCCTCGCGATCCGCGGCCACATTCTCGACGAGGCGCAGATCATCGGCGTGTATTCGACCAATCCCAAGATCGCGAAGACGCTGGCGCCCTGATGCACGCGCCGCGCACCGCACCGGTTTCAAGCACAAGGATTCAATGACGTCCATCATCCTGATTCGCCATGGCGAAACGGCGTGGAACGCCGAGCGCCGCCTGCAGGGCCATACCGACATCGCACTCAATACCGAAGGGCAGCGCCAGGCCGAAGCGCTGGCGCGCGCGCTGGCCGGCGAGCGCTTCGACGCGATCGGCGCCAGCGACCTGCAGCGCGCGCACCAGACCGCGGCAGCGGTGGCGCGCCATCACGGCCTGCCTGTTGCCCAGGACGCGCGCCTGCGCGAACGCTGTTACGGCGCCTTCGAGGGCAAGCTGTATGCCGACATCGCCCGCCAGTACCCGTCCGAGTGGGAGGCCTGGCAGGCGCGCGACGTCGACTCGGTGCCGCCGGCCGGCGAGCGCCCAGCCGAATCGTTCCGCGCCTTCTACCAGCGTTCGCTCGGCGCCATCCTGGACTGGGCCGCGCGCCACCCCGGCAAGTCGCTGGCGCTGGTCGCCCACGGCGGTGTGCTCGAATGCGCCTATCGTGCGGCGCACAACATGGTGCTCGAATCGCCGCGTTCCTTCCCGATCCGCAACGCCAGCATCAACCGCTTCCGCGTCGACGGCGGCAAGCTGGTCCTGGAAAGCTGGGGCGAAACCGCCCACCTGGCCGAAAAAGCCCTGGACGAGCTGTAGCAAGGGGACTGTCCCGATGGGACTGTCCCCCGCTTCCGCACCGCACCAGGAATCGCGGCACCGTTTCCCCCGCCCAACACCTCCAAAATAGTGCTTATATTTTGAGCAGTGGTTCAGGTAAAATAGTCGGTTCCCGTCGCTATTCCTGACCCCTGCGTGCAAATCGGACCACACATTCTTCGCAACAACGTCTTCGTCGCGCCGATGGCCGGCGTGACCGACCGCCCGTTCCGGCAGCTGTGCAAGCAGCTCGGCGCGGGCTATGCGGTGTCCGAGATGGCGGCCTCGAATCCACGGCTGTGGGCCAGCGAAAAATCCTCGCGCCGCACCGACCACGAAGGCGAGATGGAGCCGAAGGCGGTGCAGATCGCCGGCGCCGACCCGAAGGACCTGGCCGATTGCGCGCGCTTCAACGTCGAGCGCGGCGCCCAGATCATCGACATCAACATGGGCTGTCCGGTCAAGAAGGTGTGCAACGCCTGGTGCGGCTCCGCGCTGCTGCAGCACGAAGACCTGGTCGCGCGCATCCTCGACGCGGTGGTCGGCGCGGTCGACGTGCCGGTCACGCTCAAATTCCGCACCGGCTGGGACCGCGCCAACCGGAACGCGCTGCGCATCGCGCGCATCGCCGAAGACGCCGGCATCCAGATGCTCACGCTGCACGGGCGCACCCGCGCCGACGGCTACAAGGGCGACGCGGAATACGACACCATCCGCGCGGTCAAGCAGTCGGTCTCGATTCCGGTGGTCGCCAACGGCGACATCGCCACTCCCGAAAAAGCCAGGTTCGTGCTCGACTACACCGGCGCCGACGCCGTGATGATCGGCCGCGCCGCGCAGGGCCGCCCATGGATCTGCCGCGAGATCGACCACTACCTGCGCACCGGCGAACTGATGCCGGCCCCGCTGGTCGAGGAAGTGCGCGCCCTGATGCAGGAGCACCTGCCGGCGCATTACGCCTTCTACGGCGAGTACCTCGGCGTGCGCACCGCGCGCAAGCATATCGGCTGGTACGTGCAGGACCTGCCGGGCGGGGAAGACTTCCGCCAGCAGATGAATTTGCTGGAATCCACATCGGAGCAGCTGGCCGCGGTGGATGCGTTTTTTGGGTCTCAACATAAACACGGAGAGCGGTTACAATACCGCCCCTCGCAGGCATTCGAAGAACAAGCGTTAGCTGCATGAACGCGCTGTTGCCCTCGCAAGCGGAAAAATCAACACAGGCACGCCACGCACTATGAGCAAAGAGATCATCCAGGAAGTCGTCCAGAAAAGCCTTGAAGAATACTTCAACGACTTGGGCGAACAGCAGCCGTCGAACATCTACGACATGGTGGTGCTGACGGTCGAAAAGCCGATCCTGCAGGTGGTGATGTCGCGCGCCGACGGCAACCAGTCGCATGCCGCGCAGATGCTGGGCATTAACCGCAATACCCTGCGCAAGAAACTCCAGGAACACGGACTGCTGTAACAGCTCCGACGCACGCGGGTGGCCCGTGCCTCGTGAGCGCGGAACCCGGGCTCCGGCCGGCGTTGCGCACAACAAGAATTCTTATCACTCTAGGCCACCTCCATGATCAAACAAGCCCTCATCTCCGTCTCCGACAAGACCGGCGTGCTCGATTTCGCGCGCGCGCTGTCCGCGCTCGGCGTGAACATCCTGTCCACCGGCGGCACCGCGAAACTGCTGCTCGATAACGGCGTGCCGTGCACCGAAGTGGCGGACTACACCGGCTTCCCCGAGATGCTCGACGGCCGCGTCAAGACGCTGCACCCGAAGGTCCACGGCGGCATCCTGGCGCGCCGCGACTTCCCGGAGCACATGGCCAAGCTGTCCGAACACGGCATGCCGACCATCGACATGGTGGTGGTGAACCTGTATCCGTTCCAGCAGACCGTGGCGAAAGAGGACTGCTCGCTGGAAGACGCGATCGAGAACATCGACATCGGCGGCCCGACCATGCTGCGTTCGGCCGCCAAGAACCACCGCGACGTGGTGGTGGTGTGCGACCCGTCCGACTACGGCCCGGTGCTGGCCGAAATGAAGGGCACCGGCACCGAAGCCGGCTGCGTCAGTTACGACACCCGCTTCATGCTGGCCAAGAAGGTGTTCGCCCACACCGCGCAATACGACGGCGCGATCACCAACTACCTGTCCAGCCTCGGCGAGGACAGGCAGCACGCCACCCGCTCGGCCTACCCGAAGACCCTCAACATGGCCTTCGAAAAAGTGCAGGACATGCGCTACGGCGAAAACCCGCACCAGAGCGCCGCGTTCTACCGCGACCTCGCGCCTGCGGCAGGCGCGCTGGCCAGCTACACCCAGCTGCAGGGCAAGGAACTCTCGTACAACAACATCGCCGACGCCGACGCGGCGTGGGAATGCGTCAAGACGCTGGGCGGCCTCGGTTCGCCGGCCGGCTGCGTGATCGTCAAGCACGCCAACCCGTGCGGCGTGGCGATCGGCGCCAATGCGCTGGACGCCTACGAGCGTGCGCTCAAGACCGATCCGACCTCCGCCTTCGGCGGCATCATCGCATTCAACGTCGAAGTCGATGGCCAGGCCGCGCAGGCAGTATCGAAGCTGTTCGTGGAAGTGCTGATCGCGCCGTCGTTCACCGCCGAGGCGCGTTCGATCATGGCGGCCAAGCAGAACGTGCGCCTGCTGGAGATCCCGCTCGGTGCCGGCAGCAACCCGTATGACTTGAAGCGCGTTGGCGGCGGCCTGCTGGTGCAGTCGCCGGACAACAAGGACGTGGGCATGGGCGAACTGCGCGTGGTCACCAAAAAGCAGCCGACCCAGGAACAGCTGCAGGACCTGATGTTCGCGTGGCGCGTGGCCAAATTCGTCAAGTCGAACGCGATCGTGTTCTGCGCCGGCGGCATGACGCTGGGCGTGGGCGCGGGCCAGATGAGCCGCATCGACTCGGCGCGCATCGCCTCGATCAAGGCGCAGAACGCGGGCCTGACACTGGCCGGTTCCGCGGTGGCGTCGGACGCCTTCTTCCCGTTCCGCGACGGCCTCGACGTCGTGGTCGATGCGGGCGCGACCTGCGTGATCCACCCGGGCGGCTCGATGCGCGACCAGGAAGTGATCGACGCGGCCGACGAGCGCGGCGTGGTCATGCTCTACACCGGCACCCGCCACTTCCGCCACTAAGCGACAGGGAAGGGGTATGGGGACTGTCCCCGCAGGCGCCAAGGCGGCAGTACCGTCCCCCGGTGTTTGGCGGATAAGGGAAGGGGACTGTCCCCGAACGGGGACCGTCCCCCGGTGTTTGGCGGATTCGAACACGATTGTGCCGAATCCGCCACGCTACGTTCTCGACGCCGGTGGCAGATCCCCAACACCAGGGGACAGTCCCCTGCGGGGACGGTCCCCATCCCTGTATAGTACTCATCCATGATCATCCTCGGCATCGACCCCGGCCTGCGCACCACCGGCTTTGGCGTCATCGAAAAACAGGGCAGCAAACTGCGCTACATCGCTTCCGGCACCATCGCCACCGGCACCGGCGGCGCATTGCCGCCGCGCCTGAAGATCATCCTCGACGGGATCACCGAGCTGGCCCGCATCTACCAGCCCGACTGCGCCGCGATCGAAAAAGTATTCGTCAACATGAACCCGGAATCGACCCTGCTGCTCGGCCAGGCGCGCGGCGCCGCGATCACCGCGCTGGTCGGCGCCGACCTCGGCGTGGCCGAATACAGCGCCACCCAGGTCAAGCAGGCCGTGGTCGGCACCGGCAAGGCCGCCAAGGCGCAGGTGCAGGACATGGTGGCGCGCCTGCTGCTGCTTCCCGGCCTGCCCGGCAGCGACGCCGCCGACGCACTCGGGGTTGCAATCTGCCACGCGAACAGCCATGATGCGCTGGCGCTGCTGGGCTCCATCTCGCCCCAGCTGCAAGGCCTGCGCATGAAGCGCGGCCGCCTCGTTTAACACACCGTCGCAAGGCATCTGATGATTGGTCGTCTCTCCGGCATTTTGCTCGACAAAACCCCGCCGCAAGTGCTGGTGGACTGCAACGGCGTCGGCTACGAAGTCGATGTCCCGATGTCCACCTTCTACAACCTGCCGCACAGCGGCGAGAAGGTGGTGCTGTACACGCACCTGGCGGTGCGCGAGGATGCGCACCTGCTGTTCGGCTTCGGCACCGTGTCCGAACGCGCTGTGTTCCGCCAGCTGATCAAGATCAGTGGCGTGGGCGCGCGCACCGCGCTGTCGATCCTGTCCGGCATGACCGTGGCCGACCTGGCACAGGCGGTCACGCTGCAGGAAGCCGGCCGCCTGGTCAAGGTGCCCGGCATCGGCAAGAAGACCGCCGAACGCCTGCTGCTGGAACTGAAGGGCAAGCTGGGCGCCGACATCGGCGCGGTCGGCGGAGCGCCGCGCGACGACACCCAGTCCGACATCCTCAACGCGCTGGCCGCACTGGGGTATTCTGACAAGGAAGCGCTTGCCGCGGTCAAGAACCTCCCGGCCGGCAGCAGCGTTTCCGACGGCATCAAGTACGCCCTGAAGGCGCTCTCCAAAGGTTAAGCAATGAGCATCCAGACCGACAATTTCACCGAGCAGCGAGTCATCAGCGCCGCCCCCGCTTCGCCCAACGAAGAGGCGATCGAGCGCGCGCTGCGGCCCAAGCAGCTCGAAGAATACGTCGGCCAGGAGAAGATCCGCGGCCAGCTGGAGATCTTCATCTCCGCCGCCCGCAAGCGCGGCGAGCCGCTCGACCACACACTGCTGTTCGGGCCTCCGGGCCTGGGCAAGACCACGCTGGCGCACATCATCGCGCGCGAGATGGGCGTCAACCTGCGCCAGACTTCCGGCCCGGTGCTGGAACGCGCCGGCGACCTGGCCGCGATGCTGACCAACCTTGAGCCGAACGACGTGCTGTTCATCGACGAGATCCACCGCCTGTCGCCGGTGGTCGAGGAGATCCTGTATCCGGCGCTGGAGGACTACCAGATCGACATCATGATCGGCGAGGGCCCCGCGGCCCGTTCGGTCAAGATCGACCTGCCGCCGTTCACGCTGGTGGGCGCGACCACGCGCGCCGGCATGCTGACCAATCCGCTGCGCGACCGCTTCGGCATCGTCGCGCGGCTGGAGTTCTACAAGCCGGAAGAGCTGGCGCGCATCGTGGTGCGCAGCGCCGCCTTGCTGGGTGCCCCGATCGTCGAGGACGGCGCGCGCGAGATCGCCAACCGCGCGCGCGGCACGCCGCGTATCGCCAACCGCCTGCTGCGCCGGGTGCGCGACTACGCCGAGGTCAAGTCGGACGGCCGCATCACGCGCGAGATCGCCGATGCGGCGCTGGTGATGCTGGACGTGGACCGGGTCGGATTCGACATGATGGACCGCAAGCTGCTCGAAGCGGTGCTGTTCAAGTTTGCGGGCGGCCCGGTCGGCGTGGGCAACCTGGCGGCCGCGATCGGCGAGGAAGCCGACACCATCGAAGACGTGCTGGAGCCGTTCCTGATCCAGCAGGGCTACCTGCAGCGCACCCCGCGCGGACGGGTTGCAACGCCCTTGGCCTACCAGCACTTCGGCGTCGCCGCGCCGCGCACCAGCCCGACCGGCGATCTGTGGGATAACTAGTTAGCCAGGGGACTGTCCCCGCAGGCGCCGAGGCGGCAGTACCGTCCCCCGGTGTTAGTGATCAGCGGCGGATATCAAACACCAGGGGACAGTCCCCTGCGGGGACGGTCCCCGAAGGTCCCCGCAGTCCCCAGTCAAAACCGGTCGATCCACGCCGCCAGCTGGTTCCCCGTCATATGCGGCCCCGCCTGCACCAGCCGCGCGCGCAGTCCGCCATCGGCCGGCTTCATCTCCATCGACCACCCGCGCCGGGCCAGCCACAGCAGGCTCGCCATCCACGCAGCATGCTGGTCCGACACCTGCTGCGTCGATCCGGTTTCCAGATACTCGGTCAGCTGGCGTGGCTCCAGGAACAGGCAGCCGCCTTCGCTTGGCGCCAGAGTCCCGCCGAACACCTGCGACAGCAAGGTGATTATCGGGTCCGGCGCCGCCCCGGCCTGCTTTTCCTCCATCTGCGACAGCCAGCTGCGCACCGCGCGTCCGAAAGCCGCGCTGCGCTGCGCTTCCGCGCCCACCAGCTCGCAGTAGTCCATCAGCAGCCAGTCGGTTTCGGGCGCGGCCACGTTCGCGTGCGCCGCGGCGGCCAGGTAGGGATCGAGCGGCAGCACATGGCGGTCTTCCAGCAGGCTGGCGCACACTGCGTACAGCGTGCCGATGCGGTTGCCGGTGGTCTGCTGCTGGCGCACCATCATCTTCTCGCGCATCAGCTGGGCGTGCTCGATGTGCAGCGCGGCCAGCGCCAGCGCCTGCTTCAGCTCCATGCGCAGCGCGGTGATCTCCCATGGTTTCTGGATGTAGCGGTGGATCTGTCCCTGGTTGACCGCTTCCACCGTGTGCTCGAGTTCCGAATAGGCGGTGGTGAGGATCCGCACGATGCCCGGATAGTGGTCGCGCGCGTAGAACAGCAGCTCGTTGCCGTAGGCGCCGGGCATGCGCTGGTCCGACACCAGTACCCGGATGCTGGCGGCATGGAGATCGAGCAGGCGCTTGCCTTCCTCCACCGAACTGGCGGTGACCACCGGCGCCAGGTCGCCGATCGCGCGCTGGAAGTATTTGACGGCAGTGGCCTCGTCGTCCACGAACAGGATGGTGGGGGCAGGGGTAGGTAGCTCGGTCATCGCTTAATCCTTCTTAAGTGCTGGGAAATTGAGCGCGATCGTGGTCGACTGTCCGGGTTCGGACGTCACCGCGATGCTGCCCCCGAACGATTGCATTACTCGGTTACAGAAAATCATGCCCCACCCGTTGCCGCCGTTGCCGCCATGGCCGCTCACGGGATCGACCAGCAGCCGCTCCAGGATTTCGACCGGGATGCCGGGGCCGTTGTCGGTGATGACGATCTGCGGATGCGGCAGCCCGATGACGGTAAAGCGCAGCACCGGCGCGTGGTGTTCCTCCAGTGCCCGCAACGCGTTGGACAGGATCGACGACAGCACCAGCGAAACGCAGTTGGGCAGCGCGGCGATGCCGAAGTCTTCGCGCACCTCGACGATGATCGAGGCGCGCTGCGCCTTGGTCAGCGGATAGGTGTCGAGCAGGGTGGCCACCACCTGGCTGGCGCTGGCCGGCCCCGGCTTGCTGCCGCCGCAGGTGGGCGCATTGGCGATGCGCAGCGAATCGACGAAGGCCGACAGCATCGACATGCAGTAGCGCGCATTGTCCTGGATGACCAGCGAGGCGTCGGACAGCTCGGCGCCGGAGATGTTGCCGGTCGCGCGGCGCCGCATCCCGCGCGCGAAGTTCGAGATCGCCGCCAGCGGGGTGTTGAGCTCGTGCGCCAGGAATGCCAGCGTCTCGCCGATCGCGTTCATGTTGTGGATGCGGGCGATGCGGGCGCGCCCGCGCGCGCTGGCTTCGCGCAGCATGGC
Source organism: Telluria sp. (assembly GCA_035759315.1). Taxonomy (GTDB): domain Bacteria; phylum Pseudomonadota; class Gammaproteobacteria; order Burkholderiales; family Burkholderiaceae_D; genus Telluria. The sequence continues at coordinate 8,493 of DASTVB010000099.1, read as the reverse complement.
GCGCACCTGTTCGCGCTGCAGCGGCTTTTCCAGGATCCGGAAAACCTCGCCGCGGTTGACCGTGTCGAGCAGCACTTCCTTGTCCGCGTAGGCGGTCAGCAGGATCGAGACGATATGCGGATAGTCTTCGTGCACCCGGCGCAGCAGCTCGACGCCGTTCTGGCCGGGCATGCGGTAGTCGGTGACCACGATGTCGACCGCGCCGCGCATGGCCGACAGCACGTCCAGCGCGCCGGCCACGCTCAGCGAGGTGAGCACCGTATAGTCCGATTCCACCGCCGACGAAAAATACTTGCGCGCCAGCGCTTCGTCGTCGACGTACAGCACAGTGATGTTGCGGTCATTCGGGGACATACGTTCCTCTTCAGGATGCGCGCGGCAGGTCAAAAATGAATTTCGTCCATTCGCCCTCGACACTTTCTACCTGCAGCGTGCCGCCGTGGCTCTGGATGACGCTGTAGCTGATCGACAGCCCCAGCCCGAGTCCCTTGCCCACCTCGCGGGTGGTGAAGAAAGGCTCGAACACGCGGCTGATGTTTTCGGCGGCGATGCCGGGGCCGTTGTCGCGCACCATCACGCACAGCCGGTCTTCGTTCCAGGTCGCCACCACGTCGATCACCAGGTCGTGGCGTCCCGCGTTGCGGCCCGCCTGCGCCGCGTTGCCCAGCAGGTTGATCAGCACGCCGACGATCGCCGCCTCGTCGCCGGACACCAGGGTGTCGTGCGGGAGCGAGCGGTTCACCTGCACGCCCTTGATTTCGTGTCCCACCAGGCGCTGCGCCGACTGCAGCGCCTTCTCGAACAGGAAGTGCGAGGTGTGGGCGGAGCTGTCCGGCTTGCGGTACGCGAATTTCTTGAGGTCGGCCACGATGTGGTGGACCCGCTGCATGCCCTGCTTGGCGTCGTTCAGGCACTCGGTCAGCGATTCGCTGGCGATCGCTGCCGGGTCTTCGAGCGCCACCTCGATCGCCATCATGCAGAAGTTGACCGGGTTGTTCACCTCGTGCAGCAGGCCGGCAGAGAGAGTGCCGATCGCCGCCATTTTTTCCTGCTGCAGCATCTGCCCCTTGATTTCGGCCAGGTCGCGGTTGGTCTTTTCCAGTTGCGCATTGGTGTCGGCCACTTCGGCGCGCAGCCGGAACAGCATGAAGCGGGCGCGCTCGTTAAAGAAGGTGCACACCGCGCTGATCGAGGCCGCCATCAGCAGGAACAGCGAATTGACCAGGAACGGGCCGCGCGGCGTGAAGGACTCCGGGTGCTGGGAGCAGGCCAGCGCATACAGCAGGAAGGTCGCCGCGCCGAACGCGACGTTCTGCCAGACGCTGAACGGCAGCGCCAGGCCGGAGGCGAATATCGCCAGCGGCAGCCCGGCGTAGTACAGCGAGGTCGCGCCTTCGGTCTCGGCGATCATCCAGGCGATCATCACCTGCGGCAGCATCAGCCAGGTGAAGGTCAGCTGCATCCCGTTGGCCTCGCCCCAGGGCGTGCGCATCAGCCCGATGATGCCGAGGATGACGGCCGAGAAGAAGATCCGCGCCTGCCCGAACAGCACCTGGCGATCCGGATACAGGCCGTAGTCCAGTCCCATACCCAGCAGGATCAGGACGATCGCGGTCCAGGCGCAGCCGCGGCTGAAGGCAAGCCGGTGTTCGCGGATCTGCGCCTCGTACCCGGCCATCAGCTCCGCATTCATGGCGCGACCTCGACCTCGCCGAACACGTTAACGCCGGTGCTGTCGACGTATACGCGGCGCGTCGCGCAGTGCGGCGGCAGCACCGCGTCCAGCCCCGCCTCGTCGCGGTATATCAGGTACCACTCGAGCAGGTGGCCCATCACGAACTGGCGCTCGGGATTGCAGGAATGGACGTTGGTGACCATCACCGTGCCGCCCGGGCGGGTGCGGCTGGCGAAGTGCTCGGTCAGGCGGCTGCACACCTTGTCGGACAGGTAGTCGAACAGGCCGGCGCAATACACCGCGTCGAAGTCGCGCGCCGGCTCCGGGTCGGCGCTGGTGCGGCGCTTGAGCAGGTTGTGCACCGAGTCGTGCACGCAGCTGACCTCGACCCGCTGGCCGGCCTGGGCGGCCAGTGTGGCCAGCTTGTCGCGCGTCCAGCCCAGCGTCTCGGCGCTGAAGTCCACCAGTTCGAACTGCAGGAACGAGGCGTCCGGGCAGTTGGAGATGAAGCGCTGGATTTCGATCGCCGGGCCGCAGCCGATGTTCATCACGCGGTAGGGCCGGCCCGCCTTGCGCGCCTCGGCCGCCAGCCGGGTCAGGAATCCGACGAGGATGTCGATCCGGTTGCGGTGCGCCTGTGCGGCGGCGGCCTGCAGAAAGGCGGTGTTCACGATCTGGAAGTAGGTGCTGGGACCCTGGCGCGGGTCCTCGATCATCTGGTTCACCATCTGGTAGTCGCCGGCGTAGCCGAGCGGCTTGGTGAAAGTGCGGAATACGAACGGTGCGCGCAGGATCAGCGGATGCAGCGCGGCCTGGGCGAACGAGCGGTGCGCCGACGCCAGTTCGTCCTCGATCAGGCTGGCCTCGCCTTCCAGGTCGGCGAAGTAGCGTTTGGTCTTTTCCATCAGCGGCGTGGCCAGCTCCTGGAAGAAGTCGGCGCGCAGGCGGCCGTCCTCTTTCGGCAGCGAGTCGGACATGTCGACCTGCTCGACCCAGCGCGACACGTCCGACAGGAAGGCGCGCGCCTCGTTGATCAGGATCTGGTAGTCGCGCCGGATGCGGAAACGGTCGTTCCAGTCCTTGACGAACAGCTTGGCTTCGGCGGCCACCGAATCGGGCACCAGCGGCACGTCCGACAGCTCGCGCCACTGTTCGATCAGGGTCACCGACACCACCGCGGTCAGGCCGGTGTTCACCATGCTGATCACCACCGCCTTGCCGGAGTAGGCGATCTTGGTCCCCAGCCGCACCGTAAGCTCGTTCAGCACTTCGCTGATCTGGACGATGGAATAGGGATTGTAGATCTCCATCACCAGCGATGCGCGCTGCAGGTTGACGATGGTGCCGCGCACGGCTTCGCCCTGCGAATTACGGAAACTGACTACCGGATCGATTTGCGTTTGTGATTGCACGATTTGGCCAGGAATAGTCAGGCAGCCGGATCTACCGGGCCGTCTGTAATGGATAAGGAAGCGTCGTCAAGCGGGCGCCGCGGGGCTGCTCAGTGCCTCTGCAGGCGACGCGGTCGCGCGGTCGACAGCGTCGCGCTGCCTGCTGCTGGCCTGCCGCTGTAGCGGCGTTGATGTGGTCTCATCCGGCATGCTCCTCGCGGTGGAAACGTATTAATAATAGTAACGGAAATTATTTATATGCAATGGCGAAATTGATACTGTTGTAAGGGTGCACGGTTTTCATCCGGGCCCGATGCTGGATCGACGAATGCCTTGCGCTGGAAAGGTTTCACCAGTTATGGCGGGCTCGCGCGGCGGCGCGCTTGGGGCTTCGGACGTCGCGTATGGTCCCCGGCCGGCGCCGGGATGACGGTCTTGCGGGTAGCGGGAAAAGTGTGAAAAGGGACGGGTGGAGCGGGGAGAAGCGGAGGGGTTATTCCTGGCGGACCCAGACCTGCGAGCGGCCCAGCACCGGCATGCCGATGTAGCCGCGTACGCTGAGCTTGCGTCCGCCGTCGACCAGGCGGATCCGGCTGCGGTACACCTTGCCGTTGTCGGGATCAATGATCTCGCCGCCGCTGTAGCCTTCACCGTCTTTCTTCAGGCCCGACATGAACACCATGCCGATCACCGGCTGGTTATGGCGCACGCCTTCACATTGCCCGCAGCGTGGATTGGCTTCCTGGTCCGGCGCGCGGTACAGCTTCTCGATGCGGCCTTCCAGCTCGCCGCGATGTTCGCTGATGCGGATCAGCGCCTTGGGCTTGCCGGTGACGTCGTCCAGGTTCTTCCACAACCCGACCGGCGAGCTGTCGTTCGCCCATGCGCCCGGCTGGGCAAGCAAGGCAAGCAGGCAGAAGCGAACGATGCTGGGCATGGACGGTCTCCGTTTTCTAGTTGGAAATATAGTGTAGCAAAGCGCGCGGCGACTGCGCCGGTTTTACGCCACATCGCCCGCGCCGTACAGCGTGGCCCGGTTGCGCCCTTCCTGCTTGGATCGGTACATGGCCTGGTCGGCCTGGTGCACCACGCGGCCGGCGTCCGGCCCCGAGTCGGGATACACGCTCACGCCGATGCTGCCCGAAATGTGCAGCTCCAGGCCGCCTACCTGGTAGGGCGCGTTGAGCAGCGCAAGGATGTTCTCCGCCACCTTCATTGCATCGGCCGTGGTGCCGCAGTTCGGCAGCAGCACCGCGAACTCGTCGCCGCCCAGGCGCGCCAGCGTGTCGGACTGGCGCAGGCTGGCGCGCACCCGCGTGGCGACCTCCATCAGCAGCTGGTCGCCGACGCCATGGCCATGGGTGTCGTTGACCGGCTTGAATTTGTCGAGGTCGAAGTAGATCACTGCCAGGCGCCGCTTCTCGCGCTGCGCCAGATGGATCGCCTGTTGCAGGCGGTCGCTGAACAGCGCGCGGTTGGCCAGGCCAGTGAGCGGATCGTGGCTCGCCATGTGCCGCATCTCGGCCTCGTGCACTTTGCGTTCGTCGATGTTGGTGACCGTGCCCACCACCCGCACCGGGCTGCCATCGTCGCCGTGTTCGACCACCATCGCGCGTTCCAGCACCCACACCGTGTCGCCTGGTGCGCGCTCGACCCGGTACTCGGCGCGATAGTCGGGCGTCCTGCCGGCGAGGAGGTCGCGCAGGCCGTCGGCCACAGCGTCGTGATCCTCCGGATGGATGCGACCGGCCATGCTGTCGAAGGTCCAGTGCATTGACGGCGCGCCGATCCCCAGCAGCGCCTGCGCCTGCGGCGTGAACATGACGGTCTGCGTCGGCACGTTCCAGTCCCACACGCCGGCGCCGGACGCGTTGAGCGCCAGCTTCCAGCGCGCTTCGGCGCTGGCCAGCGCCTTCTGCGCGTGGACGCGGTTGTGCCTGGCGGTGATCGCGCCCCAGCCCAGCGCCGCCAGCGCCAGCGAGATCACCACGCCCATGGCGGTGGCGTACTGCTGCTGGCTGGCGTAGCGCTGGCGCGCATCGGAGGCCGACTGCCCGACCATCACCAGCATGTCGTAATGGGGCAGCTTGCGCCAGCCGTAGAACCGGTCGATCCCATCGAGCTGGCTGACGCGGCGGAACGCGCCGGCGGTCTCGACGCGTCCAGTCACATGGGGATATCCGGACAGTGTCGCGCCGATGTAGCGGTTGTTGCCGCTACGCGAGCTGCGCGACAGCACCACGCCGTCGCGCACCACGCTGGTCGTCGCGTCCGCACCCAGCTCGATGTTGTTGTAAAAGCGCGAGAAGTATTCGGGCGCAACCGAGGCCACGATCACGCCGGCCAGCCTGCCGCCGCCGTCGAATATGGGACGCGCGAAATGCACCCCCACCACGCCGCTGGCGCGGCCGACCAGCGGCGGGCTGATCACCAGCCGGTCGGTCGGGTTGCGCAGCAGGCTGCTCACGTGTTCGCGGTCGCTCACGTCGATGTGCAGGCGCCCCGGGCGCGAACTGACGAAGCGCAGGATGCCGCCGGCGTCGATGATGCCGACCTGGAAAATGACCTTGCTTTTGAGTTCGCGGTCGAAGCCGTTGACCACGCGCGCGAACTCGGCGTGGTTGCCGGCCCAGTGGGTGCGCAGCGCAAGCAGCGCGACGTCCACGGTGCCGACGGTGGAGTCGACTTCTTGGGCGAAGGCGCGCGCCAGGTTGCTCACGTTCTGCGTGCTTTCCTGCTGCGCGATCCGTTCCAGCTTGGCGTGTTCGAGCTGCGTCAACACCCACACCAGCGGGAGCGACACCACCAGGAACAGGGCCAGCCGCGTCAGCACGGCGCGGTGCAGGAAAGGGGGAAGGGTGCGGGTTGTGGAAGAAGCCTGGGTACTGGAATCCATCGGTCTGCTGCGTAGGGCTGGAACGCTTGCAGGATACCTGAGATGTCGTTGGGATTGTGACAATCAAATCGCGTGCGGACGAAAAAAAGCCGGGATTCCTGCGATCCCGGCTTTGCTGTCAATACACGCAGCGGCGGCTTATGCCGGCGGCAGCTTCGCGAACTGCTCGCGCATCTTGTCGAGCGTCGCGGAGAAGCTGGCGACGCGTTCGCGTTCCTGCTCCACCACCGCCGCCGGCGCGCGCGCCACGAAGCTTTCGCTGGACAGCTTGCCGCTGGCCTTGGCGATCTCGCCTTCGATGCGCGCGATCTCCTTCGACAGGCGCTCGCGTTCGGCGGCGACGTCGATCTCGACCTTCAGCATCAGCTTGGTGGTGCCGACCACCGACACCGCGGCCGGCGACTCCGGCAGCGCGTCGACGATCTGCACTTCCGACAGCTTGCCCAGCGACTGGATGTACGGGGCGAAGCCGGCCATGCGCTCCTTGTCGGCGGCGGACGCTTCCACGATCAGCGGCACGCGCAGCGACGGCGCCAGCTTCATTTCGCCGCGCAGGTTGCGGGTGGCGTCGGTCAGCGACTTGAGGTCGGCCATCCACTGCTCCGCGCTTTCGTCGACCTTGGACAGGTCGGCCAGCGGGTATTCCTGGCGCATGATCGAGTCGCCGTTCGGATCGACCGGGCGGCCCGCCATCGGCGCCACGGTCTGCCACAGTTCCTCGGTCACGAACGGGATGATCGGGTGCGCCAGGCGCAGCACGGTTTCCAGCACGCGCAGCAGCGTGTGGCGGGTGGCGCGCTGCTGGCCTTCGCTGCCGTTCTGGACCTGCACCTTGGCCACTTCCAGGTACCAGTCGCAGTACTCGTCCCACACGAACTTGTAGATCGCGGCGGCGATGTTGTCGAAGCGGTAGTCGGCGAAGCCTTTCTCGACTTCGGTCTCGACGCGCTGGAGCATCGAGATGATCCACCTGTCGGCCATCGACAGGTCGGCGTCGCTTGGCGAGCAGTCCTTGCCTTCGGTGTTCATCAGTACGAAGCGGGTCGCGTTCCACAGCTTGTTGCAGAAGTTGCGGTAGCCTTCGGCGCGGCCCAGGTCGAAGTTGATGCTGCGGCCCAGCGAGGCGTAGCTCGCCATCGTGAAGCGCACCGCATCGGTGCCGTAGGCCGGGATCCCTTCCGGGAACTCGCGGCGGGTTGCCTTTTCGATTTTCGGCGCGGTGCGCGGATCCATCAGGCCGGTGGTGCGCTTGGCCACCAGGGTCTCGATGTCGATGCCGTCGATCAGGTCGATCGGGTCGAGCGTATTGCCCTTCGACTTGGACATCTTCTGGCCAGCGGAGTCGCGCACCAGGCCGTGCACGTACACGGTCTCGAACGGGATCTTGCCGGTGAAGTGCGTGGTCATCATCACCATGCGCGCGACCCAGAAGAAGATGATGTCGAAGCCGGTGACCAGCACCGACGACGGCAGGAACATCTTCATGTCCGGCGTCTCTTCCGGCCAGCCCAGGGTGGAGAAGGGCACCAGCGCCGACGAGAACCAGGTGTCGAGCACGTCGTCGTCGCGGCGCAGTTCGCCGGTGACGCCGCGCGCCGTGGCCTGCGCCTTCGCTGCAGCCTCGTCGCGCGCCACGTAGATATTGCCGGCGTCGTCGAACCAGGCCGGAATGCGGTGGCCCCACCACAGCTGGCGCGAGATGCACCAGTCCTGGATGTTGCCGAGCCACTGGTTGTAGGTCGTGCTCCAGTTTTCCGGCACGAACTTGATCTCGCCGCTCGCGACTTTTTCGAGCGCGACCTCGGCCAGCGATTTGCCCGGATTGAAGGTGCCTTCCGGCGCCGGCTTGGACATCGCCACGAACCACTGGTCGGTCAGCATCGGTTCGATCACCACGCCGGTGCGGTCGCCGCGCGGCACCATCAGCTTGTGCGGCTTGACTTCCTGCAGCAGGCCCAGTGCATCCAGGTCGGCCACGATCTGCTTGCGCGCGGCGAAGCGGTCCATGCCGCGGTAGGCGGCGGGCGCCTCGTCGCTGATCTTCGCGTCCAGCGTCAGGATCGACGGCATCGGCAGGTTGTGGCGCTGGCCGACCGCGTAGTCGTTGAAGTCGTGCGCCGGCGTGATCTTCACGCAGCCGGTGCCGAATTCCTTGTCCACATAGGAGTCGGCGATGATCGGGATCTCGCGGTCCGACAGTGGCAGCTTCAGCATCTTGCCGACCAGGTGGATGTAGCGCTCGTCGGTCGGGTCGACCGCGACCGCGGTATCGCCCAGCATGGTTTCGGGACGCGTGGTGGCGACCGTCAGGTGGCTGCTGCCGTCCGCCAGCGGATAGCGGATGTACCACATCGAGCCGTCTTCTTCTTCGGACGCCACTTCCAGATCGGACACGGCGGTGCCCAGCACCGGGTCCCAGTTGACCAGGCGCTTGCCGCGGTAGATCAGGCCCTGTTCGTACAGGCGCACGAACACTTCGGTCACGACTTTCGAGCGCGGCTCGTCCATCGTGAAGTATTCGCGGGTCCAGT
>DASTVB010000098.1:0-20735 GCA_035759315.1 Telluria sp. | reverse complement strand
CACCCCTTCCCATCCCGAACAGGACCGTGAAACGACTTTGCGCCGATGATAGTGCTGCAACCAGTGTGAAAGTAGGTTATCGTCAGGCTAGTTATAAGAGAAGAGCCCGTTGACTATTGAGTCAGCGGGCTTTTTTCGTTTTTGCTCAAAGTCAGCCGCTTCCTACAAGCGCGCAATCCATGCTCCGATATAGCCCAGCAGGCCGCGCGCGCATGATCACCTGTAGGCGCCACTGCATAGGCGCACTTTCACGGAGACCAGACATGAACGCCAGAAAGACCAGCAAGGGAGCAAACAATACGCCGCGTACTTCGAAGGAAAAAGCCAATGTCGTTGCGGAGGGAAGCCTCCAGACCCGCGCACCAGGCGCCGGTCCCGGCAACAGCATGCAGCATGCGCGGCCGGCCCTTGCCGGCTTCGGCGGCTCGGTGCAGGGCGAACGCGGGGGACCGGGCTCGCAGCAATCGAGCTGGAGTGCGCGGCAACAGGCCCAGCGGCTGCGGGCCCGGGCCGAAGAAGGCGGCCTTGGCCAGTCCCGTCAATCCGGCTACGGCGGCAACGAACAGGACCAGCGTGCCGGGTCCGAAGAATCTGCGCAAGGCGGCCGCGGCGGGAAGAAATAAGCCGCTTTCAGCTACCGGACAGCCCGCCGACCTTCGGCGGGCTTTTTTTATGTTGACAAGTTAGGCATCCGGCAACAGTATCGGCCAGTGTTCATCCACCGGCCTCCGACATGTCCCGACTTTCCCTGCTGTTCAAAGCGATTCTCCTGAGCACACCCCTTGTGGCACAAGCTGCCGGCGCACCCGCCTGCGCGACGCCCACCAGCGCCATATCGAAGGAAGGCTACGTCAAGGCTAACGGGATCGAGCAATGGGTCACGATCAAAGGATCGAACTGCGCCAATCCGGTGATCGTCTTCGTGCATGGCGGACCCGGTAACCCGAACACGCCGTACGCCGATGGCGTCTACGGCGGCTGGGCCAGGGACTTCACGCTGGTGCAGTGGGACCAGCGCGGCGCCGGCAGGACCTGGGGCCGCAACCGGCCGGGCGAGGACGTGCCGCTGACGATGGAGCAGCTGACGGCCGACGGCATCGCAGTGGTCGAGCATGTCACGGCGGCGCTGGGCAAACGCAAGGTGATCCTGATGGGCAGTTCCTGGGGATCGGCGCTGGGCGTGCATATGCTCAAAGCGCGTCCCGGCCTGTTCCACGCCTGGGTGGGCACCGCCCACCTGGTCAGCCATGCGGACCTGAAGGGCGCCTGGGAGGCTACGCTCGCGCGCGCCCAGGCCCTGGGCGACAAGGACAACGTCGCCAGGCTCGAAGCCATGGCGTCGCCGCCATGGACCAACCCGCGCCATTTCGGCGTGATGCGCCGCGCGATGCGCAAGTACGAGAGTGCGGTCACCGATCCGGCCCCGAAATCGTGGTGGGTGCGTGCGCCGGCGTATTCGGGAGCGCGAGACCTGGCCGACTACGAGGCTGGCGAAGAGTATTCGTTTATCGAGTTCGTGGGCATGAAGGGCGATGGCATCGGTTCCCGGATCGACCTGCCCGCGCTGGGCATCAACTTCGACATGCCGGTGTTCATGGTGCAGGGATCGGAAGACCTGCTTACCCGGCCCGAGGCGACGCGTGCCTACTTCGACCGGATCGAGGCGCCCCTGAAGGAATACGTGCTGGTGCCAAGGACCGGGCACGATCCGAACCAGCCGATGGTCGAGGCCCAGTTCCGGCTGCTAAAAGAGCGGGTCGCGCCGCTCGCGCGCGACTGAAAGGGGACTGTCCCGCCGGGACTGTCCCCTGCCTTTCGTCGCCCTGCCTGGGTGTAAAGAGAAAAGCAGGGGACGGTCCTGAAGGGACAGTCCCCGCGTCCGCTTACGGCTGGTAGATCTTCACGATCGCGTGGCCCACTGCCACGTACAGGATGCCGTTGGCGTCGACCGCGATCCCGCGCGGCGACGGCAGCGGCGCCGACAGGTTCGCGCCCAGTTCCAGGCCACGCGTCCCGTTGCCGGCAATGATGCTCACCACGCCGGCCGGCGTAATCTTGCGCACCACCGAGTTCGCGTAATCGGCGACGTACACGTTGCCGTGGCGATCGGTCGCCATATAGCCCTGCACGCCGCTGGTACCTGCGATGACCGCGCCCGGCGATCCCAGCTTGCGTACGTCGCCCTGCAGGCTGGAGACGTATACATTGTTGTTCGGGTCGACCGCGACGCCGCGGATGGTCGGCACGATCGAGGTTGCCACCTCGTCGCGCGTGTCGAAGCCTTCGATGATCGAATACGACATGTCGGGCGCGATGCGGCGGGTACCCACGCCGTTGGTTACGTAGATGTTGTCGCTGCTGTCGAGCGCGATGCCCGACGGCTGGAACATGCCTGAACTCTGGCCGTCGACGCTGGTCCCCTTCGGCAGCTGGGTCAGCGTGCTGACCGCGCCCTGTGGCGTGATCTTGCGGATCAGGCGGAACGCGCTGTCGGCCACATACAGGTTGCCCGCCTTGTCGAACGCGATCCCGGTCGGATAGGTGAAGCGCGCGTTGTTCAGGGTGCCGTCCACCCGTCCGTAGAGTTCCGCCGCGCCCGCATAGGTGCTGACCTCGCCGGCCGGGCTGATCTTGCGGATGGTCTGGTTGTAGAAGTCTGCGGCGAACACATTGCCGCTGGCGTCGACCGCCACGCCGAACGGCTCGTGGAAGCGCGCCTGCGCGCCGTCGCCGTCACTGGTGCCGTAGGAGCTCGGTGCGCCCGCCAACAGGCGGATGCCGCTGACCGTCAGCACCGCTTCGTCGCTGCTCACCGTGCCGCCCGGGTTGGTCACCTGGACGCGCCATTTGCTGCCGCGGTCTTCGAGCGTGGTGGTGGCCAGCGTATAGGAGGAGCTGGTGGCGCCGGCAACCGGCGTGCCGTCGCGCAGCCACTGGTAGCTGAGCGTGGCGCCGCTGGCCGCGACGCTGAAGGTCACCGGCGTGCCGGCGGCCACCGACTGGCTGGACGGCTGGGTGGCGATGACGGGAGCCGTGATCGTGACCGGCGGCGTGGTCGCCGGGGGCGGTGTGCTGGTGCCGCCGCCTGAAGTCACCGTGCCCGGACTGCTTGATCCGCCGCCGCCGCCTCCGCAAGCGGTACAGGCAAGGGCGAACATAAAGGTCAGGGTGGTGACGGCTCTCAAGATGGCTCCTCGGATTTACTGATAATGAACAGGCACCGAGGCTACCATATTTGTTGAAACGACAATATTTCCAATCGTGCGTGCGCTGCGCGCTTGACACGGCCGAGCTTCAGAAGGGGAATCCGGCCTTGAGGACGAGGAAATTGACGCCGCCGTTCGGCTCTTTCACGCCGCCGTTGGAGAAGTGCTGGAACTTGACGCCAAGGTCGAGGCCGTTGGCGAAGACGTAGCCGGCCCCAAGGTGGTCGCCGAACTGGAAGCGGGTCGACAGCTGCTCGCCGCCATTGTCGTAGTGTCCGGACAGGTGGTGGACCCCGATCCCGGCTTCCCCGTACCAGCCGAGCCGGTCGTCGCGGCGGTAGCGGAACACCGGCGTCAGGCCGAGGTCGGTCAGGTTCTGGCGCACGCCCGGATGGTCGCGGTAGGCGTCGCCGCGCCAGCCGGCCAGGGTCAGGTCCCAGTAGGCGCCAAGGTGCCGGCCCCCGGACCGGAACCAGGTGCGGCCGATGTCGCGCTGCAGGCCTACCCGGAGCATCCTGGTATCGTTGCCGCTGGCGGTTTCGATCGAAGCGCCATGCAGGTCGAGCGCGTGCGCGGACGGCGCGCCGGCGAGCAGCGCAAAGGTGGAGAACAGGACAGCCGGGAAGCGATGGGGCATGGGTCACGTCAATTCGAAGTCGGTCACGCGACGAATTGTAGCGATAACGTTCATGCAACGGCGTGCGCTAGGCGCGCAGGGCCCCATGTTCAGCGCGGCAGGGCCATTTCCGCCAGCCTGACCCAGAAGCTGGCGCCGATCGGGAGCAGCTGGTCGTTGAAGTCGTAGCTGGCGTTGTGCAGCTGGCAGGGACCGAGCCCGTGGCCGCCGGCGCGGTGGTCGCCTTCGCCATTGCCGATGAAGACGTAACAGCCCGGCTTATGCTGCAGCATGAAGGCGAAGTCTTCCGCGCCCATGGTCGGCTCGACGCTGGTGTCGACTTTGTCGGCGCCCACCACCGCGGCCATGGCTTCGACCGCGAACGCCGTCTCGGCCGGGTGGTTCACCAGCGGCGGGTAGTTGCGCTTGAAGTTGAAGTCCACCGAGGCGTTGAACGCGTCCGCGGTGTAGCGAGCGATCTCGCGCATGCGATCTTCGATCAGGTCCAGCGCCGCCGTGGTGAAGGTGCGCACCGTCCCCACCAGTTCGGCTTCGTCAGGGATCACGTTGGTGGCGCTGCCGGCATGGATTTGCGTGATCGACAGCACCGCGGTGTCGAGCGGGTTGAGCGAGCGCGAGACGATGGTCTGCCACGACTGCGCGATCTGCATGGCGACCATCACCGGGTCGATGCCCTTGTGCGGTTGCGCCGCGTGGCAGCCCTTGCCGCGCACGACCACGCGGAATTCGTTGCTAGACGCCATCATGGGGCCCGAGCGCACTCCGAAGGTGCCGGCCGGCATGCCCGGCCAGTTGTGCATGCCGTACACCGCCTCCATCGGGAATTTTTCGAACAGGCCTTCCTCGATCATGCGGCGCGCGCCCGCGCCGCCTTCTTCGGCCGGCTGGAAGATCACATACACGGTGCCGTCGAAATTGCGCTCCCGCGCCAGGTGATGCGCAGCGCCCAGCAGCATGGCGGTATGGCCGTCGTGGCCGCAGGCGTGCATTTTCCCCGGGTGCTTCGATGCATGGTCGAAACTGTTGAGCTCCTGCACCGGCAAGGCGTCCATGTCGGCGCGCAGGCCGATCGCGCGCCCCGACTCGCCGGCCTTGATGATGCCGACCACGCCTGTGCCGCCCAGGCCGCGGTCGACCGGGATGCCCCATTCGCTCAGGCGCGCCGCCACCACGTCGGAGGTGCGCAGCTCCTGGTAGCTGAGTTCGGGGTGGGCGTGGAGGTCGCGGCGGATCGCCTGCAGTTCGGACTGGAAAGCAAGGAGGGGTTCGACAAGTTTCATGATCTTCTCCGTCCCGGGCAGGACCGAACGGACGCCGGTGGTTGGGGTATACGAGCCCTTCATTGTAGCCCTGCCAATTGCCGAAGGCCATAGCGTCACGCAAATCGGCGAATGGTTTACAGTATCGCTTTCACAGCTGAATTTTCCGGGATCCATCCATGACCACCACCCAAGTCCGGGCAGCCTGTCCCCACGATTGCCCCGATACCTGCGCCCTGCTGGTGACGGTGGTGGACGGCGTCGCCACCGAGGTCAAGGGCGATCCGGACCACCCGACCACCGCAGGCGTGCTGTGCACCAAGGTGGCCCGCTACACGGAACGGACCTATCACCCGGACCGCCTGCTGTACCCGATGCGGCGCGTCGGCAAAAAGGGCGAGGGCAGGTTCGAACGCATCAGCTGGGACGAGGCGCTCGACACCATCGCCGCGAAACTGAAGGAAATCGCCGCGCGCGCGCCGCAGGCGATCCTGCCCTACAGCTACTGCGGCACCATGGGGCTGGTGCAGGGCGAATCGATGTCGGCCCGCTTCTTCAACCGGCTGGGCGCTTCGCTGCTGGACCGCACCATCTGCGCCACCGCCGGCGGCACCGGCTACCGCTACACCATCGGCGCTTCGGTCGGCACCGACATGGAGCAGTTCCAGGATGCGAAGCTGATCATCATCTGGGGCGGCAATCCGATTGCCTCCAACCTGCACTTCTGGACCCGGGTGCAGGAAGCCAAGCGGCGCGGCGCCAGGCTGATCGCGATCGATCCCTACCGCTCGCTCACGGCCGACAAGTGCCACCAGCACATCGCGCCAATGCCGGGCACCGATTCGGCGCTGGCGCTCGGTGTGATGCACGTGCTGTTCCGCGACGGCCTGCTCGACCACGACTACATCGAGAACTACACGCTAGGAGCGGACCAGCTGCGCGAGCGCGCGGCGCTGTTCCCGCCGGAGCGCGTCGCCGCGATCTGCGGCATCGACGCCTCCGAAGTGGAAGGCCTGGCGCGCGAATACGGCGAGACCGCGCTGCGCGGCGAGCCGGTCGCGATCCGTATGAACTACGGCGTGCAGCGGGTGCGCGGCGGCGGCATGTCGGTGCGCGCGATCGCCTGCCTGCCTGCGCTGGTGGGCGCCTGGCGCCATGCGGCCGGCGGCGTGCAGCTGTCCTCGTCCGGCTCGTTCCCGACCAACAAGGTCGCCCTGCAGCGGCCGGACCTGATCCCCGGCGCGATGCCGCGCACGATCAACATGTCGACCATCGGCGACGACCTGCTCAACCCCGGCTCGCCCGGCTTCGGGCCGAAGATCGAGGCGGTGGTGGTGTACAACGCCAACCCGCTGGCGATCGCGCCGGACTCGGGCAAGGTGATGCAGGGCTTCGCGCGCGAGGACCTCTTCACGGTGGTGATGGAGCACTTCCAGACCGACAGCGCCGATTACGCCGACATCCTGCTGCCGGCCACCACGCAGCTCGAGCACGTGGACGCGCATACTTCGTACGGCCACCTGTACCTGATGGCCAACAACGCTGCGATCGCGCCGCTGGGCGAGGCCAAACCGAACACCGAGGTGTTCCGGCTGCTGGCGCAGCGCATGGGCTTCGACGAGCCCTGCTTCTCCGAATCGGACGACGAACTGGCAGCCGCTTCGATGGACCGGCGCGACCAGCGCGCCATCCACTTCGACTGGGAGTCGCTCAAGTCGCGCGGCTGGCAAAAGATGAACATGCCGGCGGCGCCGTTCGCGCAAGGTGGCTTCTACACGCCTTCGGGCAAATGCGAGTTCTACTCGGAGCAGATGAAGAAGGACGGCCTTGATCCGCTGCCGGACTACATCGCGCCCTACGAATCGGTGGCGTCCAACCCGGCGCTGGCGGAAAAGTACCCGCTGGCGATGATCTCGCCGCCGCAGCGCAACTTCCTGAACTCGACCTTCGTCAACGTCGCCAGCCTGCGCGCCACCGAAGGCGAGCCGCACCTCGACCTGCATCCGGACGACGCCGCTGCGCGCGGCATCCTGAACGGCGACCTGGTGCGCATCTTTAACGACCGCGGCTCCTTCGTCGCCAAGTCGCGCGTCACCGCCAAGGCGCGGCGCGGCCTGGTGGTCGGGCTGTCGGTGTGGTGGAAGAAGCTGGCCGGCGACGGCAAGAACGCCAACGAAGTCACCAGCCAGCGCCTGACCGATATGGGAAGGGGACCTACGTTCTATGACACGCTTGTCCAGGTTGAAAAGGCGGTGGGCGAGGCTGCCCGCTGAGCGACCGGGCGGCCGGTCGCTGCGGCGACTGCTGCTGGCGGTCGCCACCGGCGCCCTGCTGGCCAGCTGCGGCACGCTCAACTACTACGCGCAGGCCGGCTACGGGCAGTACGAACTGTGGTCGGCGGCGCGCCCGGTCGACGCCTGGCTGGCCGACGCCCGCACCGACCAGCGCCTGCGCATGCGCCTCGAACGGGCCCGCGCAATCCGGCGCTACGCGGTGGCCGCCCTCGCGCTGCCGGACAACGGCAGCTACAAAAAATACTCCTCGCTGCGCCGCCCTTATGTCCTGTGGAGCGTGGTCGCCACACCCGAGCTGTCGCTCAAGCCGCTCCAGTGGTGCTTCCCGATCGCCGGCTGCGTCGCCTACCGCGGCTACTACGACCGCGACGATGCGAAGGACTACGCCGCCGACCTGCGCGGCCAAGGCTACGACGTCCATGTGTCCGGGGTGCCCGCATATTCCACGCTCGGCTGGTTCGACGACCCGCTGATCTCGACCTTCATTAACTACCCGGACGGCGAGCTGGCGCGCCTGATCTTCCACGAGCTGGCCCACCAGGTCAGCTATGTCCCGGGCGACTCGGCCTTCAACGAATCGTTCGCCACCGCGGTGGAGGAGGCGGGGCTGCAGCGCTGGCTCGACGAGCACGGCGACGAGCGGCTGCGCGCCGCCTATGCGCAGTACGCAACGCGCAAGCAGCAGTTCCTGGAGCTGCTGTTGGGCGCGCGGCGCAAGCTGCTCGAGGCTTACGCCTCGGACCAGGGCGAGGCGCAGCGCCGCGCGCGCAAGGCCGAGGTGTTCCGCGAACTGAAGCAGGACTATGCGGTCCTGAAGCAGCAGTGGGGCGGCTATGCCGGCTACGACCGTTTCTTCGCCGAGCCTCTCTCGAATGCGCACCTGGCTTCGGTGGCCACCTATAACGACCACGTCCCCGCCTTCCGCGCCCTGCTGGCGCGCGAGCGCAGCTTCCCGCGTTTCTATGCCGCGGTGCGCCAGCTCGCCGCCCTCGGCAAGGACGAGCGCGACCGCATGCTGGCGCGCCTTGCGCGCGACGGAGCCAGTGCGTAAAGCACCGGCGCCCATGGGAACATCATTGGTGCAGCGCACCATTGCGCGCCTAGAGATATTGCTCCAATAGTAGCAAAAGCCCTTGCCTGAATCATCGCTGCCCGATAGCATCTATTTGGCTGAAATGGGGTCAGTCCGCATGCAGCCGAAGAATCTTCGATGCGCCATACAACGACAACTATCTTTGAGACAGAGGGCACGCACGATGGACAAAATCTGGTTGAATTCCTACCCTCCAGGGGTACCCGCCGAAATCGATCCCGACCAGTACACCTCGCTGGTCCAGATGTTCGACGAGTCGTTCTCCCGTTTCGCCGACCGCAACGCGTATGTGTGCATGGACAAGTTCATGAGCTACGCGGAGCTCGACAAGTATTCGGCGCAGATGGCGGCCTGGCTGCAAAGCCGCGGCATGCAGAAGGGCGCGCGCGTCGCGGTCATGATGCCGAACGTGCTGCAGTACCCGATCGCGATCGTCGCGATCCTGCGCGCCGGCTACACCGTGGTCAACGTCAATCCCCTGTACACCGCGCGCGAACTCGAGCACCAGCTGGTCGACTCGGGCAGCGAAGCGATCATCGTGCTTGAGAACTTCGCCCACGTGCTGGAGCAGGTCCTGTCGAAAACGCAGGTAAAGCACATCATCGTCGCCAGCATGGGCGAGATGCTGGGCGGCGCGAAGGGCGCGCTGGTCAACTTCGTGGTGCGCAACGTGAAGAAGATGGTGCCGGCCTATACGCTGCCGAACGTGGTCAGGTTCAAGGAGGCGCTGTCGCACGCGCGCAAGATGACGTTCCAGCCGGTCCAGTCATCGCGCGACGAAATCGCCTTCCTGCAGTACACCGGCGGCACCACCGGCGTATCCAAGGGCGCCTCGCTCACCCACCGCAATATCATCGCCAACATCCTGCAGACCGAGGCCTGGTCGGCCCCGGGCATGGGCGGCGATCCGGCCACGCCGCAGCTGACCATCGTGTGCGCGCTGCCGCTGTATCACATCTTCGCCCTGACGGCGTGCGCGATGTGGGGCATGCGGGTCGGCGCGCTCAACCTGCTGATCCCGAACCCGCGCGACATCGGCGGCTTCATCAAGGAGCTGTCGAAGTACAAGGTCAACATGCTGCCGGCGGTGAACACGCTGTACAACGCGCTGGTCAACCACCCGCAGTTCTCGACCATCGATTTTTCCGGCCTGAAGATCTGCAACGGCGGCGGCATGGCGGTGCAGCAGGCCGTCAACGACAAGTGGATGCAGGCGACCGGCAAGGCGATCATCGAAGGCTACGGCCTGTCCGAGACTTCGCCGGTGGCCACCTGCAACCGCGCCGACCTGACCCGTTTCACCGGCACCATCGGGCTGCCGATGCCGTCGACCGACATCGCCATCCTGGACGATGACGGCAATCCGCTGCCGATGGGCCAGCCGGGCGAGATCGCGATCCGCGGCCCGCAGGTCATGGCCGGCTACTGGAACCGCCCGGACGAAACCGCCAAGGTCATGACCGCGGACGGCTTCTTCAAGTCGGGCGACGTCGGCGTGATGGACGAAAACGGCTACGTCAAGATCGTCGACCGCAAGAAGGACATGATCCTGGTGTCGGGCTTTAACGTTTATCCGAACGAAGTCGAGGCCGTGGTGGCGCTGCATCCGGGCGTGCTGGAATGCGCCTGCATCGGCGTGCCGGACGAGCACTCGGGCGAGGCGGTCAAGCTGTTCGTGGTGCGCAAGGACCCGAACCTGACGCAGCAGCAGCTGTCGGACTTCTGCAAGGAGCAGCTGACCGGCTACAAAAAACCAAAACATATCGAGTTCCGCGACGAGCTGCCCAAGACGAACGTCGGCAAGATCCTGCGCCGCATGCTTCGCGACGAAAAGGTGGCCGCCTAGGAGCGTAATGAAGGACTGTGATGAGAGATGAGGCAACGATGGAGAAGTTCTGGCTTAACGAGTACCAGCCCGGAGTACCTGCGGAAATCGACTGGACGCAGTACCGCTCGCTGACGCACCTGCTCGAGGAAGCCTTCCGCAAGTATGCCGACCGCAAGGCCTACGTGTGCATGGACAAGGCGATGACCTACGGTGAACTGGACCGGATGTCGCAGAACATGGGCGCGTGGCTGCAGAACCTGGGCCTCGCGCCCGGCGCGCGCGTCGCCATCATGCTGCCGAACGTGCTCCAGTACCCGGTGGCGATGGCGGCGGTGCTGCGCGCCGGCTACACGGTCGTCAACGTCAACCCGCTGTACACGCCGCGCGAACTGCAGCACCAGATGATCGACTCGGGCGCCGAGGCGATCATCGTGCTGGAGAACTTCGCCACCACCGTCGAGCAGGTGCTCGACAAGACCTCGATCAAGCACGTGGTGGTCGCCACCATGGGCGACCTGCTGGGCACCGTCAAGGGCGCGATCGTCAACCTGGTGGTGCGTCGCGTGAAGAAGCTGGTGCCGGCGTTCTCGCTGCCCGGTTCGACCAGTTTCAAGAAGGTGCTGGCGCAAGGTTCGCGCCTGACGCTCAAGCCGGCCAAGCTCGGGCACGACGACATCGCCTTCCTGCAGTACACGGGCGGCACCACCGGCGTCGCGAAGGGTGCGGTGCTGCTGCACCGGAACGTGATCGCCAACGTGCTGCAGAACGAAGCCTGGCTGCAGCCGACGCTGGACTCGCTGCCGAAGGGCGAGCAGGTCACCTTCGTGTGCGCGCTGCCGCTGTATCACATCTATGCGCTGACCGTGGGTGCGATGATGGCGGCGCGCCTGGGCGGCCTGAACGTGCTGATCCCGAACCCGCGCGACATTCCGGGCTTCGTCAAAGAACTGGCCAAGTACCGCGTCAACATCCTGCCGGCGGTGAACACGCTGTACAACGCGCTGCTGAATAACCCGGATTTCGCCAAGCTCGATTTCTCCAGCTACCGCGTCTGCAACGGCGGCGGCATGGCGGTGCAGAAGGCGGTCGCGGACCGCTGGCTCAAGCTGACCGGCACCCCGATTATCGAGGGCTATGGCCTGTCCGAGACTTCGCCGGTGGCTACCGCCAACCGCTGCGACATCAAGGAATTCACCGGCACCATCGGCCTGCCGTATCCGTCGACCGAAATCCGCATCCTGGACGACGACGGCAAGGAAGTTCCGCATGGCCAGCCGGGCGAAATCGCGATCCGCGGTCCGCAGGTGATGGCGGGCTACTGGAAGCGCGACGACGAAACCGCCAAGGTCATGACGCCGGACGGCTTCTTCAAGTCGGGCGACATCGGCATCATGGACGACCGCGGCTACACCCGCATCGTCGACCGCAAGAAGGACATGATCATCGTGTCGGGCTTTAACGTTTACCCGAACGAGGTGGAAGCGGTAGTCGCCATGCACCCGGGCGTGTCGGAAGTGGCGTGCGTCGGCGTGCCGGACGAGGCCTCGGGCGAGGCGGTCAAGCTGTTCGTGGTGAAGAAGGATCCGGCGCTGAGCGTTGAAGCGCTGCAGGACTTCTGCAAGAAGGAGCTGACCGGCTACAAGAAGCCACGCTACATCGAGTTCCGCACCGAGCTGCCGAAGACCAACGTCGGCAAGATCCTGCGGCGCGAGCTGCGCGAGAAAAAAGAACCGGCGTAAGGGCTGGGAAGGGGACTGTCCCTGCGGGACTGTCCCCTGCCTTTGGTTTGGACTGCGATCGAAAAGGCCGGGGCAGTCCCGACGGGACAGTCCCCAAGGCGGCTAGATCTGCTCTGGACCGGGGCGGCCGTCCCGGACCCGGAACGCCGCCAGCGCCGCGATGCCCGAGCGCTCGTCGCGCACATCGTCCAGTCCCAGGAACGTCGTGCGGGTCTCGCCCGGCGTGATATCCATCAGCATGAATCCCCGCCTGTCGCTGCGCCCATACTTCACGTGCGGGTTCATCTCCACGTACTGGTCGGTGCGCGCCTGCGGACGCGATCCGGACGTGACCGAGGTGCCGACGAACTCGGTCGCCACCACGGGGTTCGCACTCGACACCGGCCGCGAGAAATCCGGCCGCAGTTCGTTCGCGTAGAAAGTGTGCACGTCGCCGCCCAGCACCACCGGGTTGGACACGCCGCGCAGCGAGTCGAGCAGCCTTGCGCGCGCCGCGCTGTAGCCATCCCATCCGTCGGTCCAGAACCTGCCGTCCGCCGCGCGCACGATGCGGGTCTGCGTCGACTGCGCCATCAGGGTCTGCTGGGCGACCAGGTTCCAGCGCGCGCCGGAGCCGCGCAGCCCTTCGTCAAGCCAGGCTTCCTGGGCGCCGCCGAGCAGCGAGCGGCCGGGATCGGCGAGCGCGGCGCAAGCCTGGCGCCACACCGAAGTCGAGCCGCCGCGGTGCGAAGGTGTGCAGGCCTGCGCCGAGCGGTACTGGCGGCTGTCGAGCACGTGGATGCGCGCCAGCCTGCCCCAGTCGTAGCGCTGGTACACGCGCGCGTTGGCGTAATCGCCCTCGCGCGCGATGATCCGGATCGGCATGTGTTCGTAGAAGGCCTGGTAGGCCGCGGCGCGCCGCTGCCTGAACCGCGCGTCGAGGCGCTCGTCGCGGTCGCCCGCGTAATCGTTGGCCACTTCGTGGTCGTCCCAGGTCACGATCCACGGCGCGGCGTGGTGCGCGGCCTGCAGGTTGCGGTCGCTCTTGTACTGCGCGTAGCGGCGGCGGTAGTCCTCCAGCGTGAAGCTCTCGGATACGCGCCGCGCCCGCTGGGGATGGTCCAGCGTGTAGGCGCCCCACTCGTAGATGTAGTCGCCGAGGAAGGCCACCAGGTCGGGGCTGGCGCTGGCGATGTGGCGGTGCGCGGCATAGCTGCCGAATTCCCAGTGCTGGCACGATGCCACCGCCAGCTTCAGGCTTCCCGGCAGCGTACCGGCGGCAGGCGCGGTGCGCGTGCGCCCGGTCGGGCTGACCGCGTCGCCCAGCATGAAGCGGTACCAGTACCAGCGTCCCGGCTCGAGGCCGCGCACGTCGACGTGCACGCTGTGCGCAAGCTGCGGCAGCGCTGCGGCCGAGCCGTTGGCGACGACGCGCCGGAAGCCTTCGTCGGCGGCCATCTCCCACCGCACCGTGAGCGCCACCGGCGCGGTGGAGGCGGGATCGAGGGGATTGGCGATGATGCGGGTCCAGAGCACGACCGCGTCGGGCAGCGGCGAGCCCGATGCCACGCCGAGCCCGAACGGATACCCGGGACCGGGTGCGCGTGCCAGCACCTCGTCGCCCGGGAAGGCGAATCCGGCCGCCGCCAGGCCGGCAAATCGCGTGGTGCGGGCGAGGAAGACGCGGCGCGCGGCGTCCATCGCTTATTCCAGCAGGGATTCGATCGGCGGCAGTTGGCGCGGCTTGCGGTCGGTGCCGGTGGCGACGTAGGTCAGCGTGGCTTCGGTGACCTTGACCACGTCGGCCTGCAGGCGATTGCGCTCGGCATACACTTCCACACACACGGTAATCGACGTGTTTCCTTCCTTGATGATTTCAGCGTAGAAGGACAGCAGGTCGCCGACGAACACGGGCTGCTTGAACACGAAGGAATTCACGGCGATGGTGGCGACGCGGCCGTTGGCGCGGCGCGTCGCGGGCAGCGAACCGGCGATGTCGACCTGCGCCATGATCCAGCCGCCGAAGACGTCCCCGTACACATTGGCGTCGGCGGGCGCGGGCATCACCCGCAGCGTCGGCATCTTTCCCTCAGGAAGGCGTGCGCGCTCGGTGGACGGGCTGGTGTTTTGAGAGCTGGTCATCGCTAAAATCCGTGAAAGGCTACAATCGTTTGATTGTTTCATAATTCCCGGACTCCTGCCATGCGACGCCACGCTTCATCCGATCTCCCGCCTTCCCCGCAATCGGCCGCGCCCCGCGACGACTGGGCCACATTGCGCAGCCTGGTGCCCTATCTGTGGGCGTACAAGTGGCGGGTGATGGCGGCGCTGGCCGCGCTGATCGCCGCCAAGCTCGCCAACGTAGGCGTGCCGATCGTGCTCAAGCGGCTGGTGGACGACCTCACCATCAAGCCGGGCGATCCGCAGGCGCTGCTGGTACTGCCGCTGGCGGTGCTGGTGGCCTATGGCCTGCTGCGCCTGTCGACCACCGTGTTCACCGAGCTGCGCGAATTCCTGTTCGCGCGGGTGACGCAGCGGGCGGTGCGCAACATCGCGCTCAAGGTGTTCCGCCACCTGCATTCGCTGTCGCTGCGCTTCCACCTGAACCGGCAGACCGGCGGCATGACGCGCGATATCGAGCGCGGCACGCGCGGCATCAACACGCTGATCTCGTTCACCCTGTTTAACATCCTGCCGACGCTGGTGGAAATGACGCTGGTGCTGGGCTACCTCTTCCTCAACTACGACATCTGGTTCAGCGCGATCACCGTCGTGGCGCTGGTCTCGTACATCGTGTTCACGGTGCTCGTGACCGACTGGCGCACCCATTTCCGCCGCACCATGAACGACCTCGACTCGAAGGCAAGCACCAAGGCCATCGATTCGCTGCTCAACTACGAGACCGTCAAGTACTTCGGCAACGAAGACTACGAAGCGAAGCGCTACGATGAAGGCCTGCGCAACTTTGAATCGGCCGCCGTGAAGTCGCAGACCTCGCTGTCGCTGCTCAATACCGGGCAATCCGCGATTATCGCGCTGGCGGTGACGCTGATCCTGTGGCGCGCGACCGAGGGCGTCATCGCGGGCACCATGACGCTGGGCGACCTGGTGCTGGTGAATGCCTTCATGATCCAGCTGTACATTCCGCTCAACTTCCTCGGCGTGATCTACCGTGAGATCAAGCAGGCACTGGCCGACATGGAGCGGCTGTTCGGCCTGCTGGGCCAGAACCGCGAAGTGGCCGACGCGCCGGACGCGAAGCCGCTTCAGGCCAACGGCGCGGAGGTCCGCTTTTCGCACGTGGACTTCAGCTACGAACCGAACCGGCAGATCCTGTTCGACGTCGATTTCACCATCCCGGCCGGCACCACCACCGCGGTGGTCGGCCACAGCGGCTCGGGCAAGTCGACGCTCTCGCGCCTGCTGTTCCGCTTTTACGACGTGAATTCCGGCAGCATCACCATCGACGGCCAGGACCTGCGCAAGCTGACCCAGGATTCGCTGCGCCACAACATCGGCATCGTGCCGCAGGATACGGTGCTGTTCAACGACACCATCGAGTACAACATTGCTTACGGCAGGCCAGGGGCGACCCACGAGCAGATCGAAGCGGCCGCGCGCGCGGCCTCGATCCACGACTTCATCGTCACGCTGCCGGACGGCTACCAGACCATGGTCGGCGAACGGGGGCTCAAGCTGTCAGGCGGCGAGAAGCAGCGCGTGGCGATCGCGCGCACCCTGCTCAAGGACCCCGCCATCCTGGTGTTCGACGAAGCCACCTCGGCGCTCGACTCGCGTGCGGAGCAGGCGATCCAGGCACAGCTGAAGGAGATCGCGAAAAGCCGCACCACGCTGGTGATCGCGCACCGCCTGTCCACCGTCGCGGACGCGCAGCAGATCCTTGTGCTCGACCATGGACGGATCGTGGAACGGGGAACACACCAGGCGCTGCTGGCGCAGCACGGGCTGTATGCGCAGATGTGGGAGCGGCAGCAGGCGCGCAAGGAAGAGAATTACGCCTCGCCGAAAGAGGCCGAAGCGTAATTGCCGTCATCCCAGCGAAGGCTGGGATCCATACTGGGCGTCCATGGAAGGCGCCATCGGTAAGCCAGCTCGGCATGGATCCCAGCCTTCGCTGGGATGACGAACGTTAGTCTTATCAATATGTGTAGAACATGCGCTGGATGTCGCGCGTGTTGGTGGTTTTGGTCAGCGCCAGCATCAGCAGGATGCGCGCTTTCTGCGGGCTGAGCGTATCGGCCACCACGAAGTCCAGTTCATCGTCGTTCGCTTCGCCATTGCGCGCCAGGATGCCCTGGCCGACGCGGCTCGCGCGTACCACGATCGCGCCCTTGGCGCGCGCCGCCACCAGCGCCGGCTTCACCTTCGCCGGCAGGCTGCCGTTACCCACGCCCGCATGGATGATGCCTTTTGCGCCGGCGGCCATCAATGCATCCACCTGTGTCGGGCCCACGTTCGCATACGACAGCGCGATGTCGACCTGCGGCAGCGCCGCCAGACCGCTCACGTCGAACTCCGATTCCGTGGTGTGCTTGCGCGTAACCGCGCGGTAGAAGAACGGCTTGCCGCCCTGGACGTAGCCCAGCATGCCCAGTTCCGTGGCCTTGAAGGTATCCGCGGTCGAGGTGTTGGTCTTGCTGACGTCGCGCGCGGCGTGGATCTGGTCGTTCATCATCACCAGCACGCCACGGCCGGCCGCGTCCTTGTCGGCGGCCAGCAGCACAGCGTTGTACAGGTTGATCGGGCCGTCCGCCGACAGCGCGGTGGAAGGGCGCATCGAACCGACCAGCACCACCGGCTTGCGGTTCTTGACGACCAGGTTCAGGAAATACGCCGTTTCTTCCATCGTGTCGGTGCCGTGGGTGATCACGACGCCGTCCACGGTCGGCTGGGCGAGCAGGGTGTTCACGCGCTTGGCCAGCGTCAGCCAGTGCTCGTTGCTCATGTTCTCGCTGGCGATCTGGAACACCTGCTCGCCGCTGACGTTGGCGACCTTGGCCAGTTCCGGCACTGCCTTGATCAGGTTCTGCACGCCGACCGTGGCCGCCGTGTAGCCGACCGTGGTGGTGCTGGTCGCGCCGGTGCCGGCGATGGTGCCGCCGGTGGCGAGGATGCTGACGTTGGCGAGCCTGGACTGCGCCACGGAAGCCGGGACGAACAGTGCGAACCCGAGCAACGCGACGCACAGCTGCGCAGCTTTACGATGGAACATGGAGTCTCCTTGAAAGTGAATGGGGATAGAAAAAAGGCCTTCCGCTGGAAGGCCTTGGGATGCTTGTCAGGTCAGTCGTGAGGTGGCGACGTCCTTGTTGGTCGGCATATCCAGCTCGCCTTCCCACTTCGCCACGACTGCGGTGGCAACCGCGTTGCCCACCACGTTGGTCGCCGAACGCGCCATGTCGAGGAAGTGGTCGATCGCCAGCAGCAGCAGCAGGCCCGCTTCCGGGATGTTGAACTGGTTGAGGGTCGCAGCAATCACCACCAGCGAGGCGCGCGGCACTCCGGCCATGCCTTTGGAGGTCAGCATCAGCACCAGCATCATCGTGATCTGGGTGCCGAGCGACATTTCGATGCCGTAGGCCTGCGCGATGAAGACGGTCGCGAAGGTGCAGTACATCATCGAGCCGTCCAGGTTGAACGAATAGCCGATCGGCAGCACGAACGAGGCGATGCGGTTCTTGACGCCGAAACGCTCCAGGCCTTCCAGCGTCTTCGGGAACGCCGCTTCCGACGAAGCGGTCGAGAAGGCCAGCAGGGTCGGCTCGCGCACTTCCTTGAGCAGGCGGATGACACGCGGGCCAAGCACCAGGAAGCCCAGGCCGGTCAGGACGATCCACAGCAGCACGATCGCAAGGTAGAACTCGCCCATGAACACGCCATAGGTGGACAGCACCCCGAGGCCGCTCTTGGCGATCATGGCCGAGACGGCCGCGAACACGGCGATCGGAGCCAGGTTCATTACATAGCCGGTCAGCTTGAGCATGATGTGCGCGACGCCATCGAGCGCGTCGACCACGACACGGGCACGTTCGCCGACGGCTGCGGCCGCGGTACCGAAGAACAGCGAGAACACCACGATCTGCAGGATCTCGTTCTTGGCCATGCCGTCCACGATCGAGCTCGGGACGAGGTGGGTGATGAATTCCTTGAGCGTCAGGCTGGTCGTCGTGATGCCCGATGCCGCGGTCACCGCCGGCGCGTGGCCGATCAGCGCATCGCCCGGACGGAACAGGTTCACCAGGATCAGGCCGAGGGTGAGCGAGATGATGGAAGCCAGGATGAACCATGCCATCGCCTTGGCGCCGATGCGGCCCACTTCCTTGGCGTCGCCCATGCGCGCGATGCCGACCACCAGGGTCGAGAACACCAGCGGCGCGATGATCATCTTGATCAGGCGGAGGAACAGCGTGGACACAAGCGAGATCGTATCGGCATAGCCGGCCGGGTTGATCGCGATGGAGTTGATGAAGTAGCCGGCGATTACACCGAGTACCAGGCCGGCGAAAATATAGGCGGTCAGGCGGTTTTTTGGATTCATTAGCTGCTTCCTGTTCGGTGCGTATAGGGTCGGCGGGCCCGGATCTGGTGCAAAATAGCGGGTTCCGCAGTATCCTAGGCGCTGCGGATGGTGTCAAGCTGGCAGCTGTCTGTCCGCCGCCATCCCGTCGACACAGTCCCACACATGATCGAACTTAAAAACGTAAGCAAGTGGTATGGCCAGTTCCAGGTCCTCGCGGATTGCAGCACGCGGGTCGAAAAGGGTGACGTGGTCGTGGTCTGCGGGCCGTCCGGCTCCGGCAAATCGACCCTGATCAAGACGGTCAACGGACTCGAACCTTTCCAGCAGGGCGAAGTCATCGTCGATGGCGTGTCGGTCGGCGACCCGCATACCAGCCTGCCGAAGCTGCGCGCGCGGATCGGCATGGTGTTCCAGAACTTCGAGCTGTTCCCCCACCTGTCGGTACGCGAAAACCTGACGCTGGCGCAGACCAAGGTGCTGGGCCGCTCGCTGGAAGAGGCCACCGAACGCGGCCTCAAGTACCTCGACCGGGTCGGCCTGCTTGCGCAGAAGGACAAATTCCCCAGCCAGCTGTCCGGCGGCCAGCAGCAGCGCGTCGCCATCGCGCGGGCGCTGTGCATGGATCCGGTGGCGATGCTGTTCGACGAGCCGACGTCCGCGCTCGACCCGGAAATGATCGGCGAAGTGCTGGACGTGATGGTGGCCCTGGCACAGGAAGGCATGACGATGATGGTCGTCACCCACGAGATGGGCTTCGCGCGCAAGGTCGCCGACCGCATCGTGTTCATGGACCACGGGCGGATCGTGGAGGACACGCCAAAGGAAGCGTTCTTCACCGCCCCCGCCTCCGAGCGCGCCCGCGAGTTCCTCGCCCGGATCATCCACTGACGCCCCGACCCTGCTGCCGGTCGCGCCGGATGGGCCGGCAGGCAGCTTCCAGGGGCGTGTGAGGGTAAAATGGCGGGATCGGATACATGAGACCTGTAATGAGCGACTTCGACCTCCCCCAAAGCCTGACGATCACCCGCCCGGACGACTGGCACCTGCACCTGCGCGACGGCGCGGCCATGGCGGCGGTCCTGCCGCACACCGCGCGCCAGTTCGGCCGCGCGATCGTGATGCCAAACCTGAAACCGCCGGTCACCACCACCGCCATGGCGCTGGCCTATCGCGAGCGCATCATGGCCGCGCTGCCGGCCGGGATGACGTTCGAACCGCTGATGACGCTTTACCTGACTGACAACACTCCGCCGGACGAGATCCGCCGCGCGGCCGACAGTGGTTTCATCCACGCGGTCAAGCTATACCCGGCCGGCGCGACCACCAATTCGGACGCCGGGGTGACCGACCTGTCGCGCTGCTACAAGACGCTGGAAGTGATGCAGGAGCTGGACATGCCCTTCCTGCTGCACGGCGAAGTGACCGACGGCGACATCGACCTGTTCGACCGCGAGGCGGTGTTCATTGAGCGCGTGCTGCGTCCGCTGCGCAGCGCGATGCCGGAACTGCCGATCGTGTTCGAGCACATCACCACCCGCGATGCGGCCCAGTACGTGGCCGAGGCGCCGGGCCCGATCGCCGCCACCATCACGGCGCATCACCTGCTCTACAACCGCAACGAGATTTTCAAGGGCGGAATCAATCCGCACTATTACTGCCTGCCGGTCCTCAAGCGCGAGGAACACCGGCTGGCGCTGGTGACCGCCGCCACCAGCGGCGACGAGCGCTACTTCCTCGGCACGGACTCCGCGCCGCACGCGGTCGGCGCCAAGGAATCCTCGTGCGGGTGCGCCGGCTGCTACACCGCGCTGCACGCGATGGAGCTGTACACCGAAGCGTTCGCGCGCGCCGGAGCGCTGGACAAGCTCGAAGCGTTCGCCAGCCTGAACGGGCCCGCCTTCTACGGACTCGAGCCGAACAGGGACACCATCACCCTCAGGCGCGAGTCCTGGACCCTGCCGGCCAGCGTGCCGTTCGGCGAATCCACGCTGGTGCCGCTCAACGCCGGCGAACAGATCGGCTGGAAGGTAGCGTAAGCTGGAAACGATCGACTGGAGCCGCGCCTGGTACGACTCCGTCCGTTCTGCATACGCCCGCCTGGGGCATGGCGCGCTGCACGATGAACTGAGCGCGGCCGCGGCCGCGCTAGGCCTGCGCAA
>DASTVB010000097.1:0-2853 GCA_035759315.1 Telluria sp. | reverse complement strand
CAGGTCCGAGTAGACCTTGGTGGCGGCCTGCATGCGCTGGAAGAAGGCCACCATGCCGGTTGTGTCGAAGCCGGCGCCACCCATGATCTGGAAGCCGACGCGGTCGGCCTCGCGTTCGGCCTCGCGCGAAAAATCGAGCTGCTGCTGGATCGCCAGGCCCTGACCGCCCAACAGCACGCCCATCGCGGCGTCCGGGCTGGACTTGGCGGCCAGCGCGGCCAGCACCATCGCCGCCAGCGGGATCAGCGCGCCTTCGTTCTGCTTGCCAATCTGGCGCGCGATGTGGCGCTGGGTGACGTGGCCGATTTCGTGCGACACCACCGACGCAAGTTCGCTTTCGGTCTGCGCCGCCAGCAGCAGTCCGGAGTGGACCGCAATGAAGCCGCCCGGCAGCGCGAACGCGTTGAGCATCGGGTCGCGCACCGCAAAGAAGAAGAAATCAGAATTGGTCTCGCCGCGCCCGCCGGGCACCGCGGACAGCAGCGTGGTGCCGAAGTTGTTCAGGTATTCGAGGATCGGCGCGTCGTCGAGGTAGTCCGGATTGCGCCGGATGTCGTGCATGATGGTCTCGCCAAGGCGCCGCTCGAGCACAGGCGACAGTGCGGAGCGCGCGGTATCGCCCAGCACGGGCAGGTTGCTGCCGGCCGTGACGGACTGCGCTGCGGCGCCGGCGAACGGGTAGAGCGCACAGATGCCGAGGATCGCGAGCGAGCGTCGGATGCGAAGCCTTGCAAGTGGCGCCGGGAGGACGATTTTCGGTTTCACGATACTATAATAACCGCAACCCGCAAGCCGGGGCACCTGCGGCCCTGCCTGAAACACATTGTTACCTCAGCCTATGACCACACAGCCGGACACCCTCACCCACTTCGACGATGCCGGCCAGGCCCACATGGTGGACGTGGGCGCCAAAGCCGACACGCACCGGATCGCGGTGGCGCGCGGAACCATCCGCATGAAGCCCGAAACGCTGGCGCTGGTGCAGTCCGGGGCCGCGAAGAAGGGAGATGTGCTGGGCATCGCGCGTGTGGCGGCGATCATGGGCGCCAAGCGCACCAGCGACCTGGTGCCGCTGTGCCATCCGCTGGCGATCACAAAGGTGGCGGTGGATTTCGAAATCGGCGCGACCCGCAACTGCGTGCACTGCCGCGCCCAGGTTGAAACGGTCGGCAAGACCGGCGTCGAGATGGAGGCGCTGACCGCGGTGCAGGTCGGGCTGCTGACGATCTACGACATGTGCAAGGCGGTCGACCGCGGGATGGTGATGACCGACGTGCAGGTGGTGGAGAAGCACGGCGGCAAGTCGGGCGACTGGAGCATTCCGGCCGCCGCTAACGCTTCCTGAAGCCCGCTCAGTCGGTATTGTTTCGGGTGACCACGTCGATCGCAGCCTGGTTGGTGATGGTGGTCGAGTTGGTCCAGGCCACCGCGGCGTCACTGACTGAGGGCGTCATGACGATTTCGAGGCCCTCGACGCCGTCGCCGGTGCCGTCGGCCATGGTCAGGGTGATCACGCCGTTATCGACTGCCACACTGGCGATTTCCTTGGTCGGGGTGAACGGCAGGATGCCGCCCGCGCCGTCGTCGCAGCCGTCTGGCACGCCGCCGGCCTCGAGCAGGCAGGAACTCACCATCAGCTTAGTCGACTGCACCGACCCCAGTGCGTTGCCGACCCGCGCCTTGACGGTGTAGTTCTGGTAGGCGGGGATCGCGACCGCGGCAAGGACGCCGATAATCGCGACAACGATCATCAGTTCGATCAGGGTGAAACCGCTTTGTCGTTGGACAGGATTTGTTTTCATTATCGGACCTACTTTCGTGCCAGTGTGGACACTTTAGCTATGCAATTGGCGTGCCAGCATCATTCGTTTGCTGTGATGCGCGCGCCTGGAACTTTGTCGGATTCGAACATGATTGTGCTGAATCCGCCAAAAAACCATTCATCGGCCTGTCCCTGAACTGGATGCCCGGTATCGATCCCAGCCTTCGCTGGGATGACGGCGGGCCAGCATTATCGGTGACAGAGCCCAAAAAAAAGCCAGACCGAAGTCTGGCTTTTTCTGTATTACGCGACCAAAGCCGCGCAACTACCTCAATTAAGGGGTGGTTGGAGCTGGTGCTGGGCTAGCTGGGGAAGCAGAAGTAACGTTGGTCTTGGTGATTGCATCCAAGGCAGCCGAGTGGGTCACCTCAGTACTTGCGTTGTTCCAGATGGTCGACGATGCGTTTGGCACTGGGGTCATGGTGAACGCCTGGCCATCTACGCCGGTGGCGATACCGGTAGCGAAAGTAACGGTGATAACGCCGTCTGCGACGGTTGCGGTGGAAACTTCCTTGGTAGCTTGCCATGCAGAGTCAGCAGGAATGCCGTTGGTGCCAGCATCGCAGTTATCGACGCTGCCGGTTTCTTGTACGCACAGGCCAACTGCGGTCTTCAGTGCGGAAACAGAGCTGATCGCGTTAGCGACTTTTGCTTTAACGGTGTAGTTCTGGTATGCAGGAATTGCGACCGCTGCCAAGATACCGATAATTGCAACAACGATCATCAGTTCGATCAGCGTGAAGCCAGCTTGTGCCTTCTTTACCATTTTCATCGATTTCATAGTAGTACTCCTTCAGTGGGTTTATGTTTTCTGCGTGGCTCATCGCCGCATGTCTGTAAGAGCAATTGCCGTGCCAGCTTGAAACACCCGTGTTTTGATATAAAATCGACATCAAATCGCGCTCGGAGGGCGCAAATTGTCATCGGGAATGACGAAATTTGTCAGTACTGCGCGGAAATTGTCAGGCGGAGACGAGAAATGACATGGTCGTACCAGCCAGGTCGATCAGGTCCTGGTCCTTCAGGGAAAC
>DASTVB010000096.1:0-31569 GCA_035759315.1 Telluria sp. | reverse complement strand
GTGGCGCGCGCCAGACCGCCGAGCAGCTGGCCGTGGCTGAAGCCGAAGCCCTCGAAATGACGATCCAGCGCGAGCGCGCCGACCAGGTCGCACTGGCCTCGGCTTTCGCCCGCGCCGCCGCCGAAGCGCGCGCACTGGAAGAAGCGCGCGCCCTGGCGCACCTGGAACAGGAACGCGAAGCGATCGCGCTGGCGCACAGCGAATCGGAACAGGCTGCCGCCCGCGCGCTGCACCTGCGCCTGCAAGCCGAAAAGGAACTGCGCGACGGCGCCGCCCAGCGCGAGCGGATCGAAGCCGCGGCGCTGGCCGCCGCCGAGGCGCGCCGCGCGGCCGAAGCACGCATCATGGAATCGACCGAGAAACGGATCGAAGTGGACCGCCAGCTGCGCGAAGTGGCGCTGGTGCGGGCGATGGCCGAAGAAGAAGCCAGCGTGCTGGTGAAGGAACGCATGGCGGCCGAAAGCGCCGCCGCGGAGCAGGCTGCCGCGCGCGCCCGGGCCGAAGAAGCCGCCGCCGCGGCCGCGCTGGCCGAGGCAGCGGAACAGCAGCGTGCGTGCGAGCTGGCCGAAACCCGCGCCGCACTGGCGCAGCAGGCGCACGACATGGCGCAGGCGGAAAACGCAGCCACCGAAGCGCTGCAGGCCGCGCTGGCGGCCCAGGCCGAGATGCAGCGCCAGGCCGCCGGGCTGGCGCAGTCGCGCGCCGCCGAAGCGGAGGCGCTGCTACGCGCCGAACGCGCCCGTGCGGTCGCGGAAGAAGGGGAACTGATGCGGGTGCAGGAACAGCGCGCAGCCCAGGAACAGGCCTGCGCCGCCGCCGAAGCGCGCGCGCGGGCCGCGGCGGACGAGGCGCAAGCGCTGCGCGCCAAGGCGGACGCCGAACGCGCCGCCGGCGACGCGCTGCAGCGCCAGGCCGACGCCGCGCAGCAGCTGGCCCGCGCGGCCGCCGAGGAAGCGCAGGCAGCGCTGGAGCAGGCTGCGGCGGCGGAACAACTGGCTGCCGTGCAGGCCGCGCGTGCGCGCCAGCACGAAGAGGCGCAGGCGCTGGCGGTGGCCGCGCTGGAAGCGGAGCGCGCCTGCGCCGACGCCGAACGCGCGTCGATCGAACTGATGCAGCAGAAACTGGCAACCCAGCGCGAGCGAGCGGCGGCCGACCAGCGCGCCAATGCGGCACTGGCGGCGCGCATCGCCAACGAGCAGGCCAACTGCCGCGCGGTGCAGGCCAAGGCCGAAGCCGAGCGCGATCTGGCCGACCTGGAGCGCGAGACGGAGCTGGCGAACCGCGCGGCGGCGCAGGCGGCCATGGAAAGGCGCGACGCCCAGCGCGCCTTGTTGGCGGCGGCGCAGGAACAGGCCGCGCTGGAACTGGAAGCGGTCGCGCACGACGCGGCGATGGCGCGCGCCCGCGCCGAACTGGTGCAGCTGGAACGCCGCCGCGCCGATGCCGACGCGCTGACGCTGGCCGCGCTGGAACAGCGCGTGGCGCAGGAACGCGCCTCCTGCCAGCTGGCCGAACAGAGCGCCAGCGAAGCGAGCCAGCACGCCGAGTCCGAGACCCTGGCGCGCCAGGTGCTCAAGCGCCTCGCGCAGACCGCGTAATCCGGGGACTGTCCCGTCGGGACTGTCCCCAGCCTTTGCCTTTTCGTTGATTTCACCCCACAAGGCAGGGGACAGTCCCGGTGGGACAGTCCCCGGTCTTCAGGATGCGCTGCCCGGGTTTAAGCGAGAATCAGGGGACAGTCCCCTGCGGGGACGGTCCCCACACCTGCGGCTGCCCCGTCGCCAGTACGACCTTCTCGACGAAGTATTCGGTATCGCCGAAGCAGGTGGTCGGGATGCCCTTGTGCTGGGCGTAGGTAAGCACCACGCGCTGGCCGATGGCGGCGCTCAGCTGGCGCGCCACCGCGTCGTCGCGCACCGTGAACGGGAAGCGCTCGGGGATCGCACCCGGCATGGTCGCCATCAGGATTTCCCCCTCCCAGGTCTTGCACAGCCATCCGCGCTGCGAAAACTTCTGCAGGTAGCCGGCGCGCTCGCCGGTGGAGTAGGACCAGCTGAGCGTAAACCACGCGTACAGCGCGAACAGCGCCGCCGCGGCCAGGATGACGATGCTGATATAGAAGAGGGGACGTCGGGTGGTTGCCATGGTGTTGTGAAGTTGTCAGCGCAGCCCCGATGGTACCTCAACAATGCACGCGCCGGAGCCTGCGCCGGTACAGCACCGACGACCACAGCGACACCGCGATGAAGGCGACCCCGGACAGGCCGGCTAGCCACTCCGGCACCTCGTACTCGACGCTGGCCAGCATGATCACCGCCAGGATCCCGATCGCGTAGTGCGCACCGTGCTTGAGGAAGACGAAGCGGTCCAGCATCCCTTCGCGCACCAGGTAGACGGTGGTCGAGCGCACGAATACCGCGCCAATCGCCAGTCCCAGCATGATCACCACCACGTCGCTGGTGATCGCGAACGCGCCGATCACGCCGTCGAAGCTGAACGAGGCATCCAGCACCTCCAGGTACATGAAGCCGCCGATGCTGCCGCTGGCCACCACCCGCTCGGTGCCTTGGCCCTTTTCCAGCACCGCCGCCACCCAGCGCACCGCCGCGTACACCGCCACCCCAGCCACCCCGGAGGCCAGCACCCCGTAGCGCCCGGAGGGCGGCACCATCGACACGCACCCGAACAGGGACAGCACCACGATCAGGATCGCCAGCCCTTCGGTGCCGAACTCGCCCAGCTTGGCCTCGACGCGGCCCAGCCAGTGCAGCGTCTTCTGCTCGTCGAACACGAAATTGAGGAACACCAGCATCAGGAACGAGCCGCCGAAGGCCGCCACCTGGTTGGCGTGCTTGTTCAGGTGGAAGGCGTACTGGTGCGGGGTGTCGAGCGCCATCGCGCCCACTTCCACCAGCCTCATCCCGGTCGCCACGGAGACGATCAGCAGCGGGAACAGCAGCCGCATGCCGAACACCGCGATCAGGATCCCGACGGTGAGGAACAGCTTCTGCCAGAACGCGTTCCAGGTCTTGAGGATGGAGGCGTTGACCACCGCATTGTCGAAGGACAGCGACACTTCCATGATGCCCAGCACGATCGCCAGCCACAGGCCGCGCAGGGCCCCCGGCCAGCCATGCTGAACATAGCCCCACCAGGCCGCCAGCCCCAGCAATACAACCGTGATCGCCAGCGAAAAGCGGAAGTGGCGCATTGCTTCCTCGTCAATGTTGGGAGGGTTGCTACAGTAACTATATTACGCCCATGCGGCGGCGCCGGCTCCGGGCGATGTACAGAAGGGAAAGGGACTGCCATAATCGGGGGTTTGCTCCCTATAATAAAGAAGGATGACCCGATGGACCTCGCCTACCTGCTGACCCCGTTTGTGACCTGGATCGTGGTCGGGCCCATCAAATTCCTGATCAACAGCGCGCGCCAGCGCCGCTGGGCCTTCAACCTGGTCGGCAACGGCGGCTTCCCGAGCAACCACAGCTCGGTGGTGGTCAGCATGGCGACCCTGATCGCGCTGCGCGAGGGCATCGGCCATCCGGCCTTCGGCGTGGCGGTGACGCTGGCCTTTATCGTGATGATCGACGCCAACAGCCTGCGCCAGCATGTCGGGCGCCAGGCCGCCGCCATCAACCGCCTGGCGGTGGGGGCCTCGCCCCAGCCGGCGCTGCGGGAACGGATGGGCCATACGCTGGTCGAAATTGCCGGCGGCATCGTCACCGGCATGCTGGTCGGCTACACCATATTTACGCTCATGCCCGCTGCGTGAGTGCGGGCCGGGAAACCGGCAGCTTGCATTTCAGTCGCCAAAAACCGCAGTTCAGCCATCGAAAACGGCAAACCGACAGATGGCCGATTGACGAACATAGTGCTGCTCCGGATACTTCGCCGCAGCAGACCTTACCTAATCATTAGGTTGTAGAGATAACATTCCGGAGAATCATAATGCTGCGCAAAACCATTCTAGTCCTCGCCATCGCTTCGGCCCTTGCTGCGTGCAGCAAGGAAGCCCCGAAGGAGCCTGCCAAGGCCGGCGCGCCCGCCACCGCCAAGGCTGACGGCAAAAAACTTCCATCCAGCCTGTCCGTGGCTCCGGAAGACATCCTGACCGTCAAGTCGAACGCGATGACGTCCGGTCCGGTCGTGACCGGTTCGGTGCAGCCTGAGCGCCGCGCCGACCTGCGTGCCGAAGTGTCGGCCGTGGTGCTGCAGGTGCTGAAGGAGAATGGTGACGTGGTGCGCAAGGGCGACCTGCTGGTGCGCCTGGACGACACCGCGATCCGCGATGCGCTCAATTCGGCGGAAGAAGCCGCGCGCGCCTCCAGCCAGGCCCTCGAACAGGCCGACCGCACGCTGGCGCGCCTGAAAACCCTGCGCGAGTCGGGCATGACCTCGGTCCAGGCCCTGGACGACGCCCAGGTACGCCGCAACAACGCCCAGTCCGACCTGGCCGCGGCCCGTTCGCGCGCTGCCACCGCGCGCCAGCAGCTGGCCCGCACCGCCGTGCGCGCCCCGTTTGACGGCGTCGTGTCCGACCGTAAAGTGTCGGCCGGCGACACCGCATCGATCGGCAAGGAACTGGTCAAAGTGATCGACCCGAACTCGATGCGTTTCGAAGGCCGCGTGTCGGCCGACAAAATTTCCGAAGTGCGTTCCGGCCTGCCGGTGACCTTCCGCGTCAACGGCTACGGCGACCAGGAATTCCGCGGCGTGGTGCGCCGTGTCGATCCGGCCGCCAACGACGTGACCCGCCAGGTCGAAGTGCTGGTCGCGTTCAGCCCCGATTCGCCGCAGCCGCGCGTATCCGGCCTGTACGCCGAGGGCACCATCCTGTCCGACTCGCGCGCTGCCGTGGCGCTGCCGGAGCAGACCCTGGTGCGTACCGGCGACACCGCCTACGCCTGGCGCATCAAGGACAACCAGCTGCAGAAGGCCGACGTGAAGCTGGGCCAGCGCGACGCGCGCACCGGCTTCTTCGAAGTCAAGGAAGGCCTGGCCGCCGGCGACATGGTGCTGCGCACCCCGAGCTCGAACTTCCAGCCGGGCCAGAAGGTCGTGATGTCGGCCGCCTCCAAAGTGGCCAGCGCCGCCGACACGTCCAAGCCAGCACAAGGAAAATAAGCCATGTTCCTTTCCGACTTCAGTATCAAGCGGCCGATCGCCACGGTCGTCCTGATCGTGGCCATGATGGCGCTGGGCCTGCTCGCGCTGTCCAAGCTGCGCGTCAACCAGAACCCGGACGTGGAAGAACCGTCGCTGTACGTGTCGATTCCGTATCCGGGCGCCTCGCCCGACACGGTCGAACGTGAAATCATCAACCGCCTTGAAAAATCGCTGCAGAGCGTGCAGGGCGTGGACGAGATCCACTCGCGCGCCAACGAAGGCCAGGCTTTCATCGAAATCGGCTTCGGTTTCGACCGCAACCTGATCGAAGCGGCCGACGACGTGCGCAACGCGATCGCCGCGGTGCGCTACAAGCTGCCGGTCGAGATGCGCGAGCCGATCATGCGCCGCTTCGACACCAGCTCCGAGCCGATCATGAACATGGCGCTGTCGTCCAGCACCCAGTCGCATGCGGAAATCTCGCGCTTTGCCGAGGACGAACTGTCCGACCGCTTCCGCGGCGTCCATGGCGTGTCGAACGTTAACGTCAGCGGCGCCCTGCGGCGCGAGCTGACCGTACTGCTGCGCGCTGAAAAGCTGCGCGAGTACAACGTTTCGGTCAGCGAAGTCACGGCCGCGCTGCGTACCCAGAACACCAACGCACCGGTCGGCAAGGTGCGGGGCACCCTGGAAGAGCAGAGCATCCGCCTGGTCGGCCGCATCGAGCGTCCGGAAGACTTCCAGCAAGTCGTGGTCAAGCGCCGCGGCGACGAGATCGTACGCCTGGGCCAGGTCGCGGAAATCGCGGACAGCTTCGCCGAACCGGACAGCCTGTCGGTGCGCAGCGCCAAGCCGAACGTCGGTATCCAGGTCAACCGCGCACGCGACGCCTCGACCGTGTCGGTGGCCAACGACGTGCGCAAGCTGATCAAGGAAATCGAATCCGAACTGCCGGCCGGTACCAAGCTGGAAATCACCCGCGATGGCGGCGAAGATGCGCAGAGCAGCCTGAACAACGTGATCGAAGCGCTGGTGCTGGGCGCGCTGCTGACCATTTTCGTGGTGTACGCCTTCCTGAATTCCTGGCGTTCGACCCTGATCACCGCGCTGTCGCTGCCGACCTCGGTCCTGGCCGCCTTCATCGGCGTCTGGCTGTGCGGCTTCACGCTGAACTTCATGACCCTGCTGGCGCTGTCGCTGGCGATCGGCGTGCTGATCGACGATGCGATCGTGGTGCGGGAAAACATCGTGCGCCACATGCAGCTCGGTTCCGACCGCCGCAAGGCCGCGCTGGAAGGCACCGCCGAGATCGGCATGGCCGTGGCCGCGACCACTTTCTCGATCATGGCCGTGTTCATCCCGGTGGCGTTCATGCCTGGCATGGCCGGCGAATGGTTCCGTCCGTTCGCGCTGACCGTGACCGTGTCCGTGATGTTCTCGCTGTTCATCTCGTTCACGCTCGACCCGATGCTGTCGGCCTACTGGGGCGACCCTCCTGACCACCACACCGCGCCGAAGAAGGGCATTTCGGCCGTGCTGGACCGCTTCAACCACTGGTTCGACCACCAGGCTGACCGCTACGGCAACGTGATCGGCTGGGCGCTGCACCATCGCAAGTCGATGGCGGCGATCGCCTTCCTGACCTTCGTCGGCGCGATCGTGCTGCACGCCAAGTTCGGCGGCTCGAGCTTCCTGCCGTCGGTCAACTCGCGTTCGATCGCGGTCGACGTGCGCACCCCGGCTTCGTCCTCGCTGGAGTATGCCCGCCTGAAGATGGAATCGGCGGCCGCACTGGCGCGCGAGATCAAGGAAACCAAGGACACCAATTCCTGGATCCGTCCGAACGGCGGCCGTATCTATGTCGATATCGGCAAGAAGAACGAGCGTTCGCGCGACTCCAAGGAAATCGCGGCCGAACTGCGCGAGAAAGTCAGCCGCCTGGTAGGCGCCGAGTACACGGTGCAGGAAGACCTGAACAACGGCGGCCGCAAGCCGGTGCAGGTGCGCTTCTATGGCGCCGACTCGCGCAAGCTGATGGAGCTGACCAACGCCTACATGGACAAGCTGCGCCAGGTCCCTGGTGCGGTGGACGTCGGCCTGTCCGAGCAGGATCCGAAGCTGGAACTGCAGATCGAACTGGACCGCGGCCTGGCCAACTCGATGGGTATTTCGGTCAACGACGCGGCGCAGGCACTGCGCGTGGCGTTTGCCGGCGTCGAAGTGGGCGACTGGGTCGACCCGTCCGGCGAAACCCGCGACGTGGCGGTGCGCCTGCACCCTGAAGACCG
Source organism: Telluria sp. (assembly GCA_035759315.1). Taxonomy (GTDB): domain Bacteria; phylum Pseudomonadota; class Gammaproteobacteria; order Burkholderiales; family Burkholderiaceae_D; genus Telluria. Next base: position 24,172 of record DASTVB010000096.1, on the reverse strand, counting down.
GGTCAACGCCACCAACATCGAACGCCTGCCGATCGCGGTCAACGGCACCAACCAGATGGTGCCGCTGGACCAGATCGCGACGATCACGATGGGAAAGGGTCCGTCCAGCATCCAGCACACCAACGGCAAGCGCGCGATCACCGTGTCGGCCAACGCCCAGGGCCGTTCGCCTGGCGAGGTCACCGCCGACGCCATGAAGCTGGCCAAGGACTTCCAGTTCCCTGAAGGCTATGGCCTGGAACTGGCCGGCGCCTCGCAGGACCAGGATGAGCTGTTCACCGAAATGACCATCGCACTGGTGTCCGGTATCGGCCTGATGTACCTGATCCTGGTGATGCAGTTCGGTTCGTTCACCGCACCGCTGGGCGTGATGCTGTCGCTGCCGCTGTCGCTGATCGGCGTGGTGCTGGCGCTGCTGCTCACCAAGAACACCCTGAACCTGATGAGCTTCATCGGCATCATCATGCTGATGGGCCTGGTGGCCAAGAACGCGATCCTGCTGCTGGACGCGGCGCGCAAGCGCGAGGCGGAAGGCTATGGCCGCGAAGACTCGCTGATGCACGCCGGCCGGGTACGTCTGCGTCCGATCCTGATGACCACCTTCGCGCTGATCGCCGGCATGCTGCCGGTAGCGCTGGGCCTGGGCGAGGGCGGCGAGTTCTACCGTCCGATGGCAGTTGCCATCATCGGCGGCGTGATCACCTCGACCATCCTGACGCTGCTGGTGGTACCGACCTTCTACGACAGCATCGAGATCTCGGTGGACCGCATGAAGGCCAAGTTCCAGCGCCGCGTGGGCCGCTGGAGCGCGCTGCCGGCGTTCTTCATGACCCTGGTCGAAGCGGTACTGACGCTGGTGTTCGTGCGCTTCGTGTACCGCATGCTGAAGAAGGCGTTCGGCTACGTCACCGGCCGCCGCGCCGCGCGCGCGTAAGGGTTCGGGGACTGTCTCTTTGCGCCAAGGCGGCAGTTCTGTCCCCTGCCTTTTTTTGAGCTGCCGTTAAATGAAAAAGAGCCTGCTTTTGCAGGCTCTTTTTTTTTGCGTAGAGAAACGGCAAAAAAGGCCAAGGCAGGGGACAGTCCCAGCGGGACAGTCCCCACGCGATTAGTACTTGTCCTTCTTCTTGGTGTCCTCGACGCCGGTGCCGGTGCCGGTGCCGGCTTCGCCACCGGTCGATGTGCCGCTGGTGGTGGCGCCCGTCCCGGTGCCAGTGCCCGCGTCAGGCGGCGGCGTGGTGGTGGTCGTGGTGGCGGGCGCTGTCGCGTCCGCAGGCGGCATCGTGGTGGTGGTGGTCGTGGTGGTGGTCTCGGCCGGCGCAGTGGCCGTGGCGCCGGTGTCGGTCGAGCCCGTGGTGGTGGTCGGCGCGGTGGCGGCCGGCTCGGTCACGGTCGTGGTTTCGGTTTTCTTGCAACCGCCAAGCAGCGCGGCCAGCAGTGCGGCGCCCAGCAGTACCTTCGGGGTATTGGAAAATGCGTTCATTGTTAGCTCCTAATGGTTAAGTCGGGTTACCGTTGCCTGCCGAACAGGCGACGGCGCGATGCGGGTATCGAGCTGCAGGATTTTTGACAGGCGCCGTCCGCTAAGGTTCATGCGCGTAGGCGTCAAAGTCCACAGCCGCTGGTGCCGGGCGGCGCCTCCAAGGCGGGGGACAGTCCCCGGGCCCCTGGCACTTCATTCCCTGCGCGCCAGTTCCCCCATCAGTGCAGGGACCTCGGCGGGAATATCGCGCGCAAGGTAGCCGAGCACGCCGAAGCGTGCCGCCAGCCGCTCGCCGGCGCGCGCATGTAGCGCCACGCCCCAGCAAGCGGCCTGCGCGAGGCTTGCCCCGCGCGCGGCCAGGCCGGCCACGATCCCGGCGAGCGTGTCGCCGGAACCGGAAGTCGCCAAGCCGATGTTGCCTCCTTCATGCTGCCACAACCTGCCGTCGCCCGGCGTCGCGATCACCGTGCGCGCGCCTTTCAGCGCCACCACGGCGTTCCAGCGCTCGGCCGCGGCCATCGCGAACCGGTCCGGGTCGGCCAGGATTTCGCGCTTGTCGCCATCGGTCAGGTGCGCCATTTCGCCCGCGTGCGGGGTGACGATGACGGGCACCTCGAAGCGCTCCTGTTGTCGCGAAACAATGCCCATCGCACAGGCATCCAGCACCACCGGGGTGCGCCCGAGCCGCGGCAACAGCGCCCGCACCAGCAGCGCCGTGGCGGACTCGTCCTGCATGCCCGGGCCCACCAGCAGCGCGTCGACGCGGTCGGCAAGCGGATCGAGCAGGTCGGCCGCGCCGGGTATCACGCCGCCGTCCGGGGTTTCCGGCAGGCTGATCACGCGCGATTCGGGAATCGCCAGCGCCACCAGCTGGGCCACGCTGGCGCCGGTGGCGATGGTCAGCTTGCCGGCGCCGGCGCGCATCGCGGCGGTAGCCGCCAGGATGATCGAACCGGGCATCTCGCGCGAGCCGCCCAGCACCAGCACGTGGCCGCGCACTTCCTTGTCGCCGTCCGGGTCGGGCTGCGGCAGCGGCCACCCCAGCAGCAGGGCGTCATCGATGGTTTCCGGGGCGCGGGGCGGCATCGCGTGCGGCCGCCTACGCTTTCGGAGCAGCGGGCACATCTTTCTGTACCGTCACCGGTGTGCCCGACTCTTCCAGCGGCGCAATAAAGTTGATCAGGTCCAGCATCAGCTTGCCGTTCTTGCCCACCGTCGGATCGAAACGGTAGGAGGTGACCGAGCAGTTCGGGACGTCGCCCTGGCGGTCGAATTCGAGGATCTGCGCTTCGGTCATGCGTTCCATCAGGTAACGGAAGCAGTTGACGATCACCTGGTGCGCCACCACCAGGACGCGTTCGCCGCGGTGCTCGCGCACGATGGTGTCGACCACGCTGCGCAGGCGCAGGATCACGTCGCACCAGCTTTCGCCGCCCGGCGGGCGGAAATAGAATTTGCCGACGTGGCTGCGCTGCTCGTGCAGTTCGGGGTATTTGTGGGCGATGCCGATCGGGGTCAGGCGGTCGAGGATGCCGAATTCCTTTTCGCGCAGGCGCTCGTCGGCGTTCACCGTGGCGGCGCCACCAATGCCGCGCAGCACGATGTGCGCGGTGTCGGCCGCCCGCACATAGGGCGAATGCAGTACGACGGTGGGACGCTCGGCGGGCGGCATGGCGGCGAACCAGCGCGCCAGCGCTTCGGACTGCTGTACGCCGAGTTCGGAAAGGGGAGTATCGACATCGCGGTGCTCGATGTCGATCAGGTGCAGGGCCGCCGCTTCGGCGGCGTCACGCGCGACGTTGCCCGCGCTTTGTCCATGCCGCACGAGCCATAACTGCTGCGGCCACTTCTGTTCCATCGCCAGCCTGTCATTCCGTCAAGTTGGGCTAATCATAGACGGATTCGCCAGCGCTTCAGCGCACGATTCGGGTGCCGTCGTCCCAAGCGTCCAGAATCGAAGCAGCGGGAATGCTGGTGACGTATCGATCCCAGCCTGTGCTGGGATGACGGTCTTACGGCAAGTGGATCAGCGCTGGACCGGGACGGCGTCGATATTATCGAGGTCGGCGTCCGCGTCGCTGTTGAAGATCGCCATGTCGGTCTGTCCCATCAGCCGGCTGGTGACAGTGCCGGCGGTGATGGAACCGCTCACGTTGAGCGCGGTGCGGCCCATGTCGATCAGCGGCTCGATCGAGATCAGCAGGCCAGCCAGCGCGATCGGCAAATTCAGCGAGGACAGCACCACCAGCGCGGCGAAGGTGGCCCCGCCACCCACGCCGGCGATGCCGACCGATCCGATTACCACGATCGCCAGCATCGGCAGCAGGAAGGACACGGTGTACGGGTCGATGCCGACGGTCGGCGCGATCATCACCGCCAGCATGGCCGGGTAGATGCCGGCGCAGCCGTTCTGGCCGATGGTCGAGCCGAACGAGGCGGCGAAGTTGGCGATGCCCTCCGGCGTGCCCAGGCGCGCGGTCTGCGCCTGCACGCTCATCGGGATCGAGCCGGCGCTGGTGCGCGAGCTGAACGCGAATGCCAGCACGGGCATGATCTTGCGCGCGAAGCGCAGCGGCTGCAGGCCGATCGCGGCGATGATCAGCAGGTGCACGCCGAACATCAGCAGCAGCGCGCTGTAGGAGGCGGCCACGAAATTGATCAGGCCCAGGATGTTGTCGATGCTGGAGCTGGCCGCCATCTTGGTCATCAGCGCGAACACGCCGAACGGGGTCAGGCGCAGCACCATGGTCACCAGGCGCATCACGATCGTGTGCGTGACCTGGACAAAGCGCTCGAACGAGGCGTATTCGTCCGGCTTCCTGGCGGCAATGCCGGTGGCGGCGATCGCCAGCAGGATCGAGAACACCACCACCGCGATGGTGGAACTCTTGCGCGCGCCGGTCATGTCCAAAAATGCGTTTTCCGGGATGAAGGACAGCACCATGTTCGGGAAGGAGATCGCCTGCGCGTCGGGCAGCTTGCCCTGCAGGTATTCGCCGCGCGCCACTTCGGCGGCGCTGGAGGTCAGGCCGATCGCGGACAGGTCGAAGGCATACGCCATCATCACGCCGATCGACGCGGCCACCAGCGTGGTCAGCATCAAGGTTCCGATGGTCAGCACGCTGATCCGGCCGAGCGAGGACGCGTCCTTGAGCTTCAGGATGGCGCCGACGATCGACACCATGATCAGCGGGATTACGATCATCTGCAGCAGCTTGACGTAGCCGGCCCCGACGATGTCGAGGTAGCTGGCGGTGTCCGCGATGACGGGGGAGGTCGCGCCGTGGATCGCCTGCAGCGCGGCCCCGAGCAGCAGGCCGGCGCCGAGCGCGGCAAACACGCGGCGTGTGAAGGTCACATGCTTTTCCTGCATCCAGTAGAGCCAGGCGAGCACGCCGAGGGCGGCCAGGAGATTAAGGATGAGGGGCAGGGACATTGTTTCTCTCGATGAATAGTTGCCAAAGCATTCTAGCGGACATTGCGGCCGGTCGCTCAATCGCGGGGCAGACTTTTCCTGCATGAAGTTGTTACTTTAAAGTAATATTGAGAGATGGTAAGCACAGCACCGGAATTCGCTTACTGATGGTTTCACCTCCCACAATCAAGACTTCTCCTCATCGGAAGGCCGTTATGCGCGCATCAAGTCTGCTCCTCGGGTTGGCCGGCCTGGCCTTCATTCCTTTCGCGGCAGCCCAGGCGACGGTCGAGGCGTTCTCGCCGGACGGCACCGTCAAGAAGGTGCGCCAGGTGACCGCGCGCTTCAGTGCGGACATCGTGCCGCTGGGGACGCTGGCCCAACCCGACCCGTTCACGGTGGAGTGCGGCGCCAGCGGCAAGGGGCGCTGGATCGACACCCGCAACTGGAGCTACGACTTCGACCAGGACCTGAGTGCCGGCGTGCGCTGCACATTCACCGTCAGGCCGGGCCTGCGCGACCTGGCCGGCCAGCCGGTGCCGGTGTCCACCCACCGCTTCGATACCGGCGGCCCGGCGGTGGTCGAAACCATTCCGTGGGAAGGGGCGCGGATCGCCGAGGACCAGGTATTCGTGCTCGGGCTGGACGGCGTGGCGCGGATGGATTCGGTCGCCCAGCATGCCTGGTGCAAGGCCGAAGGCCTCAACGAACGGATCGGCGTGCGCGTGCTGGACGGGGCGGAGCGCGACAAGGTACTGGCCTCGCGCAAGCAGTTCATCGACCGCTTCCTGGAAGCCTATTTCAAGATCGGCGACAGGGTGGTGCGCACTATCATTCCCGGCACGGCGCAGAAACACGAGGGCATGCCCTTCGTGGTGCTCCAGTGCCGCCGCACGCTGCCGGCCGGCGTACCGGTGAAGCTGGTGTGGGACGCGGGCATCATGAGCGCCTCGGGCGTCGCCACCACCGAGGCCCAGGAACTGGCCTACCGCACCCGGCCTGACTTCAGCGCGCGGCTGTCCTGCGGCAGGATGGTGCCGAAGGGCGGCTGCATACCGTTCCAGCCGGTCACGCTGGAGTTCAGCGCGCCGGTCGACCGCAAGGCGCTGGCCGGCGTGGCCCTGACCGACAAGGCCGGGAAGCGCTACCCGGTTGCGGTGGACGAGCGGGACCGTTCCACCACCACGGAGGCGCTGTCCTTCCCGGGCCCGTTTCCCGCCGACGCGGAGCTGACGCTGGCGCTGCCGCCCGGCCTGGTCGACGACGCCGGCCGCAAGCTGGTGAACGCGGCCTCGTTCCCCCTGAAGCAGAAGACCAGCGCCTATCCGCCGCTGGCCAAGTTCCCGGCGCGCTTCGGCATCCTCGAAGCCCACGGCGGCCGGCTGCTGCCGGTCACGGTGCGCAATGTGGAGAACGAACTCGCGCTGGGCGTCCTGCCGGGATCGGTCGAGGGCAAAGTGCTGCGTGTCGAGGACGGCGAGGTGATTGCGTGGCTGCGCAAGATGAGCTCCTACGGATGGAATCCGGGCAGCCAGGACCTCGACGACATGAAAGCTTCGCTGCTGGGCGGCGCTTCCGGCGCCGGCCGCATCACGCTGCCGCGCATGCAGGGCTCGGAGTCGGAAGTGATCGGCATTCCGCTGCCGCGGCCAGGGTTCTATGTGGTGGAGCTGGCGAGCCCGATGCTCGGTGAAGCGCTGGCCGGCAAGAAGACCACCGCCTATGTCAATGCGGCCGCGCTGGTGACGAATATGGCCGCCCACTTCAAGCGCGGCGCCGAGTCCTCGGTGGTGTGGGTGACCTCGCTCGACAAGGGCAGGCCGATAGCCGGCGCCTCGGTCGCGGTGCGCGGATGCGATGGCAGGCAGATCTGGGCCGGCAACACAGATGCGGACGGCGTCGCGCGCATCCGCACCCAGCTGGTGCCGACCGGCTGCAAGTATGGGCAGAACTTCTTTGTCAGCGCCCGCCTTGGAGAGGACATGACCTTTACGCTGTCCGACTGGGACCGCGGCATCGAGCCTTACCGCTTCGGCGTCAACAGCGGGTCCAGCGTCGGCAGCGACAACACGCTGGCCGCCACCGTGTTCGACCGCACGCTGCTGCGGGCCGGCGAGACGGTGCACATGAAGCACTTCCTGCGCAAGCACACCATGCGCGGACTCGAAACCCTGGCGGCCACCGACAAGCGCCATGGCAGCGACCGTGTGCGCCCGGCGGACAGCGAAGCCGAAGGGGAGATGAGCATCGAGGACACGTCCTCGCGTCCGGCCAGGGCCTACATCGTGCATGAGGGAACCGACGAGAAGTTCGCCGTGCCGCTGGCCTGGAACAAGAACGCGACCGCGGCGGCGCAATGGAAGATCCCGGCGGGCGCGAAGCTGGGCACCTATTCCGTCTATGTCGGCGGCATCATGTCGGGCTCGTTCCGGGTCGAGCAGTTCCGCATCCCGGTGATGAAGGCGGTGCTGCAGGGTCCGCGCGAGCCGCAGGTGGCCCCATCCGCGGTGTCGCTCGACATGCAGGTCAGCTACCTGTCCGGCGGCGGCGCCTCGTTCGCGCCGGTGACGCTGCGCACCACGGTGTCGCCGCGCTACGTGGCGTTCCCCGGCTACGCGGCATTCTCGTTCGGCGCCGAGCCGGTGCGCCTGGGCGTGGAAAGCACTTCGCGCGGCGCATCGGACGACGAGGAGGAATACGGACCGGAGGAAGCATCGCAGTCATCGCAGTCCGCGGTGCGCACCCGCCAGCTTTCGCTCGACAAGGCCGGAGGCGCGCGTGTCAAGGCCGACGGCCTGCCCGCCACCGTCACCCCGGCGGAACTGCTGGCGGAAGTGAGCTACCAGGATCCGAACGGCGAAATCCAGACTGTCTCCGAGCGTGTGGCACTGTGGCCGGCGGCGATATCGCTGGGCCTGCGGCGCGAAGGCTGGATCGCCGGCAAGGGCGGCCTGAAGTTCCAGGCGGTGGTGCTGGACCTGGCCGGCAAGCCGGTGGCCGGCGCGCCGGTGGCAATCGAGTTCTACCAGCGGATCACGTATTCGCACCGCAAGCGCCTGCTGGGCGGCCTGTATTCGTATGAGAGCAGCACCGAAATCAAAAAGGCCGGCCCAGCCTGCGACGGCGTGACCGATGCGCAGGGCCTGCTCAGCTGCACAGTCAATTCGCCGGTCGAGGGAGACGTGATCCTGCAGGCCAGCGCCGCCGATGCGTCCGGGCGCCGCGTGTTCGCGCGCCAGGAGATCTGGGTGAACAAGGCGGAACAGTGGTTCGACGTGTCGGACAGCGACCGCATCGACCTGCTGCCGCAGCAGAAGCGCTATGAGCCCGGACAGGATGCCACCTTCCAGGTGCGCAGCCCGTTCCGCGAGGCGACCGCCCTCATCACGGTGGAGCGCGAAGGCGTGATCGACACCTACGTGCGCCGCCTGAGCGGCAAGGATCCGTCGTTCTCGATCCCGGTCAAGGCGAACTACACGCCGAACGTGTTCGTGTCGGCGCTGGTGGTGCGCGGCCGGGTGGAGGGAGTCAAGCCGACCGCGCTGCTCGACCTCGGCAAGCCCGCGTACAAGCTTGGCATCGCGCCGATCCAGGTCGGCTGGGCCGCGCACGAACTGAAGGTTCAGGTGGCCGCCGACAAGACGGTGTACAAGGTGCGCGAAAAGGCGCAGGTGAAAGTGAAGGTCGCGCGTGCGAACGGCGCGCGCCTGCCGGCCGGCACCGAGATCGCACTGGCCGCGGTCGACGTCGGCCTGCTGGAACTGATGCCCAACGACAGCTGGAACCTGCTCGAGAAAATGATGAATGAGCGCGGCCTGCAGGTGGTCACTTCGACCGCGCAGATGCAGGTGGTCGGCAAACGCCACTTCGGCCGCAAGGCGCTGCCCGCGGGCGGCGATGGCGGGGGGCGTAGCAGCGGGCGCGAGCTGTTCGACACGCTGCTGTTCTGGAAGGCGCGCGTCACGCTGGACGCCAACGGCGAGGCCACCGTCCAGGTGCCGATCAACGATTCGCTGTCCTCGTTCCGCTTCGTCGCGATCGCCAGCGGCGGCGCCAACCTGTTCGGCACCGGCTCGACCGACGTGCGCACCTCGCAGGACCTGATGCTGCTTTCCGGCCTGCCGCAGATGGTACGCGAGGGCGACCGCGTGCGCGCCGGCTTCACGGTCCGGAATGCTTCCGGCAAGGAGCTCAACGCCAGCCTGAAGCTGTCGGTCGCGGCCGATGGCGGCGCGGCCACCGCGCTGGAGGAACGCCAGCTGACGCTGGCGGCCGGCGAGGCCCGCGAAATCGGATGGGACTACACGGTGCCGTTCGGCGCGAAGGCGCTGGCGTGGGAGGCGCAGGCCTCGTCCGCGCAGGCGCGCGACCTGGTGCGCGTCAGGCAGGAAGTCAAGGCGGCGGTACCGGTGCGCACGCTGCAGGCGACGCTGGTGCGGGTGGACAAGCCGCTGTCGATTCCGGTCCAGGTGCCCGCGGGCGCTGTACCGGGACGCGGCGGCATCGTCGCCAGCTTCACGCCGACCATCGCCGGTGGGATGCCGGGGGTGCGCGAATTCATGCGCGCATACCCATACACCTGCTTCGAGCAGCGCGCGTCGCAAGCGGTCGCCTTGCGCGATGAGGCGGCGTGGGACGAGGTGATGACTACGCTGTCCGGGCACCTCGACAAGGATGGCCTGGTCAAATACTTCACGATGATGGACCAGGGCTCGGACACGCTCACTGCATACGTCCTGAGCGTGGCCCATGAGGCGGGATATGGGATTGAGGATGAACTGCGCCAGAAGATGGAGGAGGGCCTGACCGGCTTCGTGCGCGGCACGGTGGTGCGCTACAGCGCGCTGCCGACGGCCGACCTCGCGGTGCGCAAGGTCGGCGCGCTGGAGGCGCTGTCGCGCAGCCGGCCGGTGGAAGCCGACATGCTCGGCTCCTTCGACGTCGCGCCCAACCTGTGGCCGACCGCTGCGGTGATCGACTGGTACCTGGTGCTGCGCCGCAGTCCGGACCTGCCGGAACGGGACGTGCGGATGGCGCAGGCGGCGCAGGTGCTGCGTGCCCGCCTCAACATGCAAGGCACCACGATGGGCTTCTCGACCGAGCGCACCGACAGCTGGTGGTGGCTGATGATGTCCGGCGACTCGAACGCAAACCGCCTGCTGCTGGCGGTAATGGACGAACCGTCGTGGAAGCAGGACATGGGGCGGCTGGCGCGCGGCGCCCTTGGCCGCCAGCTCAAGGGCCACTGGGACACCACGGTGGCCAACGCATGGGGCGTGCTGGCGATGGAGAAGTTCTCGGAGGCCTTCGAATCGGAGCCGGTGACTGGCGGCAGCGCGGCGTCGCTGGCCTCGGTCAATCGCACCGTCACCTGGCCCGCGGATGCGTCTGAGGCCAAGGATAAGGCGGTCTCGTTCCCATGGCCGGCCGGGCTGCAGCGTCTGGGCCTGGCGCACAAGGGCGGCGGCGCGCCATGGGCGGTGGTGCAGAGCATGGCGGCGGTGCCGATCAGCGCGCCCCAGGGATCGGGCTTCAAGGCGGTCCGCACGGTCACCCCGATGGAACGCAAGACGGCCGGCGCGTGGTCGCGCGGCGACGTGTACCGGGTACGCCTCGACCTCGAAGCGCAGTCGGACATGACCTGGGTGGTGGTTGACGATCCGATTCCCGCTGGCGCGTCGATCCTCGGCACCGGCCTGGGACGCGATTCGCAGATCCAGTCGTCCGGCGAGCGCGAACGCGGCTGGGTGTGGCCGGCGTTCAAGGAGCGCGCCAACGACGGCTTCCGCGCGTATTACGCATTCGTCCCGAAAGGAAAATGGTCGGTCGAATACACGGTGCGGCTGAATAACGCCGGCCAGTTCACGCTGCCGCCGACCCACGTCGAAGCGATGTACAACCCCGAAATGTTCGGGGACACGCCGAACGCGCCGATGACGGTGGTGCAGTAAATGCGGCTGGCGGCGCCGCTCCTGCTGGTACTGTGCGCCGCGTCGGCGCAGGCGGCCGTGCCGACGCCGGCGCAGGTGAAGGCGGCCTACCGCAGCTCGGACGCGGTGTTGCTCGACCGGCACGGCGAGCCCTTGCAGTCGCTGCGGATCAACCTGCAGGTGCGCCAGGCGCAGTGGGTGGCGCTGGCCGGCATCTCGCCTGCGGCGCGCGCGGCCATCGTGCGCGCCGAGGATGCGCGTTTCGAGGAGCACGGCGGCGTCGACCTGGCCGCGATGGGCAAGGCCGCGTGGGACGGGATTACCGGGAACGGCACGCGCGGGGCATCGACCATTACGATGCAGCTGGCCGCCTTGCTCGATCCGGCGCTGCGGCGCGCCAGCGGTGGCCGCACCCTGGGCCAGAAGTGGGACCAGGCGATGGCCGCGCGCGTGATCGAGGAAGGCTGGACCAAGCCGCAGATCCTGGAGGCCTACCTCAACCTGGTGCCGTTCCGGGGCGACATGCGCGGGATCGGCGCGGCCGCGCGCGGGCTGTTCGCGAAGGATGCGTCCGGGCTGAACGATACCGAAGCAGTGATCCTGGCCAGCCTGGTGCGCTCGCCGGCCGCGGCGCCGAAAGCGGTCGCACGGCGCGCCTGCGCGCTCGCCGCCGTCATGCGGGTCGCCGCCAAATGCAGCGCGATCGAATGGGAGGTGGCGCGCTCCCTGGGCCGCCCGGCCCGCATGGGGATCGCGCCGGCGGCCCCGCAGGTCGCGCGCCATCTGCTGGCCGCCTCGGAAGCGCGCACCCGCAGCACGCTCGACGCGGCGCTGCAGCGCTTCGCGACGGAGGCGCTGCGCAAGCGGCTCGCCGCGCTGAGCGAGCGCAACGTCAACGACGGCGCGCTGGTGGTGCTGGATAACGCCAGCGGCGACGTGTTGGCCTACGTCGGCAACGCCGGCGCGGTGGAAGTCGACGGCGTGGCCGCGCCGCGCCAGGCCGGTTCCACCCTCAAGCCTTTCCTGTATGCGCTCGCGTTCGAGCGCGGAATGTTGACCGCCGCCTCGCTGGTGGACGACGCGCCGCTCGACATCGCCACGCCGGGCGGGCTGTACGTCCCGAACAACTACGAGAACGATTTCAAGGGTTTCGTCAGCGCGCGCACTGCGCTGGCCGGTTCCCTCAACGTGCCGGCGGTGCGGGTGCTGCAGCTGGCCGGGCTCGAACGCTTCCACCAGCAGCTGCGATCGCTCGGCCTCGACACGCTCGACCAGGACGCAGGCTATTACGGATTCTCGCTGGCGCTGGGCTCGGCCGAGGTGAACCTGCTCGCCCTCGCGAACGCCTACCGGACCCTGGCCAACGGCGGCATGGCCGGCACGCCGACGCTGGTTCCGCGCGCCGCGGAAACCAGGCGCCGCGCGATCGATGCCGGCGCCGCTTTCATCGTCTCCGAAATCCTCGCTGACCGCGCGGCGCGCAGCATCACCTTCGGCCTGCGCAACGACCTGACCACCACTTATTGGGCCGCGGTCAAGACCGGCACCAGCAAGGACATGCGCGACAACTGGGCGGTTGGCTATTCGGACCGGTACACCGTCGGCGTCTGGGTCGGGAATTTCGACGGGCGTTCGATGTGGGACGTGTCCGGCGTGACCGGAGCGGCGCCGCTGTGGCGCGACGTGATGGACTACCTGCACCACGACGCGCCGGGAAGGGCGCCGGCCGCACCGGAGGGCGTGGTGCGCCGCGCCGTGCGCTTCGAGCCGGAGCTGGAGGCGGCGCGCATGGAATGGTTCGTCAAAGGCACCGAGACGCCGGTGGTTGCGCTGGTCGAACCACACCAGCGCAATCCGCGCATCCTGTATCCGGCCGACGGCGCGCTGCTGGCGCTCGATCCCGATATACCGGCGCACCTGGAGCGCGTGCCGTTCAGCGCACAGGCGGGGCAGGGCCTCTACTGGCGGCTCGACGGCGAACGCATTGCGCCCGCCGGGGCCGGGTATCGCTGGCGTCCCACTCCAGGGGAACACCGGCTGGCGCTGGTCGACGCTGCCGGACGCACGGTGGCGGAACACACATTCCGCGTGCGGGGCTCGGGGAGGGGACTGTCCCCGGCGGGGACTGTCCCCGGCCTTTGAACTTGCCGGAGCCGAAAGGCAGGGGACAGACCCGGCGGGACAGTCCCCGGTCCCCGTTGCGCAAATACAGGAGCTGGATTACGCTGCTGGTTTTTTAACATCGAACCTGCGCCATGAACCCACTCCTGCGCCGCGCCCTGCCGCTGGCAGCCGCAATCCTCCTTTCCTCGGCCGCTGCCGCCGCCGACGTCAAGCCCGCCGCGACGCCGGGCTACCGCGTCGTCAACCTGATGCCCGCATACTGGGATTTCTACGCCAAGACCCGCCACCTGTCGCCGGAAGCGCAGGCCGAACAATTCAAGCTGCTGATGGCGAAGCGCTACCCGGACGCGTATTCGGCGAACGTGCTCAGCATTCCGGAAGGCAAGCAGCTCGATGCTGAAGTGGTGCGCCGCTACGCGCTGGTGCAGGGAATGATCGGTACCAAGATGGATGTGATGCGCTCCGTGTCCGACCGCATCGGCAAGGACCTGCAAAAGTACGAAACTGCCTTCCGCAAGACTTTCCCGGACCTGGCATACGACGGCGAGATCTACTTCATGCACTCGATCGGCGGCTTTGACGGCGGCCTGCGCGACGTGAAGGGCAAGCGCGCCTTGCTGTTCGGTCTGGACATGATCACCTACGTGTACGGCACCGACGCCGATCCGCAGCCGTTCTTCCACCATGAGCTGTTCCACCTCTACCACCACCAGTTCGACACGAAGGACCAGCCGGCTGGCCTGCTGCCGGCACTGTGGGCCGAGGGGCTTGCGACCTACGTGGCGCAGGCGCTCAATCCGGGATCGGGCGGCGTTGCGATCTTCGGCCTTCCGCGCTCGACTCCGAAGCGCGTGGTGGCGGACGTGCCGGCGTTCATCAAGGGCTTCCGCGCCGTGATGGACTCGACCTCGTCGGAAGATTATCGCCGCTACTTCATGGGCAAGGACGAAGACGCCGCGGTCCCGGCGCGTTCGGGCTACGTGCTCGGCTACCTGGTCGCCAAGAAGCTCGCCAAGCGCCACACGCTGCAGGAACTGGCGCACACGCCGGTGCGCCAGCTGCGTCCGGAAATCGAGCAGGCGCTGGCCGAGCTGGAAGCCGGCGAGGCGGTCAGCCTCGACTGACGTCTGCATGTTGCCTCGACAGCCAAGTCGCGCGATACTCGCGGCTGTCGGGGCGGACCAATGCATAGCGCCGCACCGCATCTGACCAATCGTTTGCAAGGGAATCCCATGAAACTGAAGACCGTCGCGTGCGCGCTCGCGCTTTCCGCCTTACCCCTCGCAGTGTCCGCGCAGGCGCCGGCACCCGCAGCGCCGCAAGCCCCGGCGCTGCCGTCGGTGCAGCTGCCCGCCGACGCCGAGCGCGTCCTACGCGAGTACGAGAAGCACTGGAGCGCGAACAACCCGGCCGCCGTCGCCGCGCTGTTTGCGCCGGACGGCATGGCGCTGCCGAACGGCCAGATGCCGGCGCGCGGCGCGGAACAGATCACCGCGGCATACGCACGCAATGCGGGGAGCCCACTGGCGCTGCGCGCGATCGCGTGGTCCGAATCGAAAGACATGGCCTACATGGTCGGCGGCTTCGCGCAGCAGGCGGGCCAGCCCGACGGAGGCAAATTCATCCTCGTGCTCAAGCGCGGCCCTGACGGCAAATGGCAGATCGCCGCCGACATGGACAACATGAACGCGATGCCTCGCCGCGCACCGCCGCCAGCCGCGGTCAAGCCGCAATAAGGGCGCCGGCCGGGAGGCCTACCCTCAGGAGTCGCATGGCCGAATCATGCATTCCGAGCTGAGGAGCGCCACGCCGGGCGGCAGCGTCAGGCCTGCGAGCGCATCGATTGCAGCCTGGCTGGTGGCTGCGGCGCCGATCGAGCGCTCTTCCTCCCAGACTTCATCCCCGTCATGGTCATGCTCGTCGTGCGGATGGCCTTCGCTGCATTGCCGGCACAGGTAGCGCATGCCGGTCCAGTCATCGAGCTCGATTCCGTGGCCGGAACAAAGCTCCGCCATGGCATCGAGCGCCTGCTCCGACTGCGCGACCACGTCCAGCCTCCAGGTGCCGAAGGTGGACGCTTCGAACAGTTCGAGCACGTTGAAGACCGGCTTCTCCACTTCGCCGGACATGCGGTAGCCGACCGCCGCGCCGTCGTGCAGCACGATGTCGTGGTAGCGGAAGCCGGATTCGGGTAGCGGCACGCTGGTGATACGGGCGCGCACCGGGCCGAGCCGGCGCGCCCACACCACTTCAGCATCGCCATCCGGGTTAAGCCGCACCGGCGTGCTGCCGAAGTCGTCATCGACCGGGCCGTCGCCGGCGGCCAGCTTCATGCCGCAGCGCGTCCACATCTCGCGCGCCGTAGTCCAGTCGCGCAGGGCGGTTGCCGCGATCCCCAGGTTCCATCGGGTGGCTTCTTCTTCGGGATCCAGTTCGTATGCCCTGCGGTTCAGGTCGAACGCCTCGCGCCATTCGCCGCGGTACTTGTGAATGAGGGCCAGGTTGTACAGCCATGCGTCGGTGGGATTGAAGCGGATCGCCTCGCGGTACTTCGCGATGGCGCCGTCGATGTCGCCGGCGTCCTTGAGCGCAGCGGCTTCCTCCGCGAGCTTGCGGGCACGGGCTACATCCAGGTGGGCGATGTCAGACATGCGACTCCCTTTATGCGAGCGTTTCGAAAACGGGTCTTCGGATAATATCACCGCATGTTATCGGACCAGACTGAAAAGGGAGCGGCATGAGCCAGCGCAGGATTCACGAGTTTAAGGGGCTGATCGCGTGGTGCGCGATCACGTTTGCCGCGGCGGGGATTGGAGCCATGGCCTCGGTCGGGGCGGCGGAGTTCTACGCGCAGCTTCGCTTGCCGTCCTGGGCGCCGCCTGCATCGGTGTTCGGGCCCGTGTGGAGCATCCTGTATGTGCTGATGGCGTTTGCGGCGTGGAGCGTGTGGCGGGTGCGCGGGACGTCGGCCGCGCCGCGCACGCTGGCGCTGTTCGTCGCGCAGCTGGCGGTCAATGCGCTGTGGAGCTGGCTGTTCTTCGGATGGCGGATGGGCGGCGCGGCCTTTGGTGGCGCACTGCTGCTGTTCGTGCTGGTGGCGGCGACCACGGTCGCATTCTGGCGCGTGCGGCCGCTGGCCGGGATGCTGATGCTGCCGTACCTGGCGTGGGTTGGATTTGCCTGCGTGCTGGCGTATAGCGCCTGGAGCATGAATCCCCAGTTGCTGGGGTAGGGTGATTTGCTGGCCTGGAGGCATACCCCTGGGGGTATGCCTTCGGGCTGGTTTGAAGTCTGTATACCCCGGAGGGTATCCGCTCGAAACGGCGGCAGGCGCTATACCGTGGGGGGTATGCCAACGCCCCCGACGCTGTCATCCCGGCGGGGGCTGGGGAACCACTTCCAACTTCGGGGGCTCAGTATGGGTCCCAGCCTACGCTGGGACGACGGGGCCTTAGAACTCTTCCCATTCGGCGGACGCGGGGGCGACCGGGCGGGCTGCTTCCGGCGCTGCCGCGCGCGCGGCGCGGGCGGCAGGCTTGGCGCCCAGGCGCTTGGCCGGCGGACGGCGTACCGCCACCTCGGTCGAAGCGGCGGCAGGAGCCGCCACTGCCGCTGCGGCGCGGCTGCTGCTGCGGCGCTCCACCTTGAACACGCTGACCAGCTGCGACAGTTCGCCGGCCTGCTGCTCGAGCGACTGCGCCGCGGCTGCGGCTTCTTCCACCAGCGACGCGTTCTGCTGCGTCACGTCGTCCATCTGGGTGATGGCCTGGTTGATCTGTTCGATGCCGGCGGTCTGTTCGACGCTGGCGGCGGTGATCTCGGCCATGATGTCGGTGACGCGCTTGACGCTGTCGACCACTTCGGCCATCGTCATGCCGGCCTGGTTCACCAGGCGGCTGCCCGCGTCGACCTTCTCGACCGAGTCGCCGATCAGCGCCTTGATCTCCTTGGCCGCGTTGGCGCTGCGCTGCGCCAGGTTGCGCACTTCGGAGGCCACCACGGCGAAGCCGCGGCCCTGTTCGCCGGCGCGCGCCGCTTCCACCGCGGCGTTCAGCGCCAGGATGTTGGTCTGGAAGGCGATGCCGTCGATGACGCCGATGATGTCGACGATCTTCTTGGCCGATTCGTTAATCGCCTGCATGGTGGTGACGACTTCCGACACCACCGCGCCACCTTTGCCCGCGACGTCTGAGGCCGACTGCGCGAGCGAGTTGGCCTGGCGCGCGTTGTCGGCGTTCTGGCGCACGGTGGAGGTGAGTTCTTCGATCGAGGATGCGGTTTCTTCCAGCGAGCTGGCCTGCTGTTCGGTGCGGGCCGACAGGTCCATATTGCCGTGCGCGATCTGGTTGGACGCGGTGGCGATCATGTCGGTGCCGGTGCGGACCTGGCCCACGATGCTCACCAGGCTGTCGTTCATTTTCTTGAGCGCGTCGGTCAGCACGCCCATCTCGTCCTGCGACTTGACTTCGATGTGGCGGGTCAGGTCGCCCGCGGCGATGTCGCCGGCGATCGCGACCGCTTCGTTCAGCGGACGGGTGATCGCGCGCACCAGCCACGCGCCGATCGAGATGGCCACGATCATGCCGAGGATCAGCGCCGCGATGCAGGTATTGCGGATCAGGAGATAAAGGTCTTCGTTCGCTTCGTATTCCGCCTTCGCGACGCTCGACTGCAGGGCGATCAGTTTTTCGAGGCCGCGGCGGACCGGCTCCATCATCGACGCCATTTTGCCGTGCGCCAGCGCGGTGGCGCCGGGAATGTCCTGTGCACGGACTGCGGCGATGGTCGGCTTCAGCGCTTCGGCGAGATAAACCTTGCGGGTTTCGGCGAACGCATCGGCCAGGACGCGCTCCTCGTCGGTGAGCTTGGTCTTGATGTACTCATCCCACACCTTGCTGAGCTTCGGGATGTTCGTTTCCACCTGGTCCATCAGCTTCGAGGCTTGCTCGGCGTCGACCGTCAGGCTGCGCGCGATATTGACCTGGTTGCGGTCGAACAGGCCGAGCATCTCGTCGAGCTGGGCGACCGGAACAACGCGATCGGCGTACATACTGCGCATTGCATCGTTGGCAAGGCTGAGGCTACCAATGCCGATGAAGGCGCCCGTCAGCAGCTGGCAGCACAGGAAGGCGAGGACAAGGATGAGGCGAGCCTTGATGGACAGGCTTTTGAACATTTTCTAGACCTTTTGCAATATGTGTCGTGCTTGGCACGCACGTCGGCGGATCGGTTGGGAAGACAATAATCTTCCTTTTCACCAATATTACATGACGGCTAGACATATTTGTTTGCAAAAGTGGGGGTGAGGCCAGACAAAGTACGCATGCGTTGCGGGCGCGCGAAAAAACCGCACCCAAAACTTAAGATGGATTAAGGGGATTCGGGCAGGGGACCCGTTCCGCAGCAACCGTCACCCGTGTTCCGGACGTGCCGCGGACCCGCGAACACCAGGGGGAGGCCCCCCGGTTCCTACTTGTTTCTGTACTTAAATTCAGGCAGGACCTTGAGCGCTTCCTTCGTCGCGCCCGCCAGCACCAGCTTGCCGTCGCGCATGCGCAGTTGCTCCATCGGGATCGCTACATCGTGCTTGGCGATGCCCAGGAAGCCGCCCACGCCAATGATCGCGAAGGTTGCTGCCGGGAGGCTGGCGTTCGCGTTCGGCGCGATGATGATGTCGGAGATCGTGCCGATCCGGTTCTTGGTATCGTTGTAGACCGGTTTGCGCAGCATGTCGTTCTTGACGCTCCAGCCGGCGATGACCGCTTCCATTTCGGCCACCACCACGCCCAGCTTGGCAGTGCCTGCCACCGGGACGGCTGGTGCGGTCGCCTGTGCCATCGCCAGGCCTGCGCACAGGAAGCTAGTCGTCAGTACGGCCTTCCCGGCCTGTTTCATCGTATTCATACACACCTCCTGGTCGAATATCGGGGAATCTGCGTCCAGCATAGAAGGGTAGGCGGGGATGTACAGCGTGGCTTGATGCTGATTTGATATCGGTCAAACCGGATCGCACGAAACTGTGGCAGGACCGCACATTGCGGCGCGGAGGGCAGGGACGCAAAAAAGGGTTACGCGCATAAGCGGGTAACCCTGATCTGTACTGCGAATTCGTGGTAGGCCGTGCGGGATTCGAACCTGCGACCAACGGATTAAAAGTCCGCTGCTCTACCAGCTGAGCTAACGACCCCCGAAAGAAGCAAGATTATATTGGCTCCTGCCGAACCTGTCAAACCCCCGAGCCGGATTATTTCAGCGTTTTGAGACGGGCGGCGGCGTCCTGCGCGGCGCTCGAGTCGGGATACTTCGCGACCAGGTCCTGCAGCGCCTTGCGCGCGTTCTTCTTGTCCTTCAGCTCGGTGTAGCTGCTGGCGATGTTCAGCAGCGCGTCCGGCGCCTTGGCGCTGTCGCCGTAGTTGGCGACCACGTCGCGCTGCGCGGCGATCGCCTTCTTGTAGTCGCGGTCCGCATAGTAGGTATTGCCAAGCCAGTACTGCGCGTTGGCGGCATAGCTCGAAGCAGGGTAGCGGCGCACGAAGTCCGACAGCGCGCTGGCGGCGGCCTTGTAGTCGCCCGCCTTGAACATGGCGATCGCGGCTTCATACGATTTCTGCTCGGAGACGTCCACTTCGGCGGTCTGGCCGTCGATGGTCACTTCGCGCGGTTCGAGTTTTTTGATGCGTTCGTCCAGGTCCGCATACAGCTCGCGCTGGCGCTTCTGGACGTTGGCCACTTCGTTGGCCAGCACTTCGATCTGCCCGCGCAGGCTGGCGATTTCGCCCAGCATGCGTTCGTTCGAGCTGATAAATTCAAGCGATTGGGTCTTGTCGGCCTTGGTGTCGATGCGCGCGTTCAGTTCGCGCGTCAGGTTCTCGACTTTGGCGCGCAGGTCGATGATCGCCTTGCGGGCTTCGTCGTCGTCCAGGATGCCGGCCTGCGCGGAGGAGGCGGCAAATACGAGGAACAGTGCGGCGATGCGGGATTTGGTCGAAATGTTCATGGGGGCTTTCTCAACGTGACGGCAAGCAGTCTGCACTGCATGCCGCCACGCTGTCAAACAAAACTACGGATTAATACACGATGTCTGCGCGGCGGTTTTCTGCCCATGCTTCTTCGGTGCTGCCAACTGCCTTCGGCTTTTCTTCGCCCAGCGACACGGCTTCCATCTGCGATTCGGCTACGCCCAGCGCTGCCATCGAGCGGCGCACTGCTTCTGCGCGCTTCTGGCCCAGCGCCAGGTTGTACTCGGTGCCGCCGCGTTCGTCGGTGTTGCCCTGGATGAGGATCTTGCGGCCGGTGTTCTTGGTCAGGTAGGCGGAGTGGTTCGCAACCACGTCGCGGCCGTCTTCACGCACTACGTAGCTGTCGAAGTCGAAGTACACGCTGCGCTTGGCCAGCACGCCCTTCGGGTCGTCCAGCGGATCGGTGGAGCCGGTTTCGACTGGCTTGACGTCGCGGGTGTCGGTGACAGGCGCTTGCGCGACCGGCTTCTCGACGACCGGGGTCTCATCCAGTTTCACTTCAGGCGAGCTGCAAGCGGAAACCACGGCGGCCGTGGCGATGAGGATGGCGATGTTCTTAAAATTTTGCATGGTTTTCTCCTTGCGGGTTTAAAAAAAGGTTGTTACTTCATGAACGGGCCCCAGTTGGGCTCCCGGATCGTTCCTGCGTTTGTAGTCAGGCGCTGCTTGACACGGCCATCGACCGACACTACTGCCAACGATTTGCGGCGTCCCGCGTCGGTCGCGTACATGATGTACTTGCCGTTCGGGGAAAAACTTGGTTCGGTGGCGTTGTCGGCCAGGCGCAGTTCCTGGCCGCTGGCCAGGTCCATCGCGTACAGGCCGTAGTCGCCGTTGCGCAGCGATACCCACGCCAGCGTCTTGCCGTCCGAGGACACGCGCGGGCTGATGTTGTAGCTGCCGTTGAAGGTCACGCGCGTGGCATTGCCGCCGCCTGCCGGCATGCGGTACACCTGCGGGCCGCCGCTGCGGTCGCTGGTGAAGTAGATGTACTGGCCGTCGCTGGAGAACTGCGGTTCGGTGTCGATGCCCGGGCTGTTCGACACGCGGCGCAGGCCGGAGCCGTCGGCGTTGACGGTGTAGACCTGGGTGTGGCCGTCCTTGGACAGGGCCACTGCGAGCTTGCTGCCGTCCGGCGACCACGACGGCGCCGAGTTGGAACCCTTCTGGTTCACGACCACGCGGCGCGAACCGGTAACCAGGTCCTGCACGTAGATGACCGGCTTCTTCTGCTCGAACGAAACGTAGGCGACCTTGGTGCCGTCAGGCGACCACGATGGCGAGATGATCGGTTCGTTGGAGGTGACTGCGACCTGGGTGCCTTCGCCGTCGGCGTCCGCCACTTCCAGCTTGTACACGTGGCGCGCGCGGTTCTCGTTGACGTAGGCGATGCGGGTGGCGAACGCGCCGCGCACGCCGGTCAGCTTTTCGTAGATGTCGTCGGCGATCTTGTGGGCCGCTAGGCGGGTGTAGCGCGGCAGAGTCGATTGCGACAGCGTCGACAGCTCGCCGCTGTTGACAGCATCGAGCAGCTTGTAGCGCACGTCGAAGCGGCCGTCGGCCAGCTTGGCGACGCTGCCCACCACCAGCGCGCGGGCGCCGCGCGCTTTCCATTCGTTGTAGTCGACCGGGGATTTCTCGGACAGCACGCGGCCGGCGTCGATCACCTTGAATACGCCGCTGCGCTCCAGGTCCGCCTTGATCACGTTCGACATCAGCGCCGGCGCCAGGTTCTCGTCGGAGAAGGTGGCTACCGCGACCGGGATCTGGGTGCTGCCGACGCCGGAAATCTCGAACCGCAGTTGTGCTTTTGCCGAAGCGGCGAACATTGCGCCGCACAGGATCAGGCCTTTTGCAAAATTCATGTTCAGTCCTTTAATTTGAAGATTGGCTCGATCGAACGTTCGACCGTGCCGTCTTTTTTCTTCGGCAGCGGGGACGATGCGGTGATCGCCTGTTCCACTGCGCGGTCGTATTCGGGTATTCCACTGCTCTTGATCTTCTTGAAGCCGATGATCTCGCCGGTCGGCAGTTGCTCGATCCGGTACACCGCGCGCGGATCTCCGGGCACATCACGGTCGCCGCCGTAGATGATGTTGCCCTTGATCTTGGCCGTCAGGCTGGCGATGTAGCCCGGGTCGCTCTTCGGCGCGGTCGAACGCGCCGCGCTGCCGGTGCCGCTCGCAGCTTCCGAGAGCCTGCGCATCTCGGCCTCGCGCGACTTCTTCAACGCGTCCGCTTCCGCCTTGGCCAGCTTATCCGCCTTCTCTTTCGCGGCCTGCTTTTCCTTGGCCAGCTTTTCCTTCTCGAGCTGATCCTGCTTCTGTTTCTCCAGCTTTTCCTGCTTCGCCAGTTCTTCGGCTTTCTTCTGTTCTTCCTTGCGCTTCTTCTCGCGTTCGAGCGCGATGTCCGGCGGCGTCTTGGCGACCGGCTGCTCCACCTTCGGCGTCGGCGTCGGCTCCGGCTCCGGACGCGGCTCCGGCTGCGGTTCCACGCGCGGCGGCGGTGGCGGCGGCGGACCGGCCATCTCGGTCTGCACCGACCAGACTTCCGCTTCCACCGCGACCGGCTCGGTGCTCTGCCACTGGACCCCGATCCAGAGGAAGAACAGCAGGCCGGCATGCACCGCCACCGCCAGGCCCATGGCGGACCAGCGGGACGGTTCCGGCGGCACCTTGTAATGGCTGCCTGCTGTTACAAAAGTCATCGCTCGCTACTCACTTCGTGGCCAGGCCGACGCGATTGATCCCCATCTTCTTCGCTTCCGAAATCAGCTGGATCACCTCGTCGTACTTCACGTCCTTGTCGCCCGAAATCATGACCGGGTATTCCGGCTTTTCTTCGTGCAGCGCGCGCAGGCGCCGGATCAGTTCCGGACGGTCGTCGACCGTCTCCACCGCGCGCGGGTTCTTGCCGTTGACCGCGATCGACAGCTGGTTCGGCTGCACGATCACCTGGATGTAGTCGTCCGGCGGCAGCGCCGAGCGCTCCGCCTGCGGCAGGTTGATCACGCTCGGGTTGTTCGCCGGCGGGATTACCATGAAAATAATCAGCAGGACCAGCATCACGTCGATGTAAGGCACGACGTTGATCTCGGACTTGAATTTCCTGCCTCGTCCGCCCCGAAGGCTGCTGGAGAATGAGCTTGCCATGGCTGTCGTCCCGTCTTAGCGCGACTGGCGCTGCAGGATGTTGGAGAACTCTTCGACGAAGCTCTCGAAGCGGATCGCCAGGCGGTCGATGTCGTGGGTGAAGCGGTTGTACGCCACCACTGCGGGGATCGCGGCGAACAGGCCGATCGCGGTGGCGATCAGCGCTTCGGCGATGCCCGGCGCGACTGCCGCCAGCGTGGCCTGCTGCACGTTGGCCAGGCCGCGGAACGCGTTCATGATGCCCCACACGGTGCCGAGCAGGCCGACGTAAGGGGAGACCGAACCGACCGAAGCGAGGAAGTTCAGGTGGGTGTCGAGGGCGTCGAGTTCGCGCTGGAAGGCGGCGCGCATCGCACGGCGCGCACCGTCCAGTACCGCGCCGGTGTCGAGCGCGTCCTTGGCAGCCTGCTTGCCCTTGATGTATTCGCCCATGCCTGCCTCGAAGATGCGTGCCAGCGCGCCGCCGTGCTCGCGCGAGTTCGTGGCGTTCTGGTGCAGCGTATGCAGGTTACCGCCGGCCCAGAAAGTCCGTTCGAACTTTTCGGTTTGCGCGCGCGCGGCGCGGATCGCAAAAACCTTACGGAATATATAGGTCCAGCTTACCAGTGAAACGCCAAGCAGCAGCGCCATGATCAGTTGCACAATCAGGTGCGCGTTTGCAATCAGTTCGACAAAAGAGAGGTCTGGGCTTGCGTTCATTGGTTTCTGTTCAGGGTAATCAAATCAGGGCGGCGCGCATCGGGACGGCGGCCGAGTCGGGCAGGGGGCGGGGGCGCAAGGTGGCGGAATCCACGCAGCCTACTTTGACGCGAGCGCTGGCCAGGAGCTTCTCGCCGCACCACGCTTGCTGGAGGAACTGGACCGACGCGCGGCCAAGCTTCTCGATTTGCAATGTTAATTTTAATTCATCGTCGAGCTGGGCCGGCGCATGATACTCGACGGTAGCGCTGCCGACCACGAACATGGCACCGGTGCTCTCGGCCAGCGACTGCTGCGATATGTCTACCGACCGCAGCCATTCGGTGCGCGCGCGCTCGAAAAACTTGAGGTAA
>DASTVB010000095.1:0-9411 GCA_035759315.1 Telluria sp. | reverse complement strand
CCCTTCTGCACCGCGGTCTGCGCGGCTTCCGCGATCGATGGCTGCAGCTGCGCCAGTTCGTCCAGGTAGCGCTGGGCGCGGAACAGGAACATGCCGCTGTTCCAGTAGTAGCCGCCTTCGGCCAGGAACGATTCGGCGGTCTCGCGGCTTGGCTTTTCCACGAAGCGGTCGACCCGGTAGCAGCCTTCGCAGGAATCCATCGCGGCGCCGCGGCGGATGTAGCCGTAGCCGGTTTCAGGCGCCTGCGGAACGATGCCGAAGGTGGCCAGGCCGCCCTCCTTCACCATCAGCATCGCGCGCTGCACGGCAGCTTCGAACGCGGCCTTGTCGGTGATCACGTGGTCGGCCGGAAGCACCAGCATCACCGCTTCCGGGTCGATCGCCTTCAGGTAGTTGGCGGCGGCAGCGACGGCCGGCGCGGTGTTGCGGCCGACCGGTTCGAGCAGGATGCCGAGCGGCTTGATGCCGATCTCGCGCAGCTGCTCGGCCACCAGGAAGCGGTGGTCGTTGCCGCACACGATCAGCGGCGCCATCAGGTCGGCCCAGTCAGCCACGCGCAGGATCGTATCCTGCAGCATCGTCTTGTCCGACACCAGCGGCAGCAGCTGCTTGGGCAGCACCGCGCGCGACAGCGGCCAGAGACGGGTACCGGCGCCGCCGGAGAGGATGACTGGGTAGATTTTCATTGGATGATGACGATTTGCTCTCGGAACCCAGCATTATGCCGCAGTCGGGGCATCCAGAAACTATCCAATACTGGCCGTGCCCCCCTGCTCACCATTTGGCGAAATCGAACATGATTGTGCCGATTCCGCCAAAAGCTAACGGTGCCTCGCATTGCATTGCTCATCCGCAAGGCGCGTCCTTTCCCTCCAGAAAACAATGGCAACCGTTACCTTGAATCGGAGGACCCATGGCCTCCCGGAACCGATGACCTCTTCCCCACAGTGGTTAATTGGCACCTGCCTCGCGGCGTTCGTAGCGTTGCCGGCGGCTGCTCAGACCAAAAGCGAAATCGAGGCGGCGAAGGCCGCGCTGGAGCTGAAGATTTTCCAGGCGACGGCAGATTCGATGCTCGCGCAGCGCGACGCCGAAGCGCGCAAGGCGACCGCCGAGGCCGAACGCGCCGAACTGCTGGCGCGGCTGCCGCCCTCGACCAGCAAAGCGTTATCCGGTACGGCCGACGTTTCGGGCATGGGCGCAGCGGGATTGGTGAAGGCAGTCGACCTCGCGCGCGAGCTGGCCGCGGAAGTCTGCGCATCCCTGCCCCGCGACCGGCGAACCGCCGTGTACGACGCGGCAGCGACGCAGGGCGTCGTCACGGCGCGCATCGTCCATGACGGTATTGCGCACATGAACAATAGCCTGGTAAAGCAGGCGAAGGAACTACAGGCGGTGCTCGACGAGCACGCGCCCGCGGAGTCCAAGCGCGCAAGCATGTCCGCCCTCGGCCTTGCAGCCGGGCCGGCGACGATCAAGGCGATCGCCGATATCACTTCCTTGCTGAAGACGGACGTGACCGCAGAAGGCATCGCCTACGGCGACGGCGCGCGTGCCTTGTTCGTCAGCGCGCTGGGGCAGGCCTGCCCGGAAAAAATCGCCGGGCTGGGACAGGGCTACATGGGTGAACTCGACTCCGCGCAGCACGACCAGTTGATTGGCCGCGTGCGCGCACTGGTCAACCTGCGCGGGGAGAACGCGAACCGCGTCGCGCTTATCGAGCGCATTGCAGATGCGTCGAAAGGCGACCTGAAAAAGGAGCTGTCGCGCGTGGCGGACGGCGCCGGTGGACTGTTGAAGGCGGTCGATGCCTTCGTCGAATCGCTCAGGGTTGGCGAAACGGGCGACAGGAGCCCGCTGTATAACGCGGCGCGCTACCTGGGCTACGCAAACCGCGTGCGCGGCGCGCTGGTGCTGGACTTCGACCTGCGCCTCGAAGGGATGACGCTGGTGAAGGACAATCTGTTTACAGGCCAGCACCTGCGGCTGTCAGGCGTGGCGTTCCTGTGGTATCGCCTGCACGAAGCGGACGGGCGATTGCTGGACGCGCGCGTCAGCCGCAGGATCACAAAACCGGTCAGCGTGGATCTGCGCGCCGAGGAAGTTGGGGGCGAATTCTGGGAGTCGCGGTAGCGCTCCGAACGCGGGACTGGCAAATCATGTTGAAGAGCTGGGGACGGTCCCCTGCGGGGACAGTCCCCTTCCTTATGCTTGCGCTACTTTTTGGTCGATGGCGCCGAAGATGCTGCGCTTTTCGCCGTCGAGCATTTCGATGCGGATGCTGTCGCCGAACTTCATGAACTCGGTGACCGCCTCCCCGCCTTCGATGATTTCGAGGCAGCGCTTTTCGGCGATGCAGGAGTAGCCGCGGCTCGCATCCTTGTTCGAGACCGTGCCCGATCCGATGATGCTGCCGGCGCGCGCATTGCGCGTCTTGCACAGGTGCGCGATCAGCTGCGGGAAGTTGAAGATCATGCCAGTGCCAGCGTGCGGCTCGCCCACCAGCTTGCCGTTCCAGGTGGAGCGCAGCGGCAGGTTCACTTTGCCGTGGTTCCAGGCGTCGCCCAGTTCATCGGGCGTCACCGCCACCGGCGAGAAGCTGGTCGCGGGCTTGGACTGGAAGAAGCCGAAGCCCTTCGCCAGTTCCTCTGGAATCAGGTTGCGCAGCGAGACGTCGTTGACCAGCATGAGCAGCCGAATATGCTGCTGCGCTTCGTCCGGCGTGGCGCCCATCGGCACGTCGCCGGTCACGACCGCGATCTCGGCTTCGAAGTCGATGCCCCATGCTTCATGCGCGAGCACGATGTCGTCGCACGGGCCGATGAAATCGTCGCTGCCGCCCTGGTACATCAGCGGGTCTTCCCAGAACGACTGCGGCATCTCGGCGCCGCGCGCCTTGCGAACCAGTTCAACGTGGTTGACGTAGGCGGAGCCGTCGGCCCACTGGTAGGCGCGCGGCAGCGGCGCCATGCAGTTGGCCGGGTCGAAGTCGAAATGGCGGCGCGTGCGGCCGTTGTTCAGGCTGTCGGACAGTTCGGCCAGTTGCGGGGCGATGAAGGCCCAGTCGTCGAGCGCGGCCTGCAGCGTGGGCGCGATGCCGTCGGCCATGTGGGCAAGTTTGAGGTCGCGGGAAACGATGGCCAGCTGGCCGTCGCGGGTTCCATCTTTGATAGTGGCTAGTTTCATTGGTTCCGGGGGATGTTGGCTAAAAAGCTGGGGACGGTCCCCGTTGGGGACAGTCCCCCTTCCTTTTCTTACGGGACCAGGAGGGCGAGCTGTTCGGGGGTGAGGTAGCACCACTCGCCTTCGCCCAGGTCGAGCGCTTCCAGCTGCAGGCCGCCGATGGCCGAACGGTGCAGCGCGGCGCAGTGGTTGCCCGCCGCGGCCAGCATGCGCTTGACCTGGTGGTACTTGCCCTGCTCGAGCACGATCTCGAGCTGGTGCTCGCCGCGCTGCACGCAACGCACCGCGGCCAGCGGCGCAGGCTCGTCGTGCAGCTGCACGCCCGCCAGCAGCTGGTCCACCAGCGCCTGCGTCACCGGCTCCTGCGTGGTCGCGAGGTACACCTTCGGCACGTGGCGCTTGGGCGAGGACTGCGCGTGGATGAAGGGACCGTCGTCGGACATCAGCAGCATGCCGGTGGTGTCGTGGTCGAGCCGGCCGACCGGCTGCACGTCGCGCCAGGTGAACTGTTCGGGCAACAGCGTCAATACACCGGGGTGGTGGCTCGGTTTGCGCGAGCACTCATAGTTGGACGGCTTGTTCAGCGCGATGTACACGTGCTCGCGATAGACCCACTCTTCGTCGAAGACGGTCAGAACCAGGCCATCGGTGTCGATCGTGGTCTTGTAATTCTGGTGGATTTCGCCGTTCACGGCGACGTCGCCGTCCTCGATCAGCGCGCGGCAGTACTTGCGCGTGCCAAAACCCTGCGATTGCAGGATGCGGTCTAGGGAAAGTTTGCTCATGGGGCGCAACTTTAACAGAACAGGCCTTCTTCGCCCATGCGGCAAGCGGCGAAAAGCATCTTTGACGTAGATCAATTGGAATCGGTCCCCTACCGATACACTTACAAGCATTAGGAATTTACCTAATGAAATTCCCCGACCAACGATCATTCAACGGCCGTCATCATGAGGACACAGGTACCAGTGATGAATACACATAACGAACAAAGCCACACGGAAATTGAATTTGTATCCACCAATGCGATGGAACAGGCGGCGCTGCTGAAGGCGCGCGCGGCGATGGCGCGTTGGCGAAGCGCGGACCAGCTGGCTGCGCCGGCGGACTCGCAGGAGAGCGGCGTGCGTGAGGTGTGGTACGCGGCGCTGGGCGAGCGCTTGTATGAGTGGATCAGCCTGGGTGGCTTGTCGCAGGACGGCGAGCGGCAAGGCAAGCCTGAGAAATCCTGCGTAGGCTGACACCTGTCATCCCCGCGTACGCGGGATCCCATGCTGAGGAGATCCCAGCGGTTGCGGATTCGTTGCGCATATTCTGCGTGGGTTCCCGCATTCGCGGGAACGCGTCTCACAAAACGAAAACGACGGCGATGTGCCGTCGTTTTCAGCCCCATCCGGGACCTGGGTGAGGAATAAAGAATTCACTCAGTTTCCGCGATGTTCGCGGCTGTAGTTTCCAATCAGGTGACTTTTGCCGATTTGTATTTTCGGCCCTCCAACGAAGAACTACTCCCCCAATATAGCCCACATCCCCGACAATGCAAGGGCCGAGCGCGCCTTTTCTTCGAGCTGTTACTTCAAGGCAGGCGCCGGCGTGCGCAGCATGGTCTTCGCCGCGCCCTCGCCCACCGCCGCGCCGAAGCGCTTCAGCACGCGTTCAGGCAGGCCTTCCTGCTGCGTATAGTCAACCACGTCCTCGGCCTTGACGATGTCGCGCGCCACCGTGTCCACGGTGCCGAAGCCATCGGCCAGGCCCATCTTGACGGCGCGCGCGCCGGTCCAGAACAGGCCGGAGAACATGTCCGGCGTTTCCTTCAGGCGCTTGCCGCGGCCTTCGCGCACCACGGTGATGAACTGCTGGTGGATTTCGTTCAGCATTTCCTGCGCGTATTGCTTGTGGCGCTCCGACTGCGGGCTGAACGGATCCATGAAGCCTTTGTTCTCGCCGGCGGTCTGCAGGCGGCGCTCGATGCCGAGCTTGTTCATCAGCCCGGTGAAGCCGAAGCCGTCCATGAGCACGCCGACCGAACCGACGATGCTGGCCTTGTTCACGTAGATGCGGTCGGCCGCGGCGGCGATGTAGTAGCCGCCGGACGCGCAGATCTCGTCCACCACCACATACAGCGGTTTCTCCGGGTATTCGGCGCGCAGGCGCTTGATTTCGTCGACGATGATGCCGGCCTGCACCGGGCTGCCGCCCGGGCTGTTAATACGCAGGACGATCGCGGCCGCGCCTTCGTCGGCGAAGGCCTTGTTGAGCGATGGGATCACGTTGTCGGCGGCGCCCGTGCCCTCGACGTCGATTTCGCCGTCGATCTCGATCAGCGCGGTGTGCGGGCCGATCTTTTCCTCGGCCAGGCTAGGGAAGTCGAAATCGAAGTAGGCCCACACCACGAAGAACACGGCGGCCAGCGTCGCCAGGCGGAAGAAGATGCCCCAGCGGCGCGAGGCGCGCTGCTCGCGCACGGTGGCGAGCACGAGCTTTTGCAGCGTGTCGCGCTCCCAGTTGGTCGAGGCGGTGGTGTCAACGGTTGGGTCTGGCTGGTTTTCGTCGCTCATGTGTATCTGTGTGTTGGGTTGGGGACTGTCCCCGCAGGCGCCAAGGCGGCAGTGCCGTCCCCTGGTGTTATTGGCAAGAAGGTAGCGCTAACTCGGCGATCAAACACCGGGGGGGACGGTCCCCTTTGGGGACAGTCCCCTGCCCGTCACTTACTCCGGCGGGCGAATCTGGTCGTCGGGGTGCCAGTATATGCTGTTGTTGTCTTCTTCTACGGAAATTGGCTTCAGGTGGCCGCCCTTGCACGGCCCGCCCACGCAGACCCCGGTCTCGGGCGTATAGATCGCGCCGTGCGTCTGGCACATGATGTACATCCCGCTCGACTCGAAGAACTCGCCCTTGAACCAGTCCAGCTCGGTCGGCACGTGCGCGCAGCGGTTCAGGTAACCGTAGGCTTTGCCGCCGCGACGCACCACGAAGCCGGTGGCCTGGTCGCCGTACACCTGCACCGGGAAGCGCACGCCCTTGCCGCCTTCGGCCACCTCGTCCGACGCGCACACCAGGATGCGGGCGTCCGCCATCAGGCGTGCTCCGCCAGCCACTGGTGCAGCTCCTGCACCGAGGCCGCCGAGTACACCGGATTGCAGGCGTGCAGCTGGTCTACCGGATGCGCGCCATACTGGACCGCGATGCCGTGCGCGCCGGCATTGTTGGCCATCATCAGGTCGTGCGTGGTGTCGCCGATCATCACGGTGCGGCGCAGGTCCTGGCCCAGTTCGCGGGTCAGTTCCTGCAGCATGGCCGGGTGCGGCTTGGAGAAGGTTTCGTCGGCGCAGCGGGTCGCATGGAACAGGCTGAGCAGGCCGACCGCGTTCAGCGCGCGGTTCAGGCCGACGCGGCTCTTGCCGGTCGCCACCGCCAGGAAATAGCCTTTCGACGCCAGTTCGCGCAGCATGTCCTCGACGCCGGCGAACAGCGTCAGCTCATGGTCGCGCGACAGGTAATGGACGCGGTAGCGCTCCACCACACGCGGATACATGGCCGGGTCGATGCCGGGCAGCGCCATTTCCATGGCTTCGTACAGCGACAGGCCAATGACGTGGGCTGCGGCGGATTCATGCGGAATCGGAAGGCCGAGGTCGCGGGCTGCTGCCTGGATGCATTTGACGATGGCCCCGGTGCTGTCCATGAGGGTGCCATCCCAATCGAAAACGATGAGGTCGTATTGCTTTTTTGCCATTTAACGTGCCTACCAGGGGACTGTCCCCGCAGGGGACCGTCCCCCGGTGTTCAGAAAGCTTGGCGGCTCCCTAACACCGGGGGACGGTCCCCATACGGGGACAGTCCCCAGGAAAAATTAATGCTGATCGGTATTAACCGACTGGTTTTCCCAAGCTTACCAAGAAACGCTCACACTCGCCCGGCAACGCTGCTTTCACCGTCACCGGCTTGCCCGTTTCCGGATGCGTAAACGTGATCTGGTGCGCGTGCAGGAACATGCGCTTGAGCGCGCCGCGCTTGTCGGTCGCCTTCAGCAGCTGCTTGTTGAGCGTGAAATCGCCGTATTTATCGTCGCCCGCGATCGGGAAGCCGCTCGCGGACAGGTGCACGCGGATCTGGTGCGTGCGCCCGGTCTTGAGCTCGGCTTCCAGCAGCGCGAACTCGTCCCATTTCCGCAGCAGCGAAAACACCGTATGCGATTCCATGCCGCCGGCCTGCACCACCACCCGGCGCTCGCCCTCGGCGGTCGTGTATTTATGCAGCGGCAGCTTGATGTGCTGGCGCTTGTTCTGCCAGTCGCCATGCACCAGCGTCAGGTAGCGCTTGTCGGTAGTGCCGTCGCGCATCTGCTCGTGCAGGTTGGTCAGCGCCGAACGTTTCTTGGCGAGCAACAGCAGCCCCGACGTCTCGCGGTCCAGCCGGTGCACCAGCTCAAGGAATTTGGCGTCCGGCCGCGACGCGCGCAGCTGTTCGATCACGCCATACGACACGCCCGAGCCGCCGTGCACGGCCACGCCGGCCGGCTTGTCGACGATCAGCAACTGCGCGTCTTCATACAGGATCGGGAATTCCGCGCCCGGCGCCACCGTCTGGCTTGCCTTTTCGGCAATACGGATCGGCGGGATGCGCACCAGGTCGCCCGCTTCCAGCCGGTACAGCTGGTCGATGCGGCCCTTGTTCACCCGCACCTCGCCCGAGCGGAGAATGCGGTAAATATGGCTCTTCGGGACGCCTTTGCACACTCTTAACAGATAGTTATCGATCCGCTGTCCGGCTTCTTCTTCCGTGATTGTCACGAATTGGGCTTGAGGCGTAGAAATTCTCTCTAAGTCCTTCATTTTGAATATATAATCGACAGGCGGCGGTCAAACCTCTGCAGGTGTAAGAATTAAAACGATATTTTACACAGGGGCGTCTCCATCGGCCTCGCCTATTTTGCAAATACGATGGAAATAACGTGTACGCACAGTTTTGCGCGAATCAGGGTTGCACCCGTGTTGTAATCGGATACCGCGCAAGGGTGATGAGCTGGATTTTAGGATTTGTAAGGATAAGTACCTGTTAGCCCCCGCAAGGAAGGCTCGCAGGATAAATGGCGTCGATAACGCTTGCCGTGTCCGCCTGGCGTGGAATGTGTCGCTGCAACCTGAAGCAGGTTGCCGACTGCCTGGCCTGGCCCACTACGTGTCAGCATACCGCCCGCCCGTCGCGCGCCTCATACGATGGCCGCAGCGACGGTGAGTACAAGGGTGACGAATTGCGCTCGGCATGTCGATCGCCGTCCATTGCGCCGAATGCATCGGCCGCGCGCCGCTGCATGCAACAGGCATACCCACCTCCTATAACTCCGTCTCGCGTACATCCCTGTACTTTTTACAGAGACCCTTCGGGGTTGCGGAGTTAAATTTAAATGAAACGCATGTTGTTCAATGCGACGCAGCAGGAAGAATTGCGCGTCGCCATTGTCGACGGTCAGAAATTGATCGATATCGACATCGAAAGCGCCGGCCGTGAGCAGCGCAAATCCAATATCTACAAGGGCGTCATCACCCGCATCGAGCCTTCGCTCGAAGCGTGCTTCGTCAGCTACGGCGAAGACCGCCACGGCTTCCTGCCGTTCAAGGAAGTCGCCCGCACCTACTTCCGTGACGGCGTCGACGTTCGCAACGCCACCATCAAGGAAGCGCTGCGCGAAGGCCAGGAGATCATGGTCCAGGTCGAGAAGGAAGAACGCGGCAACAAGGGCGCAGCCCTGACCTCGTTCATCTCG
This sequence comes from Telluria sp., assembly GCA_035759315.1. Taxonomy (GTDB): domain Bacteria; phylum Pseudomonadota; class Gammaproteobacteria; order Burkholderiales; family Burkholderiaceae_D; genus Telluria. The sequence goes on along the minus strand of DASTVB010000095.1, from coordinate 461 downwards.
CTGGCCGGCCGCTACCTGGTGCTGATGCCGAACAACCCGCGCGGCGGCGGCGTATCGCGCCGGGTCGAAGGCGAAGAGCGCCAGGAACTGCGCGAGACCATGGACAAGCTGGATCTGCCGCAAGGCATGTCCGTCATTGCCCGCACCGCAGGCATCGGCCGCAACGTCGACGAACTGCAGTGGGACCTGAACTACCTGATGCAGCTGTGGCGCGCAATCGAAGGCGCCGCCAAATCGGCCAACGGCCCGTTCCTGATTTACCAGGAATCGTCGCTCGTGATCCGCGCAATCCGCGACTACTACCAGCCTGACATCGGCGAGATCCTGATCGACACCGACGAGATCTACGAGCAGGCGCACCAGTTCATGAGCCACGTGATGCCGGACATGGTCCATCGCGTCAAGCGCTACTCGGACGACGTGCCGCTGTTCTCGCGCTTCCAGATCGAACACCAGATCGA
>DASTVB010000094.1:0-11121 GCA_035759315.1 Telluria sp. | reverse complement strand
GGCCCAGCGCGTCCCAGAACGGCGACTGGCCATTGGGGTCGGTGACGCCGGCCAGCGGCACGAAGAAACGGTCGCCGAAGCGGTGCGGCGCCAGCACCGCGTACAGCAGGCGCGCGCGCGACAGCAGCGCCGCTTCCAGCCCGGCGTGGGCGCGGTCGCGCAGGTAGTAGCCGGACAGCTGCGAGTAGGCGGTCAGTTCCGAGCACAGCGTCAGTGCGTGCACGCTGTGGCTGACGTTCAGGTCGCGCGAGACCTGCTGGATCACGTCGTTGCGGAACGAGAAATAGGTGCCGTTGGAGCCGGCCGAGGCGTGGATCGCGGCGGTGCCGGCGATGGTGCCGGTTTCGGCTTCCTCCAGCACGAACATGTACGACTCTTCGCTCGGGATATCCACGTGGGCGGCGAACGAGGCGATCGACAGTTCCACCGAGGCGGCGATCTTCTCGCGCGTGCGCGGCAGCGTGTGCACGCCCGGCATCGACTCGTGGGCGAGCGATTCGAGGGCGTCGATATCCGTGAGTGCTACGGGACGGACAACAAACATGTGGTCTCCGCTGAGAGGGCGTTGGTAAACGCAAGAGCGGCCCGGAGGAATCCTCGCGGGCCGTTCACTTTGGCATCAGGCTGCGTTGACGATCGTCTCGACTGCCTGTCGCAGCAGGCGGTCGGCTTCGGCGATCTGCTCGTCGGAGACGATCAGCGCCGGCGCCATGCGGATCACGTCGGTGCCGGCGATCAGGAGCATCAGGCCGAGCGCTTCGGCGGCCTTGGTGAAGTCCTTGGCGCGGCCCTTGTAGGCATCCGCCAGCGGCAGGCCGATCAGCAGGCCCGCGCCGCGCGCCTTGCCGAACACCGCCGGATAGTCGGCGCTCAGCTTGTCGAGGTTGGCCATGATCTTCGCCGATGCCTCGTTCACGCGCGCCAGGAAGCCCGGCTGGTTGATGGTCTCGATCACGTTCAGCGCCACGGTGGCCGCCAGCGGGTTGCCGCCGTAGGTGGTGCCGTGCGAGCCGACGCCGAAGTGCTGGGCGATCTCGTTGGTGGTCAGCATGGCGCCGATCGGGTAGCCGTTGCCCAGCGCCTTGGCCGAGGTCAGGATGTCCGGGGTCACGCCGTGCTGCATGTAGGCGTACAGGGCGCCGGTGCGGCCGACGCCGGACTGCACTTCGTCGAACACCAGCAGCGCGCCGGTCTGGTCGCACAGCTCGCGCAGCGCCTTCAGGAAGGCGGTGTCGCCCGGGATCACGCCGCCTTCGCCCTGGATCGGCTCGACGATCACGGCCGCCACGTCGTCGGTGATCGCGGCGCGCGCGGACTCGATGTCGTTGTAGCGGATATGGTCGATCGCCTGCGGCAGCGGCTCGAAGCCTTCGGTGTACTTCGGCTGGCCGCCGACGGACACGGTGAACAGCGTGCGGCCGTGGAACGAGGACAGGCAGGAGATGATGCGCGACTTGTGCGGGCCGAACTTCTCGTGCGCGTACTTGCGCGCCAGCTTGAGCGCGCCTTCGTTGGCTTCGGCGCCCGAGTTGCAGAAGAACGCGCGGTCGGCGAAGGTCGCGTCGGTCAGCGCCAGCGCCAGGCGCAGCACCGGCTCGTTGGTGTAGCCGTTACCGAGGTGCCAGACCTTTTTCAGCTGCGCGGTCAGCGCGTCGACCAGCTTCGGGTTGCAGTGGCCGAGGCTCGACACCGCGATGCCGGACGTGAAGTCGAGGTAGTGCTTGCCCGACTGGTCCCACAGGTCCAGGCCGGAGGCGCGCACTGGCACCATCGCGGCCGGCGCGTAGGTCGGCACCAACACTTCGTCGAAAGTCTGTCGGGTAACAGGGCGGGTGGTGGCGGTCTCGGTCATTGCGTTCATGTGCGGTCCTCATCCAGACGGTTGTCGAATTGCCGTTGCTGTGCTCGCAACGGCGGATCGGACCATTATAGGAAACGCAAGGCCGGGATTCTTTTGAAACTGCGACAGATTTTTCCATATTTGCTCGCCTCAGCCGCCGGCGAGCTTCCGCTGGCGCTCTTCGCGGGGAGTGTTGCCAAAAAGAGCACCAAATGCGGTTGAAAAGTGCGATCCGGACGAGAAACCGCACATCAGGCCCACCTGCACTATGGAATAGTTTGTGTCGAGCAAGAGCTGGCGCGCGCGGCGCAGGCGCAGTTCCAGGTAGTAGCGCGAGGGCAGGCTGTCCAGGTACTGTTTGAACAGGCGCTCGAGCTGGCGCCGCGACAGGCCGACCAGGTTGGCGATGTCGTCGGTCGACAGCGGCTCCTCGATATTCGCCTCCATCAGCGTGACCGCCTCCGACAGCTTGGGCTGCAGGGGGCCGAAGCGCGCCTGCAGGGCCACCCGCTGGCGCTCCTCGCGGCCGCGCACCCGGTCCACGCACAGGGTTTCCTTGATCTGGGCCTGGACGCCGGCGCCGAACAGCGCTTCGACCAGGGTCAGCGCGAAGTCGACGCTGGCCGCGCCGCCGCAGCAGGTCAGGCGGTTGCCGTCCATCTCGTACAGGTTGGGGATCAGGATCGCGTGCTCGGCGGCGGTGTCGACTTCCGCGTACAGCGCCCAAGGCAGCGCGCTGCGCACCCCGTTCAGCGCGCCGCAGTCGGCCAGCCACAGCACGCCGGCGCCGACGCCGCCCCAGAACTGGGCGCTGCGGCAGCGGTCGGCCACCTTGCGCATCTGGGCCGGGCGCAGCGCGGCCTGCGCTTCGTCGGCTACCAGCAGCACCAGGTGCCAATGGCTCTGCGCCTCGGCGGCGAACTTGTCGGGGTGGCGCACGTCCACGTGCAGGCGCTCGGGTCCGAGGATCTTGGCGGCGATGCGCAGCGGCTGGTACAGGCCGGACCAGGTCAGCGCGTCCGGCTCGCCCGCATGGATCAGCAGCACGCGCAGCGGCTTTTCCTGCGCGAGGTGCGCAAGGTCTTCAAATGGCATGGGCTGCGGTCGCGGGCATGGGCTGTTCAGGGACGGGACCCCGCTATGATACCGGAGTTGCAAGGCGGGGCCGGCAAACCGCCTGGGTATCCGCCCGCCGGCACGGATATAATTACGACAATATGGGTGAACGCTACTTAAAAAGTGTGCGGCTGCTGGCCGAGTGCATGCAGGGCTTCGAGCGCTTTTCGGGCGAATCGGTGCGCGAGTGCGGGCTCACCCACGCCCAGTTCGATATCATCGCCACGTTGGGCAATACGCCCGGCATGACGTACAAGGAACTGGGACAGAAGACGCTGATCACCAAAGGCACGCTGACCGGCGTCATCGAGCGCCTGGAGAAGAAGGGCCTGGTCGCGCGCGCGCAGCGGGCCGACGACAAGCGCTCGTTCTTCGTGCGCCTGACGCCGGCCGGCGAGGCCGTCTTCCACGACGCGTTCCCGAAGGTGGTGGCACACGGCAAACGGCTGTTCGAGTCGTTCACCGAACAGGATTTCGAAGCGATCGACAGGCCGCTGCTGCGCCTGCGGGAGCTGCTGGCCAGCGCCAGCCAACATGCACATAACGAGGAATAAAATTGAAAACTGTCCTGCTCGAAGGTAAAAAACCCGCCAAGTTCGACAAGACCATTGTCGCCAACATCCTGCTGGAGCAAGCCAGCGAGGGCGAAGTGCGCAATGAGAAGATGATCATCGGCCTGCGCAACGAAGACGGCGAGATCTATCGCCTGATCGGCGCGACCAAGCCGAACAGCTTCATGAATGCGGTCGAGGAACTCGACGACATGGGCCTGGAAGACGAGCTGCAGGATTCCGACGGTCCGCAGGACGGCTACGACGCCATCTTCGGCGAACCCTGACCGCCCACTTCGACTGCTAGCCGCAAGACCGTCATCCCAGCGGAGGCTGGGATCCATGCTGAGCTAGCATAACGACTGCCCTGCTCGGGACGCGGCGTATGGGTCCCAGCCTGCCCTGGGACGACGGTATGCACACTTTTAGTGCATCGCTGTTGACGAAAATAAGACAGGTCTTTCCCTAGCGCAAAATAATACTCACCGGCATCATTTTCCCCGGCTTTCTGGAGTATTATTTTTCGATGGACAGACTCGAAGCCTTCAGGAGCATCGCCGCACAAGCCAGCCGCGGCGAGCTGACCTTCCCCACCCACGTTGGCGCGACGCTCAAACTGCAGCGCGCGCTCAGCGATCCCGATTGCCATCTCGACGCCGCAGCGCAACTGGTGCAGGCCGAACCGCTGCTGGCGGCGCGCACAGTCGCGATCGCCAACTCGGTCGCCTACAACCGCTCCGGCAAGGAGATCACCAGCGTGAAGAGCGCGGTGCAGCGCCTGGGCTTCCGCACGCTTAACGCGCTGGTGGCCTCGGTGATCGTGCGCCAGCTGAACGGCCAGATCCGCGATCCGGCCCTGCGCGAAATGTCGAACCGGCTGTGGGAGCACTCGGCGCACGTGGCCGCGCTGTCGCATGTGATCGCGCGCCGCATCACCCACGTCGATCCCGAGACCGCGCTGTTCGCCGGCATCGTGCACGAGGTGGGCGGCTTCTACCTGCTGTCGCGCGCCGAGGAATTCCCCGGCCTGCTGGCGGGCGGCCCGGACGAGTGGATCGAACACGGCGAGGTCGAAGTCGGGCGCGGCGTGCTGCTCAAGCTGGGCGTGCCGCAGCCTGTGATGGCGGCGATCGAGGCGATGTGGGACGGCATGCGCGTTCTGCCACCCGAGACGCTGGGCGACACGCTGATGCTGGCCAACGACCTGTCCCCGGTTCACTCGCCGCTGCACGAACGCCCGGGCGCGACTACGCGCCAGGCCGCATCGACCATCGATTTCTCGACCGGCGAAGGCACGCTGGCCAGCATCCTGGAAGAATCGGCGGACGAGGTGCGCACCATCACCGACGCGCTGCTGTAGGCGTTCGCCCGATGCTGTCGATTGGCGAACTGGCGCGGCGCACCGGTGCGAGCGTGCGCTCGCTGCGCCACTACGAACAGGAAGGCCTGCTGGTGTCGGTGCGCCAGCCCAACGGCTACCGCAGCTTCGATCCGGCTGCTGTGCATTTCGTCGACCGCATCCGCACCCTGCTGCGCAACGGCTTCACGCTGGACGAAGTGCGGCCGATCGTCTCGATGCTCGATCCACGGACCGCCGGTCCCGGCATCTGCCCCGACGTCATCGCCCAGTACGGGCGCAAGCTGGATGAACTCGACCAGCGCATCGCGGCGCTGGCCGAAATCCGCGCGCGTGCCGCGGAACGGCTGGCGGTGCTCAACGAGCAGCAGCGCGATCCGCAGCGCCTCGCCTTCGTCCTCCCAGCGGACGGGGCGATAGCGGGCTAAGCGCCGTCCGTTCGTCATCCCCGCGAACGCGGGGACCCATGGCGAGCTCGCAGAACCATCAACGCAGTCCCTTCCCAATACTCAGCATGGGTCCCCGCGTTCGCGGGGATGACGGGGGACCTCCACGCACACGCGCGACCCCGGGGCGCCTCCCGCCTGTCATCCCCGCGCATGCGGGGACCCATGGCGAGCTCGCACAATCTTCAACGTAAATCCCTTTCGAATACTCAGCATGGGTCCCCGCTTTCGCGGGGATGACGATTAGAGCTTGGCGGGCAGCGGGTGGGTGGGCGTCTCGCCGTCCCAGGTCGCCGACAGGATGCACCAGCGCGTTCCGTCGTTGAGCATGTGGAAGGCGTTCAGGCCGCGCCCCTGCACCGGACCGTCTTCCCGCTCGCGCTTCTCGTAGCTGCTCCATACGTGGGCGACGTGGCCGTACACGCGCACGTCCTGCGCCAGCTCGCGCTCGTAGAAGCCGCGCTGTCCGAACAGCTTGTCGTTCAGCGCGATGAACTGCTCGAGCGACTGCGGCGCGGCGAGGAAGCCGCCGTCGACGTGCAGCGTGGGCGTGATCAGCGCGCCCGGCGCATGCAGGCGGCGCAGGCGCGCCCAGTCCTTGGCGGCGCCGGCTGGCCCGGAGACGATCTCGTACAGGGCGCGCGCCAGCGTCGATGGCGCGCCGCTGGCAGGGTCCGCGGGACCGTTCCCGCATGCCGGCGTCGCGCCAAGGACGTTGGCAGAGGCGTGCACCGACAGGGCCAGGGCGGCGGCGGCGAGCAGAACGCGGGCGCGGTTGGTGGTGGTGTGTGAGTTCATGCAGGCTTCCTTTCGTAATGACGCAATGTGCGTGGAAACTGCATGGTGGACGCTGACGCAAGTGTCAGGGTCAAGCGCTTTTTGCGGTTGCAATAAAAGCAAGGCGACTGTTAAGCTGGCCGTTTCGACTTCACCGGATTCCCATGCGCCTGCTTCGTACGATTGCGGTTTTCCTCACCTTCACGTCCGGCGCCGCGATGGTTGCCGCCGCCCAGCCGGCCCGACCGGTTCCCTACGCGCTGCCGGGCACCGCTGTCCACGAGCTGCGCGCCGCCAACCTCGGGCGCGACTACCAGCTGTTCGTGAGCCTGCCGGATTCGTATGGGACCTCGAACCGCAGCTATCCGGTGGTGTTCGCGACCGACGCGAACTACGCCTTCCCGGTGATCCGCGCGATCGCGGCGCGCGCGGGCGACGGCGGGCGGCATATCGGGGAATTCATCCTGGTCGGCCTGTCCTACGCCAAGGGCGACACGGTCGGCTACAGCCGCCGGCGCGACTACACGATTTCGCCCAATGCGGCGGAGAAGGCGGTGTCCGACATGCCGGGACGCCCGGCGCGCTTCGGCGAGGCGGAAGGCTACCGCCTCTTCCTCGACCAGGTCGCGATGCCCTTCGTGGCGCGCCACTACCGCGCCGACATGAGCCGCGCCGTGTTCGTCGGCCACTCCTACGGCAGCCTGCTGGGCATCCACATCATGTTCACCAAGCCGTCGATGTTCAGCCACTACATCCTGGGCAGCCCGTCGCTGTGGTTCGACCGGCGCGTCGCCTTCCAGCGCGAGCGCGAGTACGCCGCGGCGCATCGCGACCTGCCGGCGCGGGTGTACTTCGCGATCGGGGAATACGAGACGCTCAAGCCGGGCTCGCGCGACGCGCGCTACAACAACGAGCACGACATGGTGCGCGACCTCGAACTGTTCCACCGCACCCTCAGCGGGCGCGGCTACCGCAACCTGCGCACCGAGATGCGGGTGATCGCGGACGAGGACCACCTCACGCTTGCGCCGCTGCTGTTCACGCGCGGCCTGAAGTGGGCGCTTCCGGGAGCGCGCTGACTACTTCGCCGGGACCGTGGCCAGCGCCTTGTTGGCCAGCGCGATGTGCGCCATCTCCATGTCGTGCGAGCCGCTGGCCAGCAGGCGGAGCTGGGAATCCTTGGTACCGTACTTGCGCTTGCGGTCCGCCTTGGTGTTGAGCCGGTGCTCGTGCAGGGCGCGCTCCATGTACGCGACGTCGAAATCGTTACCTTCGAGTCCCGACAGCTTCTGGAGCGCTTTCTGATAACGCTCGGGCGGCTCGGCGGGCAGCTCGACCTTCCTTTCCGTGGCCACTTTCCGGACGTTTTCGAGCGAGCGCTTGTGGTCGTTGACCATGCGGTAGCCGAACGCACGGACCAGTTCGGTGTTTGCCTTCTTGGTCGCCAGTTCGCCGATCCTGATGTCACCGGTCAGCTGGCCTGCCCGCTCGCGCAGGTACTCCTTGTCCCGATTGCTGAGATCGGCGGCAAGCGCGAAGCTGGCGCTAAATTGCAATATGGCTGCGATAGCCAGGACTCGACAGGGGCGCATGGGGTCCTCCTTTGGCTTCCGGATCGGGCGCACCTTCAAGCTACGCCTGTCGGCCCCGTGCGCGAAATGACGGCGATCAAACCGGGCAAAAAAAAGCCCGCTGGGGAAGCGGGCTGAAGTCCAAAACTAGGGATGTCCTGAAAGAGACAGCTCCATCTTAGGAGCCGGTCCTCCGTGCTTCCGTGCGTTGCCGCACACAACTCAGGAGATTCCGGCCCAAACCCCACCGAAATCGCCCTTTCCGACCCCAAAATCGTCGATTTTTGAAAAAACGGAAGGAATTGCAGCGTTCCGGCGGCATCGTTAAAGTTCCGCGCCCTTCCCCGTCGATCTACGTTTATTTTCGGCAATCCCCGCTCATCTTGGCCCATCCGGGCCGATCCTGCGCTATCCGGGCCGATCCGCCGGCAACCGGCGTCATCCCAGCGAAGGCTGGGATCCATGCGTCGTCAGCGAGCGGGCGACGCATGCCTGATCCTGCCGCTCAGTATGGATCCCAGCCTTCGCTGGGATGACGGCTGTGCAGTGATCGGTCACAGGGGCGAAAAAAATGCCGCGCGGCGCAAGCCGGGCGGCATTTTCGGGAGTGCGGACGATCAGACGACGGCGCCGTCGGTCTCGTCGCGCTCTTTGACCGGCTTGATCAGGTCTTCGCGCTTCACGCCCAGCCACATCGCCACCGCCGCCGCGACGAACACCGACGAGTAGATGCCGAAGCAGATACCGATGGTCAGCGCGATCGCGAAGTAATGCAGCGTGTGGCCGCCCAGCAGCAGCATCGACAGCACCATCATCTGGGTACAGCCGTGCGTGATGATGGTACGCGAGATGGTGCTGGTGATCGCATTGTCGATCACTTCCTGCACGCTCATCTTGCGCTGCTTGCGGAAGTTCTCGCGGATCCGGTCGAAGATAACCACCGATTCGTTGACCGAGTAACCCAGCACCGCCAGCACCGCCGCCAGCACCGTCAGCGAGAATTCCCACTCGAAGTAGGCGAAGAAGCCGAGGATGATGACCACGTCGTGCAGGTTCGCGATGATCGCCGCGACCGCATACTTCCACTCGAAGCGCAGGGCCAGGTACAGCATCACGCCGATAACCACCATCACCAGTGCGTTCAGGCCGTTCTGCGCCAGCTCTTCGCCGACCGACGGGCCGACGAATTCCACGCGCTTGAGCAGCAGCACTTCCTGGCCGGCCGCGTTGGCGCAGCTGGTGCGCACCGCGTTGTCGCCGGTGGCTCCGTCGTTGCGCACCTGGCGCACCGCGCCGCCTTCGGACTGGCAGACCGCGGTAAACACGCGCTGCGCGTCGGTGCTGGCCTTGACCGGCGGCAGGCGCAGCATGACGTCGCGCGCGGTGCCGAAGCTGGTCACTTCAGGCGCCTCGTAACCGATGCCGCGCAGCGTGTTGCGGATCTTCTCCTGGTCGGCCGCCTTCGGATACGACAGCTCGATGACCGTGCCGCCGGTGAATTCAACCGAGTAGTGCAGGCCTTTTTGCCACAGGAAGAAAACCGCGGCCACGAAGGTCAGCGCCGACACCACGTTGAAAATCAACGCGTGGCGCATGAACGGGATATCCCGCTTGATCTTGAAAAATTCCATGTTGTCCTATCCCGTTCTTATTTCTTGGCGTCGCCGTGCGACCACACGGTGCCGATGGCGATCTTGCCCAGCTTTTTCTTGCGGCCGTACCAGAGGTTGACGATGCCGCGCGAGACGAACACCGCCGAGAACATCGAGGTCAGGATGCCCAGCGTGTGCACGACCGCGAAGCCGCGCACCGCGCCGGAACCGAACACCAGCAGCGCCAGGCCGACGATCAGCGTGGTCACGTTCGAGTCGAGGATGGTTGCCCATGCGCGGTCGAAGCCGGCCGCGATCGCCGCCTGCGGCGTGGCGCCGCCACGCAGCTCTTCGCGGATACGTTCGTTGATCAGCACGTTGGCGTCGATCGCCATACCCAGCGCCAGCGCGATAGCGGCAATGCCCGGCAGCGTCAGCGTGACCTGCAGCGTGGACAGGAGGGCCAGCAGCATCAGCAGGTTGACCGCCAGGGCGATCACGCTGAAGAAGCCGAACATGTGGTAGTACAGGATCATGAAGATCGCGATCGCGATGAAGCCGTACAGCGTCGACTTCAGGCCCTTCTCGACGTTCTCGGCGCCCAGCTGCGGGCCGACCACGCGTTCTTCCACCACTTCCATCGGCGCCGACAGCGCGCCGGAGCGCAGCAGCAGTGCCAGTTCGCCGGCGCGTTCCGCGTCACCCATGTTGGTGATCTGGAAGCGGTTGCCGAATTCGCTCTGGATGGTCGGAGCGGACAGGATGGTGTACTTGCCTTTTTCCTTCAGCAGGATCGCCATGCGCTTGCCGACCGCGTTGCGGGTCGTGTCGCGCATGCGGCGGCCGCCGTCGCCGTTCAGGTCGAGCGACACCGCCGGCTGCTGGTTCTGGTCGAAGCTGGCCACCGCGCTCGAGATGTAGTCACCGGTCAGGATGATTTCCTTCTTGAGCACCATCGGGCCGCCTTGCGCCGCGCCGAAGAACTCGGAATCGAACGGAACCGACGCCGCCGATTCGGTGCCCGGCAGGACCGACTCGTCCACCATGCGCAGTTCCAGCGTGGCAGTACGGCCGATGATGTCCTTGGCGTGCGCCGCGTCCTGCACGCCCGGCAGCTGGACCACGATGCGGTCAGCGCCCTGCTGCTGGATGATCGGCTCGGTGGTGCCCAGTTCGTTGACGCGCTTGGACAGGGTCGCGATGTTCTGCTTCACGCCTTCCGAGATGATGGTCTGCAGCGCGGCCGGCTTGAGCGACACCACCAGCTTCAGGTCGGTGCCGTCGGCGGTGTTGGCGAACGCCAGGTCCGGCATCTCGGCAGCCAGGACGCTTTGCGCCGCGGAGCGGGTTGCCTCGTCGTTGAAGCGGATTTCGATGTTGTCGCCAACGCGCTCGATGCCCGCATGGCGGACCTTCTTGTCGCGCAGCTGGCTGCGGATGCCTGCCTGCAGGCCCTTGATGCGGGTGTCGACGGCCGCCTTGGTGTCTACCTGCATCAGGAAGTGGACGCCGCCGCGCAGGTCCAGGCCCAGGTTCATCGGCAGCGCGTGGACGGCCTGCATCCACTGCGGGGTGTTCTTGGCCAGGTTGACGGTGACGATGTAGTCGGCGTCTTCCGGGTCGCGGTTCAGGCCATGCTCGAGCGCGAGCTTGGCCTTGAACTGCTCGTCGGGCGAGTTGAACCGCGCCCGCACCGAAGTAGTCGCACCCGCGCCTTCGACACTGATGCCGTCATGCGTGATGCCCGCCGACTTGAGGGCGGACTCCACGCGGTCGAGGGTATCGGCGGTCACCTTGACGGTGGACTTGCCGGACGTGACCTGCAGGGCCGGGGACTCGCCAAAGTAGTTCGGCGCCGTGTACAACGCGCC
>DASTVB010000093.1:0-4934 GCA_035759315.1 Telluria sp. | reverse complement strand
GTTGGCAGATACTGGCCTGGCGCCGGAATTCCTGGAAATCGAACTGACCGAATCGCTCTTCATGACCGACATCAACCAGGCGGTGGACCTGCTGCACCAGATGAAGCAGCAGCTGGGCGTGAACCTGTCGATCGACGATTTCGGTACCGGCTATTCCAGCCTGTCCTACCTGTCACGCTTCCCGATCGACGTGCTCAAGATCGACCGCTCCTTCGTCAACGACATCGCGCATGGCGGCGGCGACGCCGCGATCGTCACCTCGATCATCGCGCTGGCGCACAACCTGAAGCTGGGCGTGATTGCCGAGGGCGTCGAGACCGCCGAGCAGCTCGACTACCTGCGCGCGCACGGCTGCGACGAGATGCAGGGCTACTTCTTCAGCCGTCCGCTGCCGGCGGACGAGTTCTTCGAGAAGATCCTGCAGCAGCGCAAGGCCCTCCAGCTTGCGCTCGCCGCCCCGGTCGACGACCCCGAACCCGCCGCCGAAGCCGCATAGTCTGCGCACGGGGACTGTCCGCGCACGGGGACTGTCCCCGCAGGGGACCGTCCCCCGCTGTTCACTCCGAACCCCGGCTCCGTCACTTCCCCGTTACGCCAAAACCGTCGCCCCAGCGAAGGCTGGGGCCCATACGCCCTCTCCAACTTCGGCGACGCCCCATGGATCCCGGCCTTCGCCGGGATGACGGTTTGCGGCCAACGATGAAACTGTCCGATTCGACATAATCATGTCCGAATCCGCCACCTTGCACGCCCTCCGACCCGCGCACGGTTTGTGGTTTTTCAGACATTATTTTCCGTTTCGGCGTATATTCGGTTCTACCGAGGTCAGCAGTTCGTTCCGAAACGAGGTCGCCATGAGCACGCGCACACCCCAACCCCGCACCGACGAGTCCACGCGCGAGATCGTGGACCAGGCCATCGCCGCCATGCCGACCGTTGGCTTGCGGCGCGCCGCCGAATTCCTGGCCGCGATGCGGGTCGCGCCGCGCGTCGCGGTGCGCGCCCTGGTCTACCCCCAGCGCCGCCGCGCGTAGGGGACTGTCCCGCGGCGCCAAGGCGGCAGTACTCTCCCCGGCCTTCCGTCGCGCAGCCACCGCAGCAAAGGCAGGGGACAGTCCCAAGGGACAGTCCCCCCGCTATCCTTTCCGTTAACGCGGCACTACAATGTGCCGATACAGTCCCTTGGAAAGGAACCCTCATGAAGTGGAAAGCCCTGGCCGCCGCGGCCATGCTCGGCGTCTCGTGCCTCGCGCACGCGCTCGATGCGAAGGACGTGAAAACCTTCACGCTCCCGAATGGCATGAAATTCATCGTGCTGGAAAGCCGCAGCATCCCTAACGCGAACATGTACACGTTCTGGAAAGTCGGCTCGCGCAACGAAACTCCGGGCATCACCGGCCTGTCCCACTTCTTCGAGCACATGATGTTCAACGGCTCGAAAAAATACGGCCCGAAGCAGTTCGACCGCGTGATGGAAGCCAAGGGCGGCTCCAACAACGCCTACACCAGCAACGACCTGACCGTGTACCAGGACTGGTTCCCGGCCTCCTCGCTCGAGACCATCTTCTCGCTCGAGGCTGACCGCATCAAGTCGCTGTCGATCGATCCGAAGATGGTCGAGAGCGAGCGCGGCGTGGTCCTGTCCGAGCGCAGCACCGGCCTGGAAAACTCCAACGTGCGCATGCTGATGGAAGAAGTGAACGGTGTCGCCTTCCAGGCCCACCCGTACTCCTGGCCCGTGATCGGCCACGAGTCCGACATCAAGGCCTGGAACCAGGCCGACCTGGTGCGCTACTTCAAGACCTACTACGCGCCGAACAACGCGGTTTCCGTGATCGTCGGCGACGTGAAGTTCGACGAGGTCAAGGCGATGGCCACCCGCCACTTCGGCTCGATCCCGAAAGGCCCGACCCCGCCGAAAGTGCGTACCGTGGAGCCGGAACAGAAAGGCGAGCGCCGCGTGTTCGTTGCCAAGCCGTCCGCCACTGCGCCCAACCTGATGATCGCCTACAAGGCGCCCGAGATCTCCCACCCCGACTACTACGCGATCAACGTGCTGCAGTCGATCCTGTCCGAAGGCCGCACCTCGCGCCTGTACCAGGCGTTGGTCGAAACCCAGCTGGCCACCGACGTCGGCGCCGACAATTCGGACGGCTTCGATCCGGGCCTGCTGTACGTGTACGCGGTCGGCGCCGCCAACGTGCCGCCCGCGAAGCTGGAGCAGGCAACCCTGGCGGAAATCGACCGCCTGGTGAAGGATGGCGTGACCGAGGAAGAACTGCAGAAGGTGAAGAACCAGAAGCTGGTCGGCATCTACCGCGCCCTCGAAACCATCAACGGCAAGGCCCAGCAGCTCGGCAATTACGAGGTGTTCTTCGGCGACTACAGCAAGATGTTCGATGCGCCCGAGGCCTACCGCAAGGTCAGCACGGCAGACATCCAGCGTGTCGCCGCCAAATACATGAAGAAGTCGCAGCGTACCGTCGGCGTGCTGGCTGCGAAGGAGGACTGATCGATGAAAAAACTGATGACCGTATTACTGTCGGCCGCCGCCATGCAGGCCGGCGCCGCAGAATTCCGCCTGCCCGCCTACGAAACTACCAAACTGCCGAACGGCCTGACCGTGATCCTGATGGAGCGCCACGAGGTGCCGCTGGTGTCGGTGCGCGCCGTGGTCAAGGCCGGCGCCGTGCACGACGCAGCCAAGGCGGGCCTGGCCGACATCACCGGCGACGCCCTGCTGCTTGGCACCAGCCGCCACACCAAGGCGCAGATCGACCAGGCCTTCGACTTCCGCGGCGCGACCATCTCGGGCGGCAGCGGCGCGGAGCAGTCGATCGTCGCCGCCAGCTTCAAGGCGGAAGACACGCCGGCCCTGCTGCCGCTGTTCGCCGAGATCGTGCAGCAGCCGGGCTTCGACAAGGCAGAGCTGGACAAGCTGCGCGGCCGCAAGGTCGATGAGCTCAAGCAGGACAAGGAGCATCCGCGCAACGTGGTGCAGAACTACTACCGCGCCATGCTGTTCGGCTCCGCACCCTACGCCAATCCTGCCAGCGGCACCGTGTCCTCGGTCGGCGCGCTGACCCAGGACGACGTGCGCGGCTTCCACCAGCGCTTCTACCGTCCGGACAACGCGGCGGTCGTTGTGGTCGGCGACTTCAAGGCGGCCGACATGAAGGCGCAGCTGGCGTCCCTGTTCGGCGGCTGGAAGGCCACCGGCCCGGCGCTGCCCGCACAGGTGAACGGCAAGCCGCAGGCCGGCGGCGCGCGCGTCTGGCTGGTGAACAAGCCCGACGCGATCGAAACCACCTTCCTGATCGGCGGTGCCGGCATAGCGCGCAACGATCCGGACTACGTGCCGCTGCAAGTGGTGAACACGGTGCTGGGCGGCCGCTTCACCTCGTGGCTGAACGACGAACTGCGCGTGAACTCCGGCCTGACCTACGGCGCGCGCAGCGAATTCGCGACGCTGACCCAGGCCGGCACCTTCGCCATCTCCAGCTTCACCGCGACCGAGAAGACCGAACCGGCGCTCGAACTGGCGCTCAAGACCTACAACCGCCTGTGGGAAAAGGGCATCGACGCGCAGACGCTCGACTCGGCCAAGGCCTACGTCAAGGGCCAGTACCCGCCGCGCTTCGAGACCGGCGCGCAGGTTGCGGGCCTGCTGGGCGACATGTTTGTCTCGAACATGGGCCGCGAGCAGATCGACAACTTCATGAAGGACGTCGACAGCCTGACGCCGGCCCGCGTGCGCACGCTGGTGGACAAGCACTTCCCGCGCAAGGACCTGCAGATCGTCCTGATCGGCAAGGCCGACGCGATCCGCAAGATCGCCGCCAAGTATGGCCAGGTCACGGAGCTCGACATCACTGCCGACGGCTTCCAGCCCCGCTAAGGGAGGGATGGGGACTGTCCCCGCAGGGGACCGTCCCCCGGTGTTTTGTGATGAGCAAAGAAAAAAGGGCCGCAACAGCGGCCCTTTATATTTCAGCGGTGACTCTCAAACACCGGGGGACAGTCCCCTGGCGGGGACAGTCCCCTCCTATTCACTCGCGGTCGATGTCGGCCAGCGATTCGCGCCCGCGCGCCGTCACCTCGAACCCACCGTCGGCGCGCTCCGCGATATGCGATTTGCGAATCAGGAAAGTCGCCACATCCGCGTCCAGCTTTGTCGCCGGATCTGCCGCCAGCGCGCGCAGCGCATTCACGCAGCGGCGCAGGAACAGCACTTCCATTCCCTTGTCGGTCAGCGCGGCCATTTCGCCGCGGTCGACTTTCACCAGTTTCAGCCCCGCGAGGCGTTTCGCGTTTCGGCCCACGCACGCGTTCGCGCGCACCGATTTAGCACCACGCCTCAGGAGTTCGAGAGCATCGAACTCGTCACCACTCAGTTTCTGTTCCAATTAACGATATGTCCTTAGTGCAAGCCAGCCCAGTGCAATTGCCACCATCGTTCCTACTGCAATTACCGTTTGCGCCTTGCGGGATGCAAGGACAGGGGTGCGGCCCAGATAGATTTTGTTATGTAAGGAATTTCCCATGATTCTTTACTCCGCTTCAAATAAAAGTTTGCCTTCGATATGAAGCAATTATAGGAAGCCAATGTGACAGCATTGTGTGATGTCACACACATTCTACAATTCAATGCATCCGCTGTATCTGGTTCACAACACAATTTCACCGTTTCTACAGCGCGCCAACTTCGGTGACGCGCTGCTACATTTTGGTGACAACTTTTTTTGTGGAGTGACACTGAATGAAACCGAACAAACCCTTCCCCGATCCGGCGGAAGCGCACGCGCTGCTGGACGAAGCCGATATCGGCAGCGGAGAAAAAACGCCGGGCGAACGGGAGACCGACGCGATTGTCGGCACGGTCGGCCGGGCTGAAGATGAAGGTTACGACGAGGCCGTGGAAACGGATGACGAGA
>DASTVB010000092.1:0-3478 GCA_035759315.1 Telluria sp. | reverse complement strand
AGGTGCTGACCGGCGGTGTGGACGCCAACGCGCTGCAGCGCCCGAAGCGCTTCTTCGGCGCCGCCCGTAACATCGAAGAAGGCGGCTCGCTGACCATCATCGCCACCGCGCTGATCGAAACCGGCTCGCGCATGGACGACGTCATCTACGAGGAATTCAAGGGCACCGGCAACATGGAAGTGCACCTCGAGCGCCGCCTGGCCGAGAAGCGCGTCTACCCGGCGATCAACCTGAACAAGTCGGGCACCCGCCGCGAAGAACTGCTGATCAAGCCGGACCAGCTGCAGAAGATCTGGATCCTGCGCAAGCTCTTGTACGGCATGGACGAGATCGAGGCGATGGAGTTCATCATGGACAAGATGAAGGCGACCAAGACCAATGTCGAATTCTTCGACATGATGCGCCGAGGCGGCTGATCCGCCACCAAAAACGCCCCGCACGCCGGGGCGTTTTTTTTGGCTCCGTTACCGCTAACTGAGTACCAGCCGTCATCCCAGTGAAGGACTAGCCGCCATCCCAGCGAAGGGCCAGCCGTCATCCCAGCTAAGGCTGGGATCCATTCTGAGCATCCGGGCTCAGGCACACGTCGAATGAACGCAAACCGCGTATGGATGCCAGCCTGCGCTGGGATGACGGTGGCGGCTCGGGGAATCCCACACTTTTGAACCTGCCCTCCAGCCGCTTGTCTAATGGTGGATACCGGAGGACGCCATGACCGAAAACGGCAAGGAACTGGAAGAACTGCGCCGCGCGCACGCCGCGCTTGAATCCCGCGTTGAAACCGTGCTTCCCACGCTGGCCACAAAAGCCGACCTGGAAGCGATGGGAACACGACTTGGCAATGAAATGCATCGACAGCTCGACGACATGCGTCAAATGTTCGATCGCCGTTTTGGCGGAATCGAGCATAATTATGCCGAATCGGACAAACGCATCGACAAAATGCAGGACAAGATGGATGACCGATTCAACGAGATGCAGCGCAAGATGGATGAAGGATTTAAGGAAATGCATCGAGGCTTCATTCAGGTTTGGACCTGGATTGCAGGATCGATGCTCGCTATCGTGCTCGCGATCGCCGGAGTCATCATCACCATCCTCGCCCGAAATCCTGCCGCGGTTCCCGCCGGCGTTGCCAATCCGGCCATCGCCTACCATTTCCACGGGCAGGCCCCTGCCCCGTCCCCAGTTGCGCCGTCACCCCAACCGTAGTAAAATTGCGGGTTCAGTAGTACAACCTGGCAAGTGATCGGCAATCGGGTCAAGAAGCGTGGCGACCGACGAAGTGCCCATTGGCTACCAACCTAACCGAGGCAATTATGAAAGCTGATACCCATCCAAATTACCGCGAAGTTGTGTTCCACGACCTGTCGTGCGATTTCAAATTCGTAACGCGTTCGACCATCCAGACCAAAGAAACGATCCAGCACGACGGCAAAGAAATGCCACTCGTCAAGATCGAGGTATCGGCTGAATCGCACCCGTTCTTCACCGGCAAGCACAAGATCGTCGACACCGCTGGCCGCGTTGAGAAATTCCGCCAGAAGTTCGGCGCAGTCGGCTCGAAGACCTCCGTCGCAAACGGTTAATTCTTCGCCGCTCGAAAAAAGGCAGCCCAGGCTGCCTTTTTTTACGTTCATACTTCATACTCGCAATAATTTCCACGGCCCAGCCCGCTATCGATGAAGCCAGTCCGACTCCCTGCCGCCGCCACCCTCGCCCTTCCCCGCTGGGCCCTGTTCGGGCTTGGCCTGCTGTATATCCTGCCCGGCCTGATCGGGCGCGAGATCTGGAAGGACGACGCGGCCAGCTTCGGGATCATGTGGACCATGGCGCACGGCGGCCTGGCCGACTGGCTCTACCCCAACGTCGCCGGGCTGGCCAATGCCGACGAAGGCCCGCTGGCGTTCTGGCTGGGCGCCATCTTCATCAAGCTGTTCGGCTGGGGCCTGGGCGACCTGCTGGCTTCGCGCCTGTCGACCATCGCCATCTTCGTGCTGGGCACCGTCTCGGTCTGGTACACCGCCTTCCACCTGGGCCGGCGCGCCGACGCCCAGCCGCTGCGCCTGGCCTTCGGCGGCCAGCCCGAACCGGACGACTATGGCCGCACGCTGGCCGACACCGCGGTCCTGATCTACCTCGGCTGCCTTGGCCTGCTGCTGCACAGCCACGAGACGCTGGCCAGCACCCTGCAGGGCGGCCTGGTCGCCTACTTCCTGTACCGCGCGGTGCGCTACATCGAGCTGCCGAGCGTGCGCAACGCGGTGCTGATCGGCCTGTCGCTGGGCGCGCTGGCGCTCACGCGCGGCTGGATGGTCCCGGCCATCCTGCTGGTGGCGCTGTACCTGTGCGCGCGCTACCTCGGCATGCCGCGCGTGCCTTCGCTGCGCAACGTCGGCATTTCGGCCCTGGTGGGCGGTGCGATCACGCTGCTGTGGATCATGCCCGCCACGCTGGTGCAGCCTTACGGCCAGTCTCCGATCGGCGCTTGGCAGGACTGGAACATGGCGCAGGTGGGCGTGCCGACCTTCCAGTCGCTGGGCACCTTCCTGCGTACCGGGATCTGGTACTTCTGGCCGGCCTGGCCGTTCGCCGGCTGGGCGATCTACGCCTGGCGCCGCCAGAGCCACCTGCTGCACATCGTGGTGCCGCTGTTCTTCCTTGGCGCGCTGCTGGTGCTGGTGCTGCTCAATCCGGCGCCGGCGAACACCGACCTGATCAACCTGCTGCCGCCATTGGCCATCATGGCCGCGTTCGGCCTGCCGACCATGAAGCGCGGCGCCATCAACGCCATCGACTGGTTCTCGGTGATGGTGCTGACCACGGTGGCCGCCGTGGTGTGGCTGTTCTTCATCGCCAAGCTGACCGGCTGGCCGGCGCAGCTGTCGAAGAACGTGCTGCGCCTGGTGCCCGGCTTTACGCCCGAATTCCTGGTCCTACCCTTCATCGTGGCGGCGGCGGCCAGCATCGGCTGGTTCTTCCTGGTGCAGTGGCGCGTCTCGCGCCAGCCATCGGTGCTGTGGCGCGCGGTGGTGCTCTCGTCCGGCGGCCTGATCCTGCTGTGGGTGCTCCTGATGACGCTGTTCGTCCCAGAGCTCAATTACAGCAAGAGCTACCGTCCGGTCGCGCAGCAGATCGTCGAACACCTGCCGCCCCGGGCCGGTTGCATCGAGACCAACGTCGGCGCCGCGCAGCGCGCCTCGCTGGCCTACCTGGGCAAGCTGCAGTTCAGCGGGATGGAGGGCGCACGCTGCGACTTCCTGCTGCTGCAGGACAGCTTCAAGGTCAAGGACAGCAAGGAGCTCAACCGCTACTACCGCGGCAAGCAGTGGCAGCTGCTGTGGGAAGGCCGCCGTCCGTCCGACCGCGACGAGCGTTTCCGCCTTTACCGCCGGGCGAACTGAGGCAGCCCCGGCCGGTTCGTGCGGCCCGGGTTCGGTTGCCCAGAGTACTTAAATCAGCGATAATGCGGGTCGCG
>DASTVB010000091.1:0-13662 GCA_035759315.1 Telluria sp. | reverse complement strand
GCGATATACCCCGTTCTCAATCGCGCACAAGCCGAATTCACGGGCTACGGAGTTAATCACCGAGGGTATGCTGTCGGCTGCTAGATCCGGATTCTCGCGGCGAATCGCATCGGCGAACTCTTCGCGTGTTAACCCGTCTTCGAGGATTTGCACATAATTCATGAGGGACGCAAAGCTTCCCTTCATTGCAGTCAATCCCTTCCGACGCTTAATAGCTATTAGCGGTGTAAGGGTGCTGTCAATTGGGGTGGACGTGGCTTGGGGGGATGGCTCAACACCTGCAGAAAGCGCGTCGTAAAGGTACCAAGGCAGCGAAAGCCGTGCGACCTTTCCGTCTGCGGGGGCTGGTCCGAGTACCTCATCGATACGTGATCGGATAAACGCATGCATTTGGACTGGATGCGCGCCGTTTGGACCTCCCATGGCCCCGTGGAGTTTTTGCAGTCGACCGATATCGGCAATTGTTGTAAAGCTTTCAGGGAACAAGGCGCAGAGCACACGATTGATTTTAAGGCGTGGAACCCGACCGCACAGGACCTCCATTCGGGAGACCAGCTGTCCATAAAGGTTCTTTAGGTATGCGTCCAGCGGGCCAGATTCGTTTGGTGCGTGGCGTATTTGTTCGGCAAACCAATTTCGGAAGTCTGAATTTTCGAGCGCTGGGCCGATTTTTACGCTTCCATTCCCTGTGGATGAGACAGCTTGTTCATCCCATAGATATTGCAGGAAATCTTTTTCGATAAGTGCCTGCGGTGACCTTTTCGCCACAGCGTTAAGGAAGGTTGTAAGCTTCGCGGCCCAGTCCTGAGTGTACGACGCAGTATCGCGTAATTCTTGGGCTTCTTTGAGCGCGCTTAAGAGAGCTTCATTTGAGGAAACATCCCTGATCATTGGATACCTGCCCTTATGGTTAGTGGTCCTGAACGTGACCGGCGACGCCACAATAACTTAGATCAGGCCTTGAGCATAGACTCGCTTGGTGGGTTAAAGAAGCCGACTTGCGTTGGAGGCAAAATCGGGCAATACTGTATGGATAAACAGTAATCCGCCCCGGTTTTGAACGCGCCCCAACGAAAAATCATCCATTGCAACTGCGACTGCTTCTACGCCTCGGTCGAAATGCGCGACGATCCGTCCCTGCGCGGCAAGCCGCTGGCAGTAGGCGGGCGCGCCGACCAGCGCGGCGTGGTGGCGACCTGTAATTACGAGGCGCGCAAATTCGGCATCCATTCCGCCATGGCAACCGCGCAGGCGCTCAAGCTGTGCCCGCACCTGATCGTGCTGCCGCCGGCGATGGAAAAGTACCGCGTGGCCTCGCGCCAGATCATGGACATCTACCGCACCTACACGGAGCTGGTCGAGCCGCTGTCGCTGGACGAGGCCTACCTCGACGTCACCAGCTCGCCGCACTGCAAGGGCAGCGCGACGCTGATTGCGCAGGAGATCCGCCAGCGCATCTTCGATACGGTGGGGATCACCGCATCGGCCGGCGTCGCGCCGAACAAGTTCGTGGCCAAGATCGCCAGCGACTGGAACAAGCCCGACGGCCTGTTCCTGGTACGGCCGGAAGAAGTGGACGACTTCGTGGCGCAGCTGCCGGTGAAAAAGCTGTACGGCGTGGGCAAGGTCACCGCCGCCAAGCTGAACAAGCTCGGCGCGCAGACTTGCGCAGACCTGCGCGGCTGGACCATGCAGGAGCTGCAGCACCACTTCGGCAGCTTCGGCGGGCGGCTGCACGACCTGTGCCGCGGCATCGACGAGCGCGTCGTGTCGAATTCGCACGAGCGCAAATCGGTCAGCGTCGAGGAGACCTATACGCCGGACGTGCCCGACCTGGCGGCTTGCCTGGAGCTGGTGCCGGAGCTGTTCGAGAGCCTGCTCGGGCGCATCAAGCGCTCCGGGACCGCCAACCAGGTGAACAAGCTGTTCGTGAAACTGAAATTCGCCGATTTCCAGCAGACCACGGTCGAATGCGTGGGCAGCGCGCCGGCCATCGCGCTGTACCGTCGCCTGATGGAAGCCGGCTACCAGCGCGGCGGGCAGCCGGTGCGCCTGCTGGGCCTTGGCGTGCGCCTCGACGCCAGCCTCGCGGATGGCAACAGGCTCGAACAACTGAGCCTGTTCAGCGAAGAGCCCGTGTAGAATACCGTTCCGTTTTACCGTACCGATTGAAAGCAACCATGTGGTTTAAGAATCTCCAGATCTACCGTCTCCCCGCCCCTTGGGCGACCACCCCCGAACAACTGGAAGAAGCGCTCAAGCCGTTCAGTTTCACTCCTGCCAACAGCAACGAACTGCTGCGCCAGGGCTTCGATTCGCCGCGCGGTAACGGCAACCTGGTCCACACCGTCAACAAGCAGATGCTGCTGATGCTGGGCACCGAAAAGAAGCTGCTGCCATCGTCCGTGATCAACCAGGTGGCGAAAGCCAAGGCGGCCGAGCTGGAAGAGCAGCAGGGCTTCCCACCTGGCAAAAAGGCAATGAAGGAACTGAAGGAGCGCGTCGCCGACGAACTGCTGCCGCGCGCCTTCTCGATCCGCAGCAACACCTTCTGCTGGATCGACCCGGTCAACGGCTGGCTGGTGGTGGATGCCGCTAGCCCGTCCAAGGCGGACGACGTGATCAAGCACCTGCTCAAGGCCGTCGACAAGATGCCACTGCAGAGCCTGCGCGTGCAGCGCTCGCCGGTGGCGGTGATGACGGCGTGGCTGGAGATGGACGAAGCGCCGCACGGCTTCACGGTCGACCAGGATACCGAACTGCGCGCCACCGGCGAGAGCCGCGCCGCCGTCCGTTACGTCAAGCACACCCTGGAGCCGGACGACATCCGCCGCCACATCGCTTCGGGCAAGCAGTGCACGCGCCTGGCGATGACGTGGACCGACAAGATCTCGTTCGTGCTGACCGAATCGCTGGCCGTCAAGGGAATCAAGCCGCTGGACGTGCTGAAGGAAAGCGACGCCGTCACGCGCGACGACAACGAGCGTTTCGACAACGACATGCTGCTGATGACGGGCGAACTGTCGGCCATGCTGGGCGACATCGTCACCTCGCTAGGCGGGGAAGCCGAACACTGATTAGTTGGGGACTGTCCCCTTGGGACTGTCCCCCGCCTTTCGCAAATGGGGACGTACCCCTTTTTCCTTCGGGCTAAAGGGGTACGTCCCCTTTTTTGTCTTGAAGCAGGGGACAGTCCCGGAGGGACAGTCCCCAGGGGTTACAGGGTCTGGAAGACGCCGGCGGATCTGTTTTTCTGGACGTTGTCCCAGGGGAAGACCTGGCCGTTCATGGCGACATAGACGCCGGCCGGCAGCACTTGCGCGACGCCGACCGCAACGCCCAGGTTGAACAGGGCGTCCGAATTGGCGATTTCATACGGGATCATGGCGCCGGTCAGCACGATGGTCTTGCCGAGGTTAGCGGCGCCGAGCACGGCGGCGGTCTCGCGCATGGTGTCGGTGCCGTGGATGATGACGATCGACTTTTCCTGCGCCCGCTGGCAGGTAGCCAGCACGCGCGCGCGGTCCTCGTCCTGCATGTCGAGCGAATCGAGCAGCGGCAGCACGTCGAGCTCCACCGGCACCGTCATGCGCGTGCGCGCGATCACCGCCGGCAGGTGGCTCTCCGAAAACCCGAGCACGCCGGTCAGTTCGTTGTAGTGTTTGTCGAAGGTGCCGCCGGTGGCGACGATGCGCAGGGTCATGGTGTAACCTGTATTTGTTGAGAAAGGCGTGACATCTTACCAAACCTGTTTCCGGGTGTGTCCGGGCTGGATTGTGCGGCGTGCGTCGACTATATTGAATCTTTACGTGCGTTAAAAGTTGTATGAAAGCATTGGCCCCCGGAACTGTGATTTTTCATCGCCACCGCGGTTACGGCGTGATCACCGCCGTCAACCTGCTGACGGGATGGATCTCGGCGCGCTTCGGCACCGAGTCGCGCGCGCTCGACCTCAACCTGTCCTCCGACGAGGTGCAGTTCGGCGACGGCGAGCCGATCCTGTTCCGCCGCGCGCCGCCCGACCGCATGCCGCACGCGCGGCTGATGCAGATGGTGCGCATCCTGCACCAGGCCGGCTACCAGCGCCTGTACCTGTATTCCTGGCCGAAGCCCTCGGGACTGCACTGGCGCTGGCACCTGTTCACCGGCCAGCGCGACTGGATGCAGCGCGCCTGGCGCGAGGGCTGGTACGGCTCGGGCGCCGAATACAATTTCAATCCGGTCATGGGCTGGGGCGATTCGCCCGGCGCCAGCGCGGATGAGCTGGTGCACGCGCTGGCGAGGTTCGATCCGCAGGGGCTGGCGCAGGCACTCGGCCGAGACGAGGATCACGCGGCATGGTTCGCTCGCACCTGCGATGCGCTGTTGCCGGGCGGCTACATGTACAGCCTCGACATGCAGCGCGGCGACGATGGCGAGATCCCGCCGGTGCCAGTGGTGGCGGTGCGCGCCGGGTTGGCACCGTATGCCGGTCCGGTGATCGACTGGCCACCGGGCTGGAAAGGGCTGTGGACCCGCCGTCACCAGATGCCGGCACGCCCGGTGAACCTTAGCGGCGTGCCCGAGCTGCCGGGTTAGCGCATCGCGGCAGGCTCGCTGCCGCCGCAGGAGTTCGCCCCGGGCGCGGCCTCCGCATTGGACGCCGCCGCGAGCGTACCGCTGGTACACTGGACTGATCGCGGATGCTGCTCCAGTTCGACATGGCCGACCCAATGCGCCCGGAATCCCACACCCGTGCGCCTCGATCGGGGCGCCTCACTCGCTGGCTGCGGCTGGTTCGGGAACCGTATATCTCGCTGCCGCTGTCCGCCCTGGTGCTGCTCGTCCTTGGATGGATGGGCGTGCTCCACATGATCGAATCCGAACGCAGCGCCGCCATCGCAACCGCGCGCGCCTCCGCCCTCGAGCTGATCAATACCTATGAAGCGCAGGTGGCGCGCAACCTCGACGCGATCGACCAGACCCTCAAGGTGCTGCGCTATGCGGTCGAACTGAAGGGCGCGCAGAGCGCCATCCCCACCCTCGATGCGGAAGGCCTGCTTCCGCCCGGCATGGTGTTCGACGTCCGCGTGGCGGACCGCAACGGCATCATCGTTGCGAGCAACCCTGCTACCGGCCACAAAGCCAATATCTCAAGGCAGGACTATTTCACCTTCCAGCGAAACAATCCCGGTGACGATCCGTATGTCAGCGAGGTCAGGCGCGACGACTTGAATCCGGAACCGCACGTGCACATCACCCGCCGCATTAACGATGCGCAGGGGAATTTCGCTGGCGTGGTGATGCTTGAAGTCGCGCCGGCCTATTTCACCAGCGGCTACGAGCGCGCGCGCCAGGGCGAGCACGGGCTGCTCGGACTGGTCGGGGTCGACGGCGTGTTCCGCGTGCGCCGGACCGGGGACGAGGTCTCGTGGGGACAGCGTCCGCCGCAGCTCGGCGAGGGCGATGCGCTCGCACCCGGCAGCGTCGACGGCGTGAAGCGCTTCCTCAACGTGCGCAAGATGGATGGCTTTCCGCTGTATGCGGTCAGTGCGCTGTCTTACGACGAGCAGATGGCCACTTTCGAACAGACCCGCCGCAGCTACCTGCTTGCGGCCTGGGGCGGCAGCGCGGCGCTGGTGGTGATCGTCACGCTGGTGTGCATCTGGTCCTGGCAGGCGGGCCGCACGCGCAGGCGCATCCGGCTCGCGCAGGAGCGCTACGCGGCCGCATCGGAAGCCAGCCTGGATGCCTTCTTCGTCATGCGCAGCGTGAAGGACGAGCAGGGCAGGATCATCGACTTCGTGCTGGACGCCACCAACTCGCGCGCCGAGGCGATGAGCGGCATCGGCAAGGATGACCTGATCGGCAGGACGCTGCTGTCGCTGCTGCCCGATGCCCGCGAGAGCGGCCTGTTCGCCGACCTGGTGCGCGCGGAGCGTGGCGGCGGCGTGCACGAGGCCGAGCGCCAGGTCACCATCCCCAACGTGGGCCAGGGCTGGATCCACCGCCAGGTGGTGGGCGTGGAGGGCGGCGTGGTGTGCATCGTGCGCGATATCACGGAGCGCAAGCGCAACGAGGAACGCATCCTGCAGATGGCCCATTATGACGAGCTGACCGGACTGCCGAACCGCACCCTGGTCAGCCAGCGGCTGGAGGTGGCAATCGCGCAGGCGCACCACGACGGGACGACGCTGGCGGTGGCCTTCATCGACCTGGACGGCTTCAAGCTGGTGAACGACGGCCTGGGACACCAGGCGGGCGACGAACTGCTGCGCGTCGTCAGTGCGCGCATGCGGCGCGCGGTGGGCGACGATGCAATGCTGGGGCGCTTCGGCGGCGACGAGTTCGTGCTGGTGCTGCCGGCGGTGCAGGGCGTCGCGGACGTGGACCAGGTACTCGAAGCGGTGCGCCAGTCGGTGATGCAGCCGGCGATGCTGGGCGAGCACCCGGTCCACGTCAGCGCCAGCATCGGCGCGGTGCTGTATCCGAACGACGGCGGGGACGCCAACACGCTGATGATGAACGCCGACGCGGCCATGTACCGCGCCAAGGAGCGCGGCTCGAACAACGTGCAGTTCTACGCCCGCGAGATGAACTCCAGCCACGAAGAAAAGCTCAAGCTGCGGGAGGGCCTGCGCGGCGCGCTCGAGGCGGGCCAGTTCTCGCTGGTCTACCAGCCCAAGATCGACCTGCGCACCGGGCGCATCTTCGGCGTCGAGGCGCTGGCGCGCTGGAACCATCCGGAGCACCGCCACGTCTCGCCGGCGCGCTTCATCCCGCTGGCGGAGGAGTGCGGGATGATCGTGCAGCTGGGCGAGTGGGTGATGCACACCGCCTGCGCGCAGAACAAGACCTGGCGCGATGCGGGACTGCCGCCGGTCACGATGTCGGTCAACGTGTCGGCGCGCCAGTTCGAGGAGAAGCACCTGGTCGACCGCGTCGCCGAAGCGCTGCGCCAGAGCGAGCTGCCGCCCGACGGCCTGGAGATCGAGGTGACGGAGAGCCTTATCATGCGCGACCTGCAGCAGGCGGTCGGGCGCATGCGGGAACTGAAGGCGATGGGCATTTCGCTGTCGGTGGATGATTTCGGGACCGGCTATTCGAGCCTGTCGGCGCTCAAGTCCTTCCCGATCTCGTCGCTCAAGATCGACAAGTCCTTCGTCAGCGACCTGGCCACCAGCCAGGACGACCAGGCGATCGCGATGGCGGTGATCTCGTTGGGGCACAAGCTGAACCTGCGCGTGATCGCGGAAGGCGTCGAGACCGAGCAGCAGTGCCGCTTCCTGCGCGATAACGATTGCGACGAGATGCAGGGCTACCTGTTCAGCCGTCCGGTCGGCCCCGCCGACTTCGCCGCCATGCTGGCCCGCACCGCCTAGGATGGGGACTGTCCCCGCAGGGGACTGTCCCCCGGTGTTTAGTCGTCGCCGCCAGCGCGTCATTCCCGCGAACGCGGGAACCCATGGTGAGCGTACGAAGCAGGTTCATCGAACATGTGCCGGGCGCTTCCAAATACCGGGGGACGGTACTGCCGCCTTGGCGCCTGCGGGGACAGTCCCCTTCTCAGCGCGGCTGCAGCGCTTCGGGGTTGAGGATGTTGGTGGGCGCGCCGGCCGCGAACGCGGCCACATTGCGCAGCGCCGCGTCGAAGTACATCTCGTAGCTGTCCTGCTCCACATAGCCCAGGTGCGGCGTGGCCAGCACGGTCCGTATGCGCAGCAGCGGCGAATTGGCCGGCAGCGGCTCGTTCTCGAACACGTCCAGCGCCGCACGCCCCGGATGGCCCCGCTGCAGCGCCGCTTCCAGCGCGCCCTCCTCGACCAGCTGCGCGCGGCTGGTGTTGACGAACAGGCTCGACGCCTTCATGCGCGCCAGGTCTGCTGCGGTGACGATCCCGCGCGTGGCGTCGTTCAGCCGCAGGTGCAGGGTCAGCACGTCGGCCTGCCCGAAAAAATCCTCGCGCGACGGGGCCGCCTCGAAACCATCCGCCATCGCCGCTGCGCGGCTCGCCTCGCTACCCCACACCAGCACGCGCATCCCGAACGCCTTGCCGTATCCCGCCACCAGCCGGCCGATCTTCCCGTAGCCCCATACCGCCAGCTTGCGGCCATGCAGGGCGAGGCCCAGTCCGTTCAGCTCGGGGTTGACCGATGCGGTCTGCCACAGCCCCTCGCGCAGGTTGTTCGCGTACTGCACGATGCGCCGCTGCGAAGCCATGATCAGCGCCCAGGTGAGTTCGGCCGGCGCCACCGGCGAACCGGTGCCCTCGGCAATCGCCACGCCGCGCGCGGTGCAGGCCTCGACGTCGATATGCCCGGCCACCTTGCCGGTCTGCGAGATCAGCTTCAGGTTGGGCAGGCGCTCGAGCAGCGCGCGAGTGATCGCGGTGCGCTCGCGGATCAGGACCAGCGCCTCAAACGGCGCCAGCCGGATCGCTAGCTGCCCCACCCCTTTGGTGGAGTTATTGAAAATTCGCACCTGATGAGCGCTGATGTGGCGAAAAGCATCCAGATAACGGACCTTGTCCTGGTAATCGTCCAATATCGCGATATTCATAGAAGTTAGCATCAGTTAGGCGAAGTTGGCATTGTATGCGTAAGGAAATAACACAATTGCCGGGAATCGGAATAGCCTACTACTTTACTCAAGCTTTTCTCCTACATTTTTGTAGTGCGCGCATATAAATGTGCCATGTGCGGGGGTATAATCGCCCCTTTCCGGACGCGTGAGTTCAAGCACGCCAGCGTCCGACGCAGGATTTTTGCGGCCGCGTCACGCGCGCCGCAGGTCCGGGCAACCGGTACGACCGCCGTTGTCGCCGAACCCGTCCACGGACTGGCTCCTGAGCGAAAGCATTCCCGCCGACGACGATCCTGCCCCCGCCCCGGCCGCAGGTTTCTTTATTAGGCTTTGGAGGCTTTATGAACCAACCCGTGATGGGAGGCGTGGCAGCATTGAACGTCCCCGCATACGTCAAACACCAGAAGCTGATCAGCTGGGTGTCGGAAATCGCAGCACTGACCAAGCCGGACCGCGTCGTCTGGGCCGACGGTTCGCAGGAAGAATCGGACCGCCTGTGCGCTGAAATGGTCGAAGCCGGCACCATGCGCAAGCTCAATCCGGCCAAGCGTCCGAACTCCTACCTGGCCTGGTCCGACCCGTCGGACGTGGCGCGCGTCGAAGACCGCACCTTCATCTGCTCGCAGACCAAAGAACAGGCCGGCCCGACCAACAACTGGATGGCGCCCGACGAAATGCGCGGCACCCTGAACCAGCTGTTCGACGGCTGCATGCGCGGCCGCACCATGTACGTGATCCCGTTCTCGATGGGCCCGCTGGGCTCGCCGATCGCGCACATCGGCGTGGAACTGTCCGACTCTCCTTACGTAGTCGTCAACATGCGCGTGATGACCCGCATGGGCCGCGCCGTGTACGATGTGCTGGGCGCGAACGGCGAGTTCGTCCCGTGCGTGCACTCGGTCGGCGCACCGCTGCAGGCAGGCCAGAAGGACGTCGCCTGGCCATGCAACCCGACCAAGTACATCGTCCACTACCCTGAGACCCGCGAGATCTGGTCCTTCGGTTCCGGCTACGGCGGCAACGCACTGCTGGGCAAGAAGTGCCTCGCGCTGCGCATCGCGTCGACCATGGGCCATCGGGAAGCGCTGCAGGGCGGAACCGGCTGGCTGGCCGAGCACATGCTGATCCTCGGCGTGCAGTCTCCTGAAGGCCAGAAGCACTATGTCGCCGCGGCCTTCCCGTCCGCCTGCGGCAAGACCAATTTCGCCATGATGATCCCGCCCAAGACCTTCGAAGGCTGGAAGATCACCACCATCGGCGACGACATCGCCTGGATCAAGCCGGGCCAGGACGGCAAGCTGTACGCGATCAACCCGGAAGCGGGCTATTTCGGCGTCGCCCCGGGCACGAACGAGAAGACCAACTTCAACTGCATGGCTTCGCTGCGCGAAAACGTCATCTTCACCAACGTTGCGCTTACCGACGACGGCGACGTCTGGTGGGAAGGCATGACCAAGGAAGCGCCTGCGCATTTGATGGACTGGCAGGGCAAGGACTGGACGCCTGCATCCGGCACCAAGGCCGCGCACCCGAACGCGCGCTTCACCGTGGCTGCAACGCAGAACCCGGTCATCGACGAGAAGTGGGACGATCCTGCGGGCGTGCCGATTTCGGCCTTCATCTTCGGCGGCCGCCGTTCCACCACCGTGCCGCTGGTGACGGAAGCGCGCAACTGGAACGAGGGCGTGTACATGGCTGCGACCATGGGCTCCGAAACCACCGCTGCCGCCGCCGGCCAGATGGGTGTCGTGCGCCGCGACCCGTTCGCGATGCTGCCGTTCATGGGCTACAACATGAGCGACTACTTCCAGCACTGGCTGGACCTGGGCAAGAAGCTGCCGGAACAGCCGAAGATCTACTGCGTTAACTGGTTCCGCACCGACGCCGACGGCAAGTTCGTCTGGCCCGGCTTTGGCGACAACATGCGCGTGCTGAAGTGGATGCTCGAGCGTATCGACGGCAAGGCGGGCGGCACCGAGAACGCGTTCGGCATCACGCCGAACTACGGTGACCTGCACTGGGAAGGCCTGGACTTCAGCGCCGGCCAGTACGAGATGATCACCTCGATCGACAAGGCCTCGTGGCAGGAAGAGCTCAAGCTGCACGACGAGCTGTTCGAGAAGCTGGCCTATCACCTGCCGCAAGAGCTGGTAAAGACCAAGGAAGAACTCGCCCAACGCCTCGCCGCGTAAAGGAGGCGGGGACTGTCCCCGGAGGGGACCGTCCCCTGCTCTGCGCGCCGCCGCAAAGAAAAGCGCACCTCCGGGTGCGCTTTTTTTCTCTGTACCGGTAGATGCCGATCCTCGTCATCCCAGCGAAGGCTGGGATCCATACGCCCCCTGCACAACGATTGAGCCACCGCGACCGCTCAGCATGGATCCCAGCCTTCGCTGGGATGACGGTCGTCGATGACAAATAGTTTACTTGTTTCGCACGGGTGTGCTAAAGTCACCCCATGGACGCCCTGACCGCCAAAAGCGAAGCCACCTACAAGCTGATCCTCGACGCCGCCTTCGACATGGCCGCGACCGAGGGAATCGGCCGTGTCTCGCTCGGCGAGCTGGCCAAGCGCACCGGCATCAGCAAGAGCGGCATCTTCTCGCGGGTCGGCTCGCTCGAAGCGCTGCAGGTTGCGGTGCTGGACGAATACGACCGCCGCTTCCAGGCCGACGTGCTTTTGCCGACGCTCGGCCTGCCGCGCGGCCTGCCGCGCCTCACCGCGCAGATGGGCCACTGGATGCAGAAGTGCCAGGACGAAGCCATGCGCGGCGCCTGCATCTACACCGCCGGCGCCTTCGAGTTCGACGACCTGGCAGGTCCCCTGCGGGACCGGCTCGAGCACGGCATCATGCAGTGGCGCGCTTCGCTGCGCAAGACGGTACTTCAGGCGATGGAGGAGGGGCAGTTGCGGCCCGATGCCGATCCCGGGCAGCTGGTGTCCGAGATGTACAGCATGATCGTCGGTCTGTTGCACGACCTGCGTTTCCTGCGCGACGAGGATGCGCCGCGCCGTACGCAGCGAGCGTTCAACCGGCTGATCGCTTCCTACAAGAGCCTGAACGTCCAGGAATGAAGCAGCGCGGCGCCGGGTTTGGTCGCCGCTTTTTTTAAACTAATTTCGCACGGGTGTGCGAACAGAGGAGAAGAACATGATCCCGATTACTTTGCTACTGGCCCTTGGCGCCTTGATGGTTTACCGCAGCGACGTCATTGCCCTTCTCCTGTCGCTCCCGGCGTGTAACGAGGACTTCATCCACCTTTGATGCGGTCAAGGATGGCCCCGGTCATCCACGCCGGGGCCTGAACGGTTGCGCTCAGGGCTTCTTGTAGACGACGCCGTCCTTCATGACGAAGCGGACTTTCTGCAGTTCGGCGATGTCGGCGAGCGGATCGCCGCTCACGGCCACGATGTCCGCGGCATAGCCCGGTTCCACGGAACCCAGGCGCTTCTCCTGCCCCAGCAGAAGCGCAGCCGACAGCGTCGCGCTGCGGATCGCTTCGAGGGCCGGCATGCCGCCTTCCACCATGTACGCGAACTCCTTCGCATTGTCGCCGTGCGGGTACACCGCCGCGTCGCTGCCGAATGCGATCTTCACGCCCGCCTTGTAGGCACGTCCGAATGCGGCCTGGCTGATCGAACCGATCGCCAGCGCCTTCTCGCGCACCATCGGCGAGTACTGGTCCGAGACCTTCGCCATCTCGGCCACGTAGCGGCCCGCAGTGATGGTGGGCACCAGCCACGCCCCGGTCTTCTTGATCAGAGCGATGCCTTCGTCGTCCATCAGCGTGCCGTGTTCGATCGAATCGACGCCGGCGCGCAGCGCGCGCTTGATGCCCTCGGCGCCATGCGCATGCGCCGCGACGCGGAAACCGTAGTCCTTCGCGGTACTCACGATGGCCCGCATTTCTTCTTCCGTGAACTGTGCGTTCTGGCCGTTATTGTTCTGGCTCATGACGCCGCCGGTGGCAGTGATCTTGATCAGGTCCGCACCTTCCTTGAAGCGGGCGCGCACGGCGGCGCGGGCTTCTTCCGGGCTGTTGATGACGCCTTCCATCGGCCCGGGCAGGCCGCCGTCGGCGCGCGCAAACTTCTGGTTCAGCGAATTGGTGCGGTCGCCATGGCCGCCGGTGGTGGCGATGGTCGTCCCGGCGGTGAACATGCGCGGGCCGACGACGTAGCCTTCCGCGATCGCGTTGCGCAGCGAGACATTCAATCCGCCGCCGCCGAGGTCGCGCACGGACGTGAAGCCTGCCATCAGCGTGCGCTCGGCGTTGCGCACGGACCGCAATGCGATGTCGGCCGGGTTCCACGTCAGAGCGTGGCGCATGGCGTCGGCCTGTTTTTCGGTTTCCGACACCATGTGCACGTGCGAGTCGATGAAGCCGGGCATGCAGGAGTGGGCGGAAAGGTCGACGTGTCCGGCGCCCGGCGTCATCGGGCCGATCGACTTGATCAGGCCATTCTCGATTTCGATGCTGACGCGCTCGCGCCACTTGCCCGCCTTGACGTCGAGCAGGCGGCCGCAGTCGACCGTGGTGACGGCGGCGCCGGCGTTGGACATGAGGACGGCGAGGGCGAGTGCGGACAGCTTGTGCATGGGGGGCTCCGGATGTGAGGTGAACTGCTGGGCGACAATTTAGCATGAACGTCGCCGCGTACCACCGAATCCCCGCGCACCACGTCATCCCGCGCACCACCGTCATCCCCGCGAACGCGGGGACCCATGCTGACGTTCTGCAGCGATTGCGTGTGGCGCTGGTGGTGGCCAAAAATCGGCGGCGCGGCCGCCCCCTTCGTCGACTTATGTATGGGTCCCCGCGTTCGCGGGGATGACGATTGCGGGCGAAAAAAAGGCGCATCTGGGACGCGCCTTTTTTGCTGCTGCCTGAAGCTTACTTCAGCAGGGGGACGAGGTACTTGCCGGTGACGCTTTCGGGATTGGCCGCGACTTCTTCCGGGGTGCCGGTGGCGACGATACGTCCGCCGCCCGCGCCGCCTTCAGGGCCAAGGTCCACGATCCAGTCGGCGGTTTTCACCACGTCGAGGTTGTGCTCGATGATCACCAGCGTGTTGCCCTGGTCGCGCAGGCGGTGGATCAC
>DASTVB010000090.1:0-44881 GCA_035759315.1 Telluria sp. | reverse complement strand
GACCGCAGGATCGAAGACCCGGCCCACGGTTCGCGTGTAAAAGCCCAGCCCCCACGGCGAAAAGCCGTACACCACCAGGTATGCGAGGACCAGCACCACCACGCTGCTGACCATCGCCAGGCTCAGGACAGAAAAGGTGTTGGCCACCACCTGCGGCACCAGGTCGCGGCGCAGGCGATTCTGGGCGGCTGCGGAGTCGCCCGGCGCCACCGCCGCGGCGGCCAGCGCATCGGCGGCGTTAAAGGCCAGGCCGGCGCGCAGCGCGACGAACAGCGCGGCGGTCAGCGGAATGATTTCGAGCACCAGCACGCGCACCACCATTTCCAGCGCGACGTTCGACAGGCCGTAGCTGGCGGCCGTCACCACCACGATCCGGATCACGACCAGGCTGACCAGCGCGGCCAGCACCGTGAACCATGGCAGCACCTGCCAGGTGTAGGCATACATGTAGCGGGAGGTCAGGACGCGGTTCTGGCGCGTGTACGTGGACGGCGACATCGCCATCACCATCGCGATCGCGCCCAGGTGGAGCGTGTACCACCAGCCGGCCACGATGCGGCGCGCTACCTTTCCCCATTGGCTGGGTTTTGCTGTCAGGAAAGAGGATGGATGCATTTTTGGAATCATACCTGCGTCCGGCGAATCCGTGCGGCATGATTGAGAAGGGAGGCTCGCTAACTCGTCATCCCCGCGAACGCGGGGACCCATAGGGAATCAGCAACTGAGGCGCTGCTTTCGGCAGGCGACCTCAGCATGGGTCCCCGCGTTCGCGGGGATGACGGAGGGAGCTACTGGCGACGGGCTTCCTGGACGCCGGAGACTTCGCTGATCGCCGCGAGCGCCTTCTGCAGCATCCCGGTCGAGCCGATTTCGGCGGTGAACACCATCCGCGCCACGCCCTTGGCGCTTTGCGTGTTGACGCCGATCACGTTGATCTTGTCGCGCGACAGCACTTCGGAAATATCCCGCAGCAGCCCCTGGCGGTCGTTCGCCAGGATGAAGATGTCGACCGGGTACACGGTATCGGACTTGGTCAGCCCCCAGTCCGCGATGATCACCCGCTCCGGCGCCTTGTTGCGCATCTCGGCGAAGTTCTTGCAGTTGGCGCGGTGGATCGAGACGCCCTTGCCGCGCGTGACGAAGCCAATGATCGGGTCCGGCGGCGCCGGCTTGCAGCAGCGCGCCAGCGCCGTCATCAGCCCTTCCGTGCCGACGATCAGCACGCCCGACTTGGCGCCCTGCTCCACGCTCGACGCGCGGCTCTTGTTGACGACGGCGGCGTCGGCGACAGGAGCCGCCTCGCCGGTGTCGTGCAGCGCATGCTCGACCTGGCGCAGCGAGAACTCGTCCTTGCCGACCGCGATGAACAGTTCGTCCATGCTGGCGAAGCCCAGCTTGTGCGCCAGCGCCTCCAGGTTGACCGAGGTCTTGCCCTCGCGCTGCAGCGACTTCTCGACCAGCGCGCGGCCGTGCGCCAGCGTCTCCTGCAGGTCGATCGCGTTGAACCACGCGCGCACCTTAGAGCGCGTGCGCCCGCTGACCGTATAGCCGGGACTGAGCCAGTCGCGCGACGGACCGGCCGTGCCGGGAGCGCCCTTGGCGGTGATGATCTCGCAGGTCTGCCCGTTCTTCAGCGGGGTGTTGAGCGGCACCATGACGCCGTCGACGCGCGCGCCGCGGCAGCGGTGTCCGACCTCGCTGTGCAGGTGGTAGGCAAAGTCGATCGGCGTGGCGCCGGCCGGCAGCTCGACCACGCGCGCCTGCGGCGTCAGCACGTAGATGCGGTCATCCAGCGTGGCCGACTTGAGCTTTTCCACCCACTCGCGCTGCTGCTTGCCTTCTTCTTCCACCACGTGTTCGGCGACGTCCGATTTCCACGCCAGCAGCTGGCGCAGCCAGGCGATCTTCTCGTCGTACTTCTGGCCCTTGAAGTCCGAGCCGCCCGATTCCTTGTAGCGCCAGTGCGCCGCCACGCCGTACTCCGCGAAGTGGTGCATTTCCTGCGTGCGGATCTGCACTTCCAGCGGGCGGCCGTCGTCGGCGGTGACCACCGTGTGCAGCGACTGGTAGCCGTTCGGCTTCGGCCGCGAGATGTAGTCGTCGAACTCTTTCGGGATCGGGGTCCAGATGTTGTGTACCACGCCCAGCACCGTGTAGCAGGTCTTGACGTCGTCGACGATGACGCGGAATGCGCGCACGTCGTACAGCGACGAGAAGTCCAGCTCCTTGCCGCGCATCTTCTTCCAGATCGAGTAGATGTGCTTGGGCCGGCCGAACACGGAAGCGTGGATGCCAGATTCCGCCAGCGCCGTTTCGAGCTTGTGGATCGACGAGGAGACGAAGCTTTCGCGCTGGGCGCGCTTCTCCTCCAGCATCTTCGCGATCTGCTTGTAAGTGTCCGGCTCGATGAAGCGGAACGCGAGGTCCTCCAGCTCCCACTTGAGTTGCCAGATACCGAGCCGGTTGGCGAGCGGCGCATACAGGTCGAGCGTCTCCTTGCCATAGGCGTGGGTCAGCTCGTTGAAGACCTTCTGCTCGGCGAAGTAGCGCAGCGTGGTCACGCAGGACGCGAGCCGCATCAACACCACGCGCATGTCGCTGGCCATCGCCAGCAGCATTTTGCGCAGCGATTCGAGCTGCGAACCGGCCTTGTCGTCCTTGCGTTCCAGGCCGACGGTCATGTCGCGCAGGCGGATCAGCTGGCGCATGCCCGACACGAGGTCGAGCACTTCCTTGCCGAAGCGGCCCTCGAGATTGGCGACCGCTTTCGGGTCGATGACAGTTAGCTCGAACACCAGGCCGGCGATGCGGGCATCGGCGTCCACGTCCAGCAGCGCGAGCGTGCTGGCCACGCCGAGCGAAAACTCGAACGCATCCTGGCCCGACGCTGCCGCCTTGCCGCCGTAAGCTTCGCCCACGTAGTCGAGCGCCTGCGTCACACGCGCGGCGTCGGCCGGGTTCAGGCCATGCACGAGCTGCGTCCTGGCGCTTCCCAGCGCCGCAATCGAGACCATTTTCTTAGCGCAGCGCCGCGGTGATGACGATCTCCACCAGCACTTCGGGATTGGCGAGCTTCGCTTCGACGGTCGCGCGCGGCGGGGTGTGGCCCTGGGCTACCCATTCGTCCCACACCTCATTCATCTTCGGGAAGTCAGCCATGTCCTTGATATAGATCTGGCACGAGAGGATGCAGGTCTTGTCGCTGCCCGCTTCCGTCAGCAGGCGGTCCACGTGGCCCAGCACCTCGAGCGTCTGGCCGGTGATGTCCTGCGAAGTATCTTCGGCGATCTGGCCGGCGAGGTAGACGGTTTCGTTGTGGATGGCCACTTCGGAGAGGCGGCGGCCTACGTGCAGTCGTTTGATTTCCATATTTGCTTTCGTTGCGGGCATCAGCCCACCAAAAATTGTCGCGCGATCGCGATCTGGTCTTCGTGCAGGAAGGTCGGCGCATGGCCGACGTTCGGGATTTCCACTAATTTTGCTTTCGGTCCGCGCTGCGTCATCGCCAGCGCGGTTTCGCGCGAGAGCAGGTCCGATTTTTCGCCCCGTACCAGCAGCGTCGGCGCGGTGATGGCGTCATAGGCGGCCCACAGCATCGCTTCGTCGGAGGCGCAGGACTCGGGCGTCGCTTCGCGGATTGGCCCGGCCAGGCCCATGTCGTAATGGCGAACCCAATGGCCCTGCTCATCCTGGCGCAGCACGTCGCCGGCCAGCTTGTCCCACTCGTCGTCGGAATGCTCGCCGAACGAGACCGACACGTCGCGCACGAAGCACTTGGCTTCATCGTAGGTCGGGAAGCGCAGGTCCTGCCCGATGTAGTCGCCGATCCGGGCCAGCGCGGTCGCGTCCATGGTCGGGCCGATATCGTTGAGCACCAGCTTGCGCACCGGGTTGCCGGGCAAGGACGCCAGTCCCATGCCGATCAGGCCGCCCATCGAGGTGCCGAACCAGTCCACCTGGTCCTCGTCCTGGGTGACGCGGGCGATCAGCGTCACCATGTCGCTGACATATTGCGGAATGCGGTAGAAGTGCGGATTGGCCAGGCGCCCCGAGCGGCCGCGGCCGACCGTGTCCGGACACACCACCCGGTAGTGGTCACACAGGGCCTTCGCGAGCCTGTCGAAGTCGTCCGAGACGCGCGTCACGCCGTGCGAGCAGATCAGCACATTGCGGTTGGCCGGATCGCCCCATTCCTTGTATGCGACGCGATGCAGACCAGCAGGCGAAATGCACTGCACGGACTTCAGTCTTGGTTCGGTCATGGGTTCAATCCTTGATGCATCGCCGGTCGGCGCCTGTTATTGGTTCAAATCTTCTGGCTCAAATGACATTTTACCGTTCGTTGCGCTTAGAATTCTACCGAAGTGTGCCGCGCGGGCGCAGACCGGTTAAAACAATACTCTTTCAAGACAGGGATTTTCCATGAACTCGACCATGTTAAGCGGTAAAACGGCCCTCGTGACGGGCTCCACCTCGGGCATCGGCCTGGGCATCGCGCGTTCGCTCGCGGCGCAGGGAGCCAACGTGGTGTTCAACGGCTTCGGCGATCCCATCCAGATCGAGGCGCTGCATACCGGCGTGGCCAAGGAATTCGGCGTCCGCACCGCCTACCACGGGGCCGACATGTCGAAGCCGGAGCAGATCGAAGAGATGATGCGCTACGCGGCCGCCCAGTTCGGCGGCATCGACATCCTGGTCAACAACGCCGGCATCCAGTACGTGGCCAACGTCGACGAATTCCCGACCGAGCGCTGGGACGCGATCATCGCGATCAACCTGACCTCGGCCTTCCACACCACGCGCCTGGCGCTGCCGGGCATGAAGGCGAAGAACTGGGGCCGGGTGATCAACCTGGCGTCGGTGCACGGACTGGTCGGCTCGGCCGGCAAGTCGGCCTATGTCGCGTCCAAGCATGGCCTGATCGGCTTCACCAAGGTCACCGCGCTGGAAACGGCGCAGACCGGGATCACGTGCAACGCGATCTGCCCCGGCTGGGTGCTGACCCCGCTGGTGCAAAAGCAGGTGGACGACCGCGCCGCGCGCGACGGGCTCTCGATCGAAGCGGCGAAGAAGGCGCTGCTGGCGGAAAAGCAGCCGTCCGGCGAGTTCGTCACGCCGGAGGACCTGGGCGCGCTGGCGGTGTTCTTCTGCAGCCCCGCCGCCAACCAGGTGCGCGGCGTCGCCTGGAACATGGACGGCGCCTGGGTCGCGCAGTAAAGCGGTTGGGGACTGTCCCCGCAGGGGACCGTCCCCTGGTGTTCGAGCGTTCAGGTAGTTCCCAAACACCCGGGAATGTCCCCAACTTCAAAGGCCAACAAATGCCGCAAGCCGATCTCGCCGTCGCCGAATTCCTCGCCAACCTGCCCGACGACCGCCGCGAACCCATGGCCGCGCTGCGCGAGGCCGTGCGCAAGCGCCTGCCCAAGGGCTTCCAGGAGACCGTCGCGAAAGGCATGCTGCACTACGTGGTCCCGCATGCGGCCTACCCTGCCGGCTACCACTGCAATCCCGCCGACCCGCTGCCCTTCCTGAGCCTGGCCAACTGCAAGAACGCGATCTGCTTGTACCACATGGGGATATACGCGGACCCGGAGCTGCACCAGTGGTTCAGCACCGAGTATGCGAAGGTCAGCAAGACCAAGCTGGATATGGGGAAGAGCTGCGTGCGGTTCAAGAAGCCGGACCAGATCCCGCTGGGGCTGGTCGGGGAACTGGCGGCGAAGATCACGCCGGCGCAGTGGATCGAACGCTACGAGGCCGCGTTCCGGCGCAAGTAGCATCGAAGGGGACCGTCCCCGAAGGGGACCGTCCCCGGCTCTTTAACCAGGTTACCGGTACTGCCGGCTAAGAGCTGGGGACGGTCCCCTTCGGGGGACAGTCCCCCTTTCCATCAGCGGATGCTGCTGGCCAGGCGTGGCGACGACAGCAGCTTGCGGAACGCATCCCACTTCTGCTTGCGCGCCACCACCGGATCCTTCGAGGTCACGTGGCGCATCACGTACTCCTTCACCAGGTCCTTGCCCAGGTTGTAGTTGATGACGTAGCCGCGCAGCCCGTCGTAGAACTTGATGCGCTGGCCCGCCTTCTCCGGCGGATACAGCTGCACGTTCACCAGCCACTCCGTGGTCTGTTCCTTGGTCCACTTGCCTTCGAGGTAGTTCTTGGCCGCGTCGTTATCGGCGTAGCTCAGCTTCGAAGTCAGCTTCAGGATCTCGCCATACTTTTTCGCCAGCTTCGGATCCAGCCCCGCGATCGGATACAGCACCTTCTGCTCGAACGCCAGGCGTTCCGCATCGGTGAACGCCATCTCGATGCCGTAGTTGGCGCTGCCTTCGGCGATCAACGACATCGGCGAATACAGCGGATAGACGCTGAATTCGGTCCAGCCCTTCCCCTTCACCAAATTCTTTTCGAGCAGCGCGTTATACGCGTGGTGGCCCGGATAACCTTCATGGCAGCCCAGGTCCACCGCACGGTCGATATAGATCGGGAACTCGGTATTGATCTGGATAAGGCTGTGCGCATTGCCCTTGTACCAGTTGTAGCCGCTCCACGGCTTGTCGGTGACGAACTCCAGCACGAAGCTTTCTCCGGCCGGCATTTCGACAAACTTCGCGCTGCGGTCGCGGCAGGCTTTGATCGCCGCGTCGAACACCGGTTTGAGCTTATCTTTCGGGATCACGAATTTGCTGCGGAACGCGGCCAGGCGCTCCGGCACCGAGCCTTTACCCGGCAGCAGCTTGTCGATCTGCGCCACGATCTTCTCGTAATACGCGCGGTCGTGGTGCGGCGAGACGGCGTCGTACAGGCGCGCAGTCTCTTCGTCGAAGCTGAAGGTCTGGCCGCTCATCATGTCGATGCGGGTCAGCATGGAGCCCAGCTGCTTGCGCAGGAAAACGATGCGCAGCGCCTCGTCTTCGCTGGCGGCCTTCTGGCCTTCGAGGTCGGCCAGGGCGGACTGGACCTCGGCGCGGATGGTGGCCAGGCTCTTCTTCTCGTCGGCCGCCTGCTTCTGCAGCTCGGCCGGACCGTAATACGCGTCGACATAGGACGCATCGTGGACGCCCACGGCGAGCACCAGCTTCATATAGCGGTCGGCGACGTCCTGCACCGATGCCGCAAACGCGCTGCCTGCGACCAGCATGGCGACGCCCGCGAAAAGTTTGAGTTTCATGCGTTTCCCTTACAAAGAAAAAGTGGCGAGCGCCATTATGCATGATGTCAATATTGCTCCGCCATCAGATATCATCGGGACCTCGACAATTTCAAGGCGGTGGCGATGGCGATCCTCAGGAAGCTGGCTCTTTGCGGTGTATTTGCGGCGACGGCGACGGCGGCAGCGGCGGCGCCTCCACCGGCTGCGGTCTTC
The DNA here is from genome assembly GCA_035759315.1 of Telluria sp. Classification (GTDB taxonomy): domain Bacteria; phylum Pseudomonadota; class Gammaproteobacteria; order Burkholderiales; family Burkholderiaceae_D; genus Telluria. The sequence goes on along the minus strand of DASTVB010000090.1, from coordinate 37,512 downwards.
ATCGAGGCCGACCGGGTCTGGACCGGCGAAGGCGCGCCGCACCAGGGCTGGGGCGTCCTGGTCGAGAACGGAAGAATTTCAGCGGTCGGCCCGGCTGCCGGCATCGCCGTCCCTGCCAGCGCGGAGCGCATCCGCCTGCCCGGCAAGACCCTGATCCCGGGCCTGATCGACCTGCACTCGCATGTGCTGCTGCACCCGTATAACGAAACCTCGTGGGACGACCAGGTCATCAAGGAGCCGGTCGAATACCGCACGCTGCTGGCCGCCCGGCACGCGGCGGCGACCCTGCAATCCGGATTCACCACCCTGCGCGACCTCGGCACCGAAGGCGCTGGCTACGCCGACGTCGCGATCAAGCGGGCGATCGATGAGGGCGTGATCCCCGGGCCGCGCCTGTTCATCGCCACGCGAGCGATTGTCGCCACCGGCAGCTACGGGCCATCGCGCAAGAGCTACCGCTACGACCTGCACGTCCCCATCGGGGCGCAGGAAGCGAGCGGCATCGACGAAGTGGTGCGTGCAGTGCGCGAGCAGGCCGGCCACGGCGCCGACTGGATCAAGTTCTACGCCGACTACCGCATCGGCCCTGACGGATCGGCGCGCCCGACCTTCACGCTCGATGAGATGAAAGCGATGGTCGCGACCGCGCACCAGTCGGGACGCAAGGTTGCCGCGCACGCCAGCACCGACGATGCGATGCGCATGGCCACGCTGGCCGGCGTCGATACCATCGAACATGGCTATGGCGGGTCGGATGCGACCTTCAGGCTGATGGCCGAACGCAAAGTCGCGTTCCTGCCGACGCTGACCGCGCCCGAAGCCATCGGCGAATACTTCCAGAAGCACGTGCGGGGCACGACGCCGACGCCCGGGATGACACAGGCCGCACGTGCGTTCGCGCTGGCGCGCAAGCACGGCGTGGTGATCGGCAATGGCAGCGATGTGGGTGTGTTCGCGCACGGCACGAGCGCGCGCGAGCTGGAATGGATGGTCCGCCTCGGCATGACGCCGACCGAGGCCCTGCGCAGCGCCACCTCGGTGGCGGCAGCGATCCTCGACCAGTCGCAAAACATCGGGAGCCTGCAACAAGGTTTGCACGCCGACGTGGTCGCCGTCGATGGCGACCCGACCCGCGACATCGCCGCGCTACGCCAGGTGGGCTTCGTGATGAAGGGCGGAGTCGTCCACCGGCGCTAGGAGCGCGCGCAACCCAGCCATTGCCTGATGGCGTTGCACCACGGTTTCGTGCGCCGCACTTGGTCCGATGGTGGGAAAGTAGGTCACGGCTACCGGGGGGCATCGCCATGGCTAAAAGAAAACCCTTCTATCGCATCCTGTACATCCAGGTGCTGTTTGCCATCTTCCTTGGCGTGATGCTCGGGGTCTTCTATCCCTCGCTGGGCGAGGCGATGAAACCGCTCGGCGACGGCTTCATCAAGCTCATCAAGATGATCATCGCACCGGTCATCTTCCTCACCGTCGCATCCGGCATCGCCGGCATGCAGGACATGAAGAAAATCGGCCGCGTCGGCGGCAAGGCGCTGATCTATTTTGAAGTCGTGTCGACCATCGCACTGATCATCGGCCTAATCGTCGGCAACGTGATCCAGCCCGGGGCCGGCTTCAACGTCGATCCGGCCACGCTCGACACCAAGGCGATTGCGGAATACACCACCAGGGCCAAAGGCCAGAGCACGGTGGACTTCCTGCTGAATATCATCCCGACCACCTTCGTCGATGCCTTCGCCAAAGGCGACATCCTGCAAGTGCTCCTGATCGCAATCCTGTTCGGTTTCGCGCTGGCCCTGCTGGGCGATCGCGGCCGCAAGATCACGGACGGCGTCCATTCGCTGTCGCACGTCATCTTCGGCATGGTGGGGATCATCATGAAGCTGGCGCCGCTCGGCGCTTTCGGCGCGATGGCTTTCACCATCGGCAAATATGGAATCGCCTCGCTGCTGCCGCTCGCCAAACTGGTCGGCACCTTCTACCTGACGGCGTTCCTGTTCGTATTCATCGTGCTCGGCACGATCGCGAAGCTGACCGGATTTTCCATCCTTCGCTTCATCAATTACATCAAGGAGGAACTGCTGATCGTGCTGGGCACCAGTTCCTCCGAGAGCGCACTGCCCGCCCTGATCCGCAAGCTCGAAAAGATGGGCTGCTCGGACACCGTGGTCGGCCTGGTGGTGCCGACCGGGTATTCCTTCAACCTGGACGGCACCAACATCTACATGACCATGGCGGCCCTGTTCGTGGCGCAGGCGACCAACACCGAACTGACGCTGATGCAGCAGCTGACCATCCTCGGCGTCGCGATGCTGACCTCCAAAGGCGCGTCGGGCATCACCGGCGCCGGCTTCGTGACGCTGGCCGCAACGCTGGCGGTGGTGCCGGACATCCCGGTCGCCGGCATGGCGCTGATCCTGGGTGTCGACCGCTTCATGAGCGAGGCGCGCGCGCTGACTAACTTTATCGGCAACGGCGTCGCCACCGTGGTGGTGTCGAAGTGGGAGCACGAGCTCGACATGCCGCGCCTGCAGCGGGAACTCACGCATCCAAGCCACCTCGAAGAAGACACGGAGATGTTCCCGCACCCCGGCGACCTGCCGGAAGTCGTACCGGGGATGGGACCCATCCCCGCCCCCGATCGTCCCGCTCCACCCTGAACGGACGGTCGCGCACCGGGGCGTGGCACCCCACACTTGCATCCCAGATGTCGTCCCCGTCCCGGCGCCCGGCTGACCGTCCCTTGAAGCCGGGATCTCGATTCACCGCAACCTAGACATCCGTGTCTATTTTGAGACACGACCAAAAGTAAACATAGACATCAATGTCTAGAGCCGATATGCTGGGTTCAAAAGGAGGCTCAATGAGCGTACAAAAACCCACCCCCGCGGAACTCGACCTGCTCCAGGCACTGTGGCCGATGGGCCCGTCCACCGCGCGCCAGGTCCACGAGCGCATGCAGCAGGACCGCCCCGACCTCACCTATTCCACCGTGCTGCGCCTGATGCAGATCATGCACGGCAAAGGACTGCTCAGTCGCGACGAGAGCCACCGCTCGCACGTCTATGCGGCAGTCTATGAACGCGATTCGCTGCAGACCAACCTGCTCAAGGACCTGATGAACCGCGCCTTTGCCGGCTCGGCCAAAGCCTTGGTGCTGGCCGCGCTCAAAACCGGCATCTCGAAGAAGGAACGCGAAGAAATCGAAGCCCTGCTCAAAGAGGACAAGGAATGAACCCCACCATCGCCGCAATCGGTTGGACCCTGCTCGACTTCGTCTGGCAGGGGGCGCTGGTGGGCCTGGCTGCCGCCTCGCTGCTTGCGCTGATGCGCGGCGCGACGCCCGGGCAGCGCTACCTGGTCGCATGCGGCGCCCTGCTCGCGTGCTTTGCCTGGCCGGCATGGACCCTGGCCGAACGCCTGGCAGCGCCAGACGCCGGCGGCAGCCTGCTCCAGGCCGGAGCGCTTATCGCCGCCGGGAGCGTGGCTCCGGTAAACATGGGCGCTATCGAACGCCATCTCGGCACCATCGTGGTGTGCTGGGCTGCATGCGCGCTGGCGCTCGGACTGCGCATGTCGCTTGGCCTGCTGTGGATCGGACGGGCCGGCGCCAAGCGCGGGCGCGTCGACGCCGCGCTCCAGCTGCGCCTCCAGCAGCTGGCGGACCGCTTCGGCGTGACGCGCGCGGTCTGCGTGCGGGTGGTCGAGGATCTCGCCAGCCCGATCACCGCAGGCTGGCTGCGCCCGGTGGTGCTGGTGCCGGCGTCGCTGGTAACCGGCATGCCGCCCGAGCTGCTGGAAGCCCTGCTCGCGCATGAAATGGCGCACATCAAACGAATGGACTACCTGGTCAACCTTGGCCAGAACGTGATCGAAACCCTGCTGTTCTACCACCCTGCCGTGTGGTGGATCTCGAAGCAGGTGCGCGACGAGCGCGAAAAGATCGCAGACGATTTCGCAGCAAGTCAGTTAGGCGAACCGCGGCGCCTCGCCCTTGCACTTTCCGAGCTGGAGAAAATCCAGTTCTCGCACTACCGCCTCGCGCAGGCGGCCAATGGAGGAGACCTCATGTCACGCATCAAACGCTTGATCAAACCCGAACAACAAGTATCCGGCTGGAAGGCCGCGCTTCCGGTCCTTTGCCTGGTGCTGGGCACCTGCGCGCTGCAGTTCACGCAGCCCGCTTACGCCGACCCGACTGCCGACGCATCGGTGAAACCGCCAGCGATGAACTTCGCGTCCTGCACCAAGCCGCACTATCCGGCCGAATCGCTGGCGCGCAAAGCCGAAGGCACGGTGACGATGATGTTCAACGTGACTGCCGACGGCGCGATCGCTGACGGCAAGATCCAGCGCAGCAGCGGCGACCGCCTGCTGGACGAAGCGGCGCTGACCGCCCTGAACAAGTGCACGTTCAAGCCGGGCACCCGCAACGGCAAGCCGGAAGCCATGCCCGCACATGTGCAGTACGTGTGGACGCTGAAATAAAACTGTAGCGGGCGCCCCCAGGGGCGTTTGGGGGACTGTCCCTACGGGACTGTCCCCTGCCTTCTCTCAAATTCGAACATGAAAAAAATCCTGGGACGATTCGCGCTGGCGACGCTGGCACTATTCGCGTTATACACCGCGATCCTGTGCTTCCCGGAGCCGATGTTCAAGCACCACCTGCGCTACCAGAACTACGAGGTATGGTCGGACGAACCGATCCCCGCCAGCATCGCCGAGGTACTCGACGACTCGACGCGGCGACTGAACACGACGGACCTGTACAAGCCTGACTGGACGATCCGGGTCTTCATCTGCAATGCACCGTGGCGCCTCTGGCTGTATGGCATGCACTTCGACAGCGGGATCGGCGGCGCGGCCGATGGCATGCTGACCCAGAACATCTACATACGCGCCGCGGATATCCCGAACAATGCGGTGCGAATGCCGGAAGGGAAGCGCCTGCTCGATCCGGAACTGCGCCCGCTGTCCTACTTCATCGCGCACGAAGCGGCGCACATCCTCTCCGCCCGCACGTTTGGGCGCTTCTATTATCTGACCAACCCCGAGTGGCTGACCGAGGGCTTTGCCGATTACGTGGGCAAAGGCGGCCAGTTCGACGCGGCCGAGAACCTCAAACTCTACAAGGTGGGCGCACTCGACTGGCCGCCGCGGCGCTACCGCCGCTTCCATCTCGAGCTCGATCACCTTGTCAGGCAGAAGGGCATGAGCTTCCAGGAGCTGTTCGACGATCCGCCCGACGAAACCGCAGTGCTGCGGATGCTTGACGCCCTGAAGTAGAACAATGATGCCTCAAAGTATCATTTTCTTGTAACTTCAGTATGATCGGCACATATGCATCCTGCCTCCATGAGCCGGGATCGTCGACATAGCCCGGGAGCAGAATGAATAAAAAACGCATCCTTGCCACCGTGGTACTTTGCCTTGCCCTCCCCCTCGCGATGGCCGACCGGATGCCGGCGTCGAAGCAGCCCATTCCGGCAGCGACCGAGAAGCTGCCCTCAAAGCCGGCCAGTTCGCCGCGGCAGATGGTGTTCCCGCTGGCCCAATATGACACCCCGATCGTGCGCGCCAAGGCGCCCGTCACCGACGCCGAGAAGCTCGCGGCGAAATCGCGGCCCTGTCCCCAGCCCGAATACCCGCATGGAGCAATGAAGCGCGGCGAACAGGGCGTGACTAAGGTGCGCTTCATGGTCGAGCCGGACGGATTTGTTAGCAACGTGTCGATCGCGGTCAGCAGCGGTTCGGCGCAACTGGACGAAGCCTCGATCTCCACCATCGGCGGCTGCTGGTTCGAACCGGCGAAACATGGCCTGTCCGAATGGATGGAGACCAGCTATACCTGGAAGCTCTGAACGTAGCGCAGGCCGGGGCAACAAACAAAAAGGGACGTCGATAGCGTCCCTTTTTACGTGCGGATGGAGAAGCGAGCGACCATCCGCGCGACAGCGCTATAACATGACTCCTTCAATCGATGCTGGCCCAGGCCACAGGAGCAATTATGCGCAAAACCAAATTTCCCTCGGGCGAGGAAGTGCCTGTGCTCGGGCAGGGGACCTGGGGTTTCGGCGAACATCCCGAAAACCGCCAGAACGAAATCGACGCGCTGCGGTTCGGCATCGACATCGGCATGACACTGATCGACACGGCAGAAATGTATGGCGACGGCGCGGCGGAGGAATTGATAGGCAAGGCGATCGAAGGACGCAGGGAACAGACCATTATCGTCGACAAGGTGCTTCCACAGAATGCGACGCGGAAACGAACAGTCGCAGCCTGCGAGAACAGCCTGCGCCGCCTCGGGACCGACCGCATCGACCTGTACTTGTTGCACTGGCGAGGCGCGGTACCGCTGGTGGAGACGCTGGCGGGTTTCGACGACCTGCTTCGGGCCGGAAAAATCCGGTACTGGGGTGTGAGTAATTTCGACGTGGATGACATGGAGGAAGTTGCCGGCCTACCCGCCGGGGCGGCAGCTGCAACCGACCAGGTGCTCTACAACCTGATGCGGCGAGGCATCGAATACGACCTGATGCCATGGTGCGAGCAGCGCAACATCCCGATCATGGCGTATTCGCCGCTGGAGCAAGGCCGCCTGTTAGGGGACCCTGACATTCGGCGCATTGCCGATGACCATTCCGCCACCCCGGCACAGATCGCCCTGGCCTGGGTGCTGCGCAAGGAACGCCTGATCGCGGTCCCGAAGGCCAGCACACCAGGGCATGTCAAGCAAAACCGGATTGCGCTGGACATTCATCTGACGACAGACGAGCTTGCCGCACTGGACCGCGCATTCCCGCCGCCCGACCACAAAGTGCGGTTGGAAATGATTTGATCCACGATCTACTATAAGGACTGGGGGGAGCGGACAACCTGTCGTGTTCAGCCACGGCTAGCCGATGCATGCCGACGCCTTAGAAGACCAGATGTTCTACGTGGCCGAACATGGCTAGCGATGCATTGGCCACGACCGGCGCGGCCATGGACGCCCCCGCCTTCGCTGGAATGACGGGTTGGCGGCTGTTAGCGGTTAAACGGCAAGAAAAAGGGCGCACTTGGCGCCCCTTTTGTTGCTCGCTACGGATGCGGTCAGACGCCGGAGACGTCGAGTTCCGCGCCAGTGGCTTTCAGTACTTCTTCCACCCCCACGCCCGGCGCCAGCTCGACCAGCTTCAGGCCGCGTTCGGTGATGTCGATGACGCACAGGTCGGTGATGATGCGGTCAACCACACCCACGCCGGTCAGCGGCAGGTCGCACTTTTCGAGGATCTTGTGCGAGGTGCTGCCGTCCTTGGCGGTGGCGACGTGTTCCATCACGATCACCACGCGCTTGACGCCGGCGACCAGGTCCATTGCGCCGCCCATGCCCTTGACCATTTTCCCTGGAATCATCCAGTTGGCCAGGTCGCCCTTTTCCGATACCTGCATCGCGCCCAGGATCGCCAGGTTGATTTTGCCGCCGCGGATCATGCCGAACGAGTCGGCCGAGCTGAAGAAGGCTGCGCCCGGCAGCGCCGTCACGGTCTGCTTGCCGGCGTTGATCAGGTCCGCATCGACTTCCGATTCGGTCGGGAACGGGCCGATGCCGAGCAGGCCGTTTTCGGACTGAAGGAATACTTCGATGTCTTTCGGGACGTAGTTCGCCACCAGCGTCGGCAAGCCGATGCCGAGGTTGACGTAGAAACCGTCCTGCAGTTCTTGCGCCGCGCGCGCGGCCATTTGGTCACGAGTCCATGCCATGATGTGTCTCCGGTTCTTCGCTTAGTTAGGACGCACGGTGCGCTGTTCGATGCGCTTTTCCGGGTTCGGGTTGACGACGATGCGGTGCACGTAGATGCTCGGCAGGTGCACGGCGTCCGGATCGATCTCGCCGATCTCGACCAGCTTTTCCACTTCCACCACGCAGATCTTGCCGGCCATTGCGACGTTCGGGTTGAAGTTGCGGGCGGTCTTGCGGAACACCAGGTTGCCGGCCTTGTCGGCCACGTGCGCCTTGACCAGCGCCACGTCGGCCACCAGGCTGCGCTCCATCACGTACTGCTCGCCGTCGAACTCGCGCACTTCCTTGCCGTCGGCGACGATGGTGCCGACGCCGGTCTTGGTGAAGAAGGCCGGGATGCCGGCGCCGCCTGCACGCAGCTTTTCAGCGAGCGTGCCCTGCGGGGTGAATTCGAGTTCCAGTTCGCCGGCCAGGTACTGGCGCGCGAACTCCTTATTTTCGCCGACGTAGGACGAGATCATCTTTTTGATCTGGCGCGTGGCGAGCAGCTGGCCGAGGCCGAAATCGTCCACGCCGGCGTTGTTCGAGATGGCGGTCAGGCCGGTCACGCCGGAGTCGCGCAGCGCGAGGATCAGCGCCTCGGGGATGCCGCACAGGCCGAAGCCGCCGACCGCGATGGTCTGGTTGTCTTTGACGATGCCGGCCAGCGCCGACGCTGCATCAGGATAAACTTTGTTCATACCCGTCCCTTTTATCGTTAATCTATACAGCAGAGTAGTTTCCCAGCATAGAATACGCATCCGCAAAGCACAATACCGTAGAACTACTTGTCCAACCCAGGCTAGCGCAAACGATGACCGCAAACCCAGCCATCGACTTCGAAACGATCTTCCGGTTCGCCCCGGTCGGGATGTGCATCTCGGTCGACCGCGTAATCCAGTCCTCCAACGACACGCTGGAAGACATGTTCGGCTACCCGCGCGGCGCGCTGGCCGGCAAATCGTTCCAGGTGCTGTACCCGACCATGGACGAGTTCCTGCGCACGGGCGACCGCATCGTGCCGATCATGAATGCCAAGGGGCGGTATTCGGACGAGCGCATCATGCGGCGCGCCAACGGTGAGCTGTTCTGGTGCCACGTAAGCGGGCGTGCGCTCGACCCGAAGCAGCCGCTGGGGGCGGGCGTCTGGACCTTCGAGGACGTCAGCGAAAAGCGGCCTGTGTCGAAAGAGCTGACGCCACGCGAGCGCGAGATCGCCGCCTTCATCGTCGAGGGCAAGACCAGCAAGCTGATTGCGAAGGATACTGGACTGTCGCCGCGCACGGTCGAGATGCATCGCGCCAAGCTGATGCGCAAGTTCAATGCCTCCACCTCCTCCGAACTCGTCCACAAACTGATGGGCGTGCGCTAATCCTGCACCTTGCTTACTTCTGGTTGCCGGTATAGCAACCTACTGTTACCATCCGGCATCTACATCCTGAAAGGTGCCGCATGAACGCTAAATTCCTCCTTGCCGCTGTCGCCGTGACTGGCCTGAGTGGCTGCGCGATCCAACAAACGGTCCAGCCAGTCGCCCAGTTCGAGGGCAAGACCGTGTGCATCGTCGAGAATCCAAAGGTGAAGCCGGGCTTCCTTGATGCGTACAAGCGCACCTTGTCCGCCAAGGGCTATACGGTGAGGCAGCTCGCACCAGGCGCATCGATGGCCGAATGCCCGGTCACCTCGACCTATACGGCAAATTGGAAGTGGGACCTCGCGATGTACATGGCGTACGCCGACATCACGGTATACAACAAAGGAGCACCGGCGGGGAAAGCGACTTACGACTCGCGTTCCGGCGGGGGCAATATGAACAAGTTCATCGACGCCGACGCGAAGGTGGCGGAACTGGTCAACCAGCTTTTCCCTGGCGGCGCTGGCTAACGTCGGCGGACCGTCCCCGCAAGGGGACCGTCCCCTGATCTTTACGAAGCGACGAGGTATTGCGGGCTAAAGATCTGGGGACAGTTCCCTGCGGGGACAGTCCCCTTCCTATGCGAGCAGTGCGCGGACCTGGTCAGGCAGGGGGACCGATTTCTCGGCCTTCATGTTGACCCACACGATCTTGGCGCCGCCTTCGGCATTCACTTCGCCGGCCTGGCCATCGGGGCCGACGGCGCGAATCTCGTGCGTCATTTCGAAGCTGGAACGGCCCGGCGGGCCGACGAAGGTGCGGATCTCGATGTCGCCCGGGTATTTCAGCTGGCGCATGAAGTTACAGAAGGCGCTGACGATGACCGGGCCTTCGCCCTCCGCCTCAGGCGCGAAGCGGTTCGCTTCGAGCCATTCGATGCGGGCAGTTTCGATGTAGCGGAAGTAGACGGTGTTGTTGACGTGACCCATCGCATCCATGTCGCCCCAGCGGATCGGCATGCGCATGGTGTGGACGTGCTTCTTTTCGGTCATGCGGTCATCCCGTCGTCGGCGGCGATCACGGCGCCGTTGATGAAGCCCGATTCTTCCGAGGCCAGGAGCAGCAGCAGGCCGTTCAGGTCTTCCGGCTTGCCGACCCGCTTGCGCGGCAGCGATTCGATCAGCTGCAGGCCCTGCTCGGAGCCGAAGTATTCCTCGTTGGTGTCGGTCGCGATGTAGCCCGGGCAGATCGCGTTCACGTTGATATTGTATTTGCCCCACTCGAGCGCCATGGCGCGCGTCATCTGCACCACGCCCGCCTTGCTCATGCAGTACACGCCGATCTGCGGGATCACGCGCATGCCCGCCACCGAGGCGATGTTGATGATGCGGTGGGTCTTGCGCGGGTCGCCCTTGGCGCGCGCCACCATCCGCTTGGCGGCCTGCTGGGCGACGAAAAAGGCGCCGCGCAGGTTAGTGTCCATCACGTAGGCATAGTCTTCGGGGGTGACGTCCAGCAGGCGCTGGGTCGAAGAGACGCCGGAATTGTTGATCAGGATGTCGATTGGACCCGCTTCGGTTTCGGCGTGCGCAATCGCGGCCTTGATGCTGGCGAGGTCGGTAATGTCCATCGTGACCACATGCGCCGCACCGCCGTTTGCTTCGATCTCCGCGCGCAGCTCCTTGAGGCGCTCGACGTCGCGCGACGCCAGCACCACTTCGGCGCCGGCCGCGGCCAGCGCACGCGAGAAACTCGCCCCCAGCCCGCTCGACGCGCCGGTGACCAGCGCGATCTTCCCTTCGAAATTGACTTCTATGCCCACAATCTGACTCCCTGGATCGGTGATGCCATCGAAAGCATCATCTTACACAAATCGCCACATTAGATTGCGTAGTCTAATAAACAAGGCGATCGGGCGCACAAAGTTGCAATCCTCGTCAAAAACACGCACACTTCGTGCCTGATTCAATGCACCCTTGCCTACCATGAACGAGCCAAACAAACTAGTAGAACAATTCGGCCCCCGCGAAGCGATGGAATACGACGTGGTGATCGTCGGCGGCGGCCCTGCCGGCTTGTCCGCGGCGATCCGCCTCAAACAGCTGGCCGCCGAAAAAGGCCAGGAGATCAATGTCTGCGTGCTGGAAAAAGGCTCCGAGGTCGGCGCCCACATCCTGTCCGGCGCGGTCATGGATCCGCGCGCGCTGACCGAACTGCTCCCGAACTGGAAGGAGCTCGGCGCCCCCCTCAACACCGAAGTGACCGAAGACCGTGTGCTGTTCCTGACCGAGAAGAAGGCGATCAAGACGCCGTCGTTCATGGTGCCCGCCTGCTTCGAGAACCACGGTAACTACATCGTCTCGCTGGCGAACGTGGTGCGCTGGCTGGGCCAGCAGGCCGAAAGCCTTGGCGTCGAGATTTTCCCCGGCTTCCCGGCCGCGGAAGTGCTGTACAACGAAGACGGCTCGGTCAAGGGTGTCGCTACCGGCAACATGGGCGTCAAGCGCGACGGCGAGCCGGGCCCCGACTTCCAGCTGGGGATGGAGCTGCACGCCAAGTACACGCTGTTCGCGGAAGGTTCGCGCGGCCACCTAGGCAAGCGCCTGATCGCACAATATGAGCTGGACAAGGGCAAGGACCCGCAGTCCTACGGCATCGGCATCAAGGAGCTGTGGGAGATCGATCCGGCCAAGCACAAGCCGGGCCTGGTGATCCACACGACCGGCTGGCCGCTGGCCAACGACACCTACGGTGGCTCCTTCCTGTACCACCTGGAGAACAACCAGGTCGCGGTCGGCTACGTGGTCGGACTGAATTACGAGAACCCTTACCTGTCGCCGTACGAGGAATTCCAGCGCTACAAGACGCACCCGGAAATCCGCGGCTTCTTCGAAGGCGGCAAGCGCATTTCCTACGGCGCGCGCGCGATCACCGCGGGCGGCCTGCAGTCGCTGCCGAAGCTGGTGTTCCCGGGCGGCGCGCTGATCGGCTGCGATGCCGGCTTCCTCAACATGAGCCGCATCAAGGGCAGCCACGCCGCGATCAAGACCGGCATGCTGGCCGCCGAATCGGTGGCGCAGGCGCTGGCCGCCGGCCGCCAGCACGACGAACTGGCCGAATATCCGGCCGCGTTCGAGCAGTCGTGGCTGAAGGAAGAGCTGCATGTGGCGCGCAACGTCAAGCAGTGGCTGAACAAGGGCCTGGTGCTGGGCACGATCATGACCGGCATCGACCAGATCGTCTTCCGCGGCAAGGCGCCGTGGACGCTGCGCCACTCGAAGGCGGACCACGAGTGCCTGCGTCCGGCGGCGGATTTCCGTCCGATCGTGTATCCGAAGCCGGATGGCGTGCTGACCTTCGACCGCCTGTCTTCGGTGTTCATCTCGAATACCAACCACGCGGAAGACCAGCCGATCCACCTGACACTGAAGAACGACAGCATTCCGGTGGGCGTGAACCTGGCGCAGTATGCGGGGCCGGAGCAGCGCTACTGCCCGGCCGGCGTGTACGAGTTCGTGAAGACCGAGGAAGGCAAGGACCGGCTGCAGATCAATGCGCAGAACTGCGTGCATTGCAAAACCTGCGACATCAAGGATCCGACGCAGAACATCGTGTGGGTGACGCCGGAAGGTGGCGGCGGGCCGAATTACCCGAATATGTAAGTCAAAGTCCCCGCCAAGTGCGGGGATTTTTTTGGGGGGATTGGGGACTGTCCCCAAAGGGGACTGTCCCCTGGTGTTTGGTCGAGCGGTTCATTTAGAAACACCGGGGGACAGTCCCCGTTGGGGACAGTCCCCAGGCAATCCTAGTGCAGGCGGCGGCGCTCGCCGAAGGCGGCGACTTCATGCGCCGGCATCGGCGCGGCGAACATGTAGCCCTGCGCGAAATCGCAGCCGGCCTCGAACAGCAGGTCACGCTGGCGCCCGTTCTCGACGCCCTCCGCCACCACCTTCAGCCCCAGCTTTCGCGCCATGGCGACGATCGCCTGGCACAGCGCCAGCCCGGCCGGCTCGGCCTCGATGCGCCGCACCAGGTCGGGATCGATCTTGATGTAGTCGAGCACCACGTCGTTCAGGTGCGCCATCGACGAGTAGCCGGTGCCGAAGTCGTCCAGCGCCACCTGCACGCCGGCCACCTGGTATTCGCGCAGCCCGTCCTGCACGCTGGTCGCTTCATCCAGCAGCACGCTTTCCTTGATCTCGATGAGCAGGCTGCCCGGCGGCAGCCCGAGTTCGCCGATGTAGGCCATCCAGCCCTGGTCCAGCTGCCAGGCGCGGCGGAACTCGACCGCCGACTTGTTGACGCTGACCTGGAAGCCGTCGCCGAACAGGCCGCGCCACTCGGCCGCCTGGCGCGCGGCCTGGCGGAAGGCCCAGTCGCCGATCTCGAGGATCATGCCGCTGGACTCGGCGTAGGCCATGAAGGCGGCCGGCGACAGCAGACCATGGCGCGGGTGGCGCCAGCGCAGCAGCGCCTCGGCCTTGCACAATTCGCCGGTGCTGAGTGAAACGATCGGCTGGTACAGCACCTCGAACTGGTGCTCGCGCACCGCTTCGCGCAGGCTGGACGCGACCTCCAGCCTCGCCATCGCCGCGTCCTGCAGGTCCTGCGTGAAGTAGCTGTAGCAGTTGCGTCCCGCCTTCTTGGAAGCGTACATGGCCTGGTCCGCGCACTCCAGCAGGCGCGCGGTGTTGCTGGCGTCGTCCGGGTACAGCGCGATGCCGACGCTGGCGCTGATGCTGGCGCTGTGCCCGTGCAGCTCGAACGGCTGCGCCAGTTCGGCGATCACGGCCTGGGCGATGCGGTCCGCCGCCGAGACCAGGTGCAGGCCGGGCAGGATCGCGGTGAACTCGTCGCCGCCCAGCCGCGACAGCGTGTCCGAAGTGCGCACCGCGTGCCCGATGCGGCGCGCCGCCTCGACCAGCAGCAGGTCGCCCATCGCGTGCCCCAGTTCGTCGTTGACCTGCTTGAAGTGGTCGAGGTCGATGAACAGCAGCGCCAGGAAGCCTTCACCGCGATCGACCTTGCGCATCTCGTTGTCGAGCCGGTCGAGGAACATGTGGCGGTTCGGCAGGCCGGTGAGCGCGTCGTAGTTGGCCTGGCGCCAGGCCAGGTGCGCCGATTTCTTCTGCTCCGTGATGTCGATCGCCAGCGCCAGCGAGCCGGCAAAGTTGCCGTCCTTGTCGAAGATCGGCGTAGTCGCCATGGTCACCCACAGCACGCTGCCGTCCTTGCGCACGAACTTGCACTCGTCCTCGCCCTCCTCGCCCTCGCGCCGGCGCGCCTGGTGGCGGCGCAGCATTGCGCGCCCCTCCTCGTCCATGAACTCGCCCCGTTCGCGCCCGATCATGTCCTCGATCCGGTAGCCCATCATCTGCGCCATGCGCGGGTTGACGAAGGTGGTAAGGCCGTCGGCGTCCAGCTCCCACATGCCTTCGCTCGACATGTGCACCATGCGGCGGAAACGCTCTTCGCTGCGCGCCAGGTTCTCCTGGGCGCCGGTGGCGAATTCGGCCACCACGCGGCAGGCCTGTCCGCCGGGATCTGCGCTGGCGCGCAGGGTCACGTGGAAGGATGGTCCGCCGCCCGCCGGCTGCAGCCGCAGCATGCAGGTGCAGCCGGCCGGGTCGTTGATGGCCGACTGGAGGAAGCGCTCGAAGTCCTCGCTGAAGCGGGGACTGACGAAGTCGCGCAGGCGCGCGCCATTGAGATTGGTCCGGTCGATTCCCAGCATGCCGGCGCCGGCAATATTTGCCCGCAGGATCGTCGAGTCGAAGCCGATCAGGAAATAGCCGGACGGGGCCAGCAGCTGCAATTCGCTGTACCAGGACTGTTCGTGTTCCTGGCGCAGGCGCTCGAGCGTCACGCCGGTCATGGAGTCGATCGCGAGGCCGTTCGTGGGATGGGTGAAGACGGGGAAGCTGGGGGGCGTGTGATCCGAAGGAGTGTGGGGGAGCGCGCGGGCGCCGTGGTCGCGCTCGCTATGAGATTCGGCCGCCTCGGTGCGTGCCGATTCTGTTTTTCCACTCTCCACTCGTGGCCCCGTACCTCTGGCGCGTCAGCACCCGCGCCGTGGCTTTTCAAGCTGTTATGTCTTGTATACGGAAAGGCTACACCAAACGCGAAGCACGTGTCGCCGCTTAACTTTTAGTGGAACGGGGTACCCAACTATCGGTGCGCACGGTTCAGTCGGCGCTCGGCAATGCGCTGGAGATGCTCGAAACCAAGGCTCATCACCCAGTAGATGCAGGCCGCCGCGATGTACAGCGGCAAGGGCTGGAAGGTCGAGGCGATGACTTCCTTGGTGGAAAGCATCAGCTCGGTCATGGTGATCACCGACACCAGCGAGGTGTCCTTTATCAGGCTGATCAGGGTATTGCTCATCGACGGCGCCGCCACCCGCAAGGCCTGCGGCAGCACCACGTGCACCAGCGACTGCCAGTAGCCGAGGCCAAGGCTGTAGCTGGCGCGCCACTGGCCCTGCCCGATGCTCTGGATCGCGCCGCGCAGGCTTTCGGACAGGTAGGCGCCGGCATTGAGCGACAGCGCCAGCACGCCGGCGGTGACCGGCGTGAACTCGATCCCGATGCTGGGCAGGCCGTAGTAAATGACGAACAGCTGCACCAGCAGCGGCGTGCCGCGCATCGCGCTGACATACACGCTGGCCGGCCAGCGGATCGCGGCCCAGGGCGACATGCGCATGATCGCGACCGGGAAGCCGATCGCCAGGCCGCCGACCATCGAGGCCAGCGCGAACAGCAGCGTGTACATCGCGCCGGTCAGCATCACCGGCGCCGCGCCCTGCAGCAGCTCGAACAGTTCGGACATCAGTTGGGCGCGCGCGTGACGTCCGCGCCGAACCACTTGATCGAGGCCTTCTTCAGGCTGCCGTCGGCCTGGGCGTCGGCCAGCGCCTTGTTCAGCGCGGCCTTGAACTGCGGATTATTCTTGCGGAACGGGATACCGGTGCGCTCGATCGCCCCGACGCGCGCGCCAGCCTTGATCGGCAGCTTCGAATGCTTGAGCAGGTAGGCCACCATCAGGCTGTCGTTGAGGGCCGCGTCGATCCGTCCGAAGGCCAGGTCCTGCAGGTTCTCAGGCGCGGCCGGATAGCTGCGGACCTCGATGCCGGGCACCGCCTTGGCCTGCTGCTCGAACACGCTGCCCTGGCCGACGCCGACCTTCCTGCCCTTCAGGTCGGCCAGCGACTTGTAGGCGCTGGCGTCATTGCGGCGCACGATCAGCTGCGGGCTGGAGAAGGTATACGGAGTCGAGAAATCGAAGGCCTGCTCGCGCTTGGGATTGATGCCGACCTGGCTCACGATCACGTCGTACTTGCCGGCGCCCAGGCCGGCCAGGATCGCGCTCCATTCGGTGGTGACGAACTGCGGCTTGAGGCCCAGTTTGGCGGCGACGATGCGCGCCACGTCCACGTCGTAGCCGGCCAGCTCGCCCGTCTTCGGATCTTTGAAGTTGAACGGCGGGTAGGTGCCCTCCATCGCGATGCGCAGCGTGCCGCGCTCCCTGGCGCTGTCGAGCAGGTCGGCCGCGGTGGCCGGCAGCGCCAGCAGTGCGCCTAGCGCGAGCGTCAATAACTGTTTCTTCATGCTTGAATCCTCAGGAATCTCAGAAATAACTGTGGCGGCGGGAGCCGAATGGGTGGCCGGTGACCAGGATGGTACTGGCGACCAGCGTGGACAGCCCCAGAATCAGCTGCACCAGCGTATCGGCCGGCAGCACCCACAGCCGGCCCTTGGGCGGCTCGACGCGGGTGGCGGCGACGATCAGCGGCGCGATCCAGTCGGCCTCGGGGTCCAGGTCGAGCACGACGGCATCGTCCTGCGTCTGCATGGTCACGCTGCCGCCGGGCGCGAGCTCGAAGCGAATCCCGGCCCCGGTCTCGCGCGGGCCGATCATTTCCTGCATGCAGGCGTTGTGTTCTTCGATCCAGACCTCCACATCTTGTGGAGTGAGCAGTTCCACCCAGGGGCGCGATCGGAAACGGGGGGTGTCTGCTTGGTTCATGGTCTTGATAGATTGCTGGACGGCATATGCTACGGCATTTTCGCGGCCCCGTCTGCAAGTAAGGAGGGCGACACATGCGAGTGCACAAAATAAAGGGCGCGTACGTCTCCGATTTCGGGCGCTACATGGATGACTTCCTCAAGAAGCATCCGGACGTGGTGGCGGACCAGGAGCGCGGCTGGTACATCTGGTGGGACCACCGGCTCGACCTCGACGCGCTGGCCAGGGAGCAGGAGGGCGAGGTGCCGGCCAAGCCCTACCCTTACGACTGATCAGCCCTTCCAGGTACGCTGGAGGCCGGTGTCGGCGTGGATCCAGCCGCCGGCCGGGCCGTTGCGGTAATAGAAGCCGACCCCGCCGGTGCGGAAGCTGCGCACCAGCCCGCCCAGCACTTCGGCCGACAGGCGCGGGATGCGCACGTCGGCCGCCTTGCCCTGCAGGTGCAGCGACTGGCGCGCGGCCGGGATGCCCTGCTCGCGCAGGCGGTTGTTCGATTCCGCGGTGCGGTAGCCGGACAGGATCTCGAGCGGCTGGGTGATGCCGTAGCGTTCGATGAAGGCCTGGGTGCCCCACAGCGTTTCGAACAGCTTCGGGTCGATCGGCGCCGAGCGCTTGCCGTTCACGTCGCGCAGCACGTGGCACAGCTCCTGGTAGGCCGAGTCGATCACCTCCCCGTCCTTCCAGTACAGCACGCGGGCGCGTTCGCCGGTCTGCGGGCGCACCAGCGTCAGCGTGCGCGGCTTGAGCCAGAAATCGATGTCGAGCGCCTGCGCGTCGAACAGGTCGGGCGGCGGAGCGAGGTCGGTCTCGGCTTCGGGAGCGGACTCCTTGCGGCTGCCGGCGAACACCATCGGTGATGCCAGCGCCGACAAGGCGAGCGACTTGCGGATAAATTCCCTGCGTGATGCCATGGTGCGGTAACCCATCATTAACGTGGCCCGTACTATAGCCGAACGGTGGGTATTTTCAAGGGAACGCGAAGGGAATGTAGTCGATACCGCCCACCAGCGAGGGGGACAGCTGCACGACGGCTTCGCCGCTGGTGGCGATCGCCGCGAGTACCTGGTCGCGCGGAACGCCCGCCTCCAGCATCGACAGCCAGAAGCCGGCGCCGGCCGCATCAGGTGCGCGATGCAGCGCGTTCGCGTACAGCGTGTCGATGAAGGCGTCGGCAGGAAGGTCCAGCGTGGGACGGAATTCGGTGCTCGCGGCGATGCCGGCGCCCAGCTGCCCTTGGCCGGCGCCGCTGTCGGAGACGGCCAGCCAGAATCCCAGGCCGGCTAGGTCCGGCGCGCGCCCGAAGGCGGCGTGGTACAGGGCGACGACGGCGCCGCCTGCGCCGCCGGTGTCGAGCGCCACCGAGATGTCGTCGAAGCGCAGGCGCTCGATGCCGAGCAGCGTGTCGGCGCCCTCCCCGTGCTGGACGCGCAAGCCGGCTTCCGCCGCGGCGAAGGTGAAGGCCGTACGCGGGCCCGCGTAGAGCGCCGTGTCGATACCGGCGCCGCCATCGAGCCGGTTGCTGCCGGCGCCGCCGTCCAGCGTATCGTTGCCGGCGCCGCCCGCGAGCACATCGTCGCCGGCCAGGCCAGCGAGGGCGTCGTCGCCGCCGCGCCCTTCGATGCGGTCGGCCTGCGCGCCGCCGTACAACCGTTCGGGGGACTCCCAGCCGACCATGTAGCGGCCCGCGGAACCGTCATCGGGATAGTTGACGACATCAACGAATTGATCCGCGTTTGATCCGATTTCGTTGACTAAATCAACCAATCGTTTCTGGTTCAGTGTGAAGCCCAGGTCTTCGAGGATCGCCAGCTCCAGGCGTCCGGGCAGGTAGCGTTCGCCCGCGCGTGTGAAATAGCCGTTCAGGACACTGTCGGCGATCCAAGGCTGCGCGCTGTTGGCGGGAGTCGGACCGTGGCCCAGGTGGTAGCCGCCCTGCGTGCCGCCCATGCGCACTTCGGCCGGGCCGCCCAGCAGCGCAGTGGTCGACGGCCCCGTGAAGTAGCCCTTGCCGTCGACGACGGACAGGTAGCGGTCCCAAGTGGACTGGTAATCGGCGGGGAGCGTACCCGTGGTGGCGTCGCGCCAGCCGCGCACGCCGAGGCCGTGCAGCAGCTCGTGCAGCACCACCGAGAAGGCGTCGGTCATATTGTGCGGGACGGCCGACGCGAGGCTGGTGGCGATCGCCGGGTCCCACCACAGGCCGGCAAGGTAGGCGCTCTCCGGGTCGATGTAGATCGTGATGTCGGCAAGCGCGGGATCCGTATCGGTGCCGGTGCGCGACTCGTAGGCGAACGAGGCTTCCCACAGGTCGATGCCGTCGAAGCGTCCGACCAGGCTGCTGTCCCCGCCCGCGGCGAAGCGCCCGGTCGGCGTGGAGTCGACCACCACGTGGATGTCGGCGACGCCATCGAACAGCACGTACTGCGCCAGCAGGTCCATGGCCGCGCGGATGGTCGGCTCGAGCAGGGGCAGCGCGGCGAGGCGCCCGGTCGGGTCGGTGGTCGAAATACTAATGGAGAACATGGGAGCGGCGATGTTGGCTGTGCAACATTGAAGCACATCCACGCCGCGGGTGACGCCTACTTAGTGGCGCAGGGGCAGAAGCGCTGTTTTACCGTGTCGGAAGGCTGGGACTCGCCCAGCGTCTTCCAGAAGAATTCGCACTCCAGGCCGAAGCAGGACTTCTCGCGGCCGCCATGGATATAGCCGTTGCGCGAATAGAAGCTGCGGGCCGCCGCGGTGCTGTGCACGCGCATGATGCCCACGCCCCAGGCGCGCGCCTGCTGCTCCAGTCCCTGCAGCAGCGCCTTGCCGGCGCCGATATGCAGCGCCTCGGGCACCACGTAGCACAGCGAGAGCTTGCCGGCCTGGTTGACCAGGCCGACGCCGACCAGCTTGCCATCGAGCTCGGCGACCAGCGAGTAGTTGGTGGGCGAGGCGAACCAGCCGGCCACCGTCTGCGGCGTCTTGTTGCCCAGCCAGGCGTCGAGCACCGTGGGGTCGTTGCAGTGGTCCTCCGCGCAGCACTCCACAATGGAACGGCAAAGCACATCGCAAGCGGCGCTGGCGTCGTCGGGGGTGGCGGTGCGGATGACAATACCCATACGATTACGTGGTCTGGTTCAAAAAAGCGGCGATATGCATACGTCGAACTATACACCGGGCTCGTCCATCGGGCCCGGCTGCGGATTGTAAGCCAGTCCGGCAAAGCTTGCCGGGACAGATGCGCCGAGCCAACAATCGATATCGAAATGATACCGATTCCGGCCTATTTTTACACATGGAAAAGCTATTCACACAATGAGCACAAGTTTTTTACCCGAATACCGCGCACTATAGACGGAACGACATTTACACATGGGTTTGTAGGTGCTATCTTACGAAACTTAATGTAAAGCTTCACGGCCCGACACACTTTAAGGTGTCACATGTAACAATTTTCGCGTGGAGCCCTCGACCCCGAAATGGAGATCCATGATTAAGAAACTGTTCGCTGCCGTAATCCTCACTGTCACCGCCAGCGCTGCGTTTGCGCTTCCGTTCGGTTCGCAGTCGGTGCTCGTGGTTGAAGACGACACCGGGAAGATTCTGCTCGAAAAGAATGCCAATGCCGTCGTGCCGATCGCATCGCTGACCAAGCTGATGACGGCGATGGTGGTACTCGACGCCAAGCTGGACATGGACGAGCGCATCGCGATCGACCGGTCCGACGTCGACATGCTCAAGCACAGCAGCTCGCGCGTGCCGGTTGGCAGCGTGATCAGCCGCCGCGACGTCCTGCTGCTGGCGCTGATGTCGTCCGACAACCGCGCCGCCGCATCGCTGGGCCGCACCTATCCGGGTGGCTTCCCTGCGTTCAAGGCAGCGGTCAAGAACAAGATCGCCGCACTGGGCATGACCAACACCGTGATCGAAGAGCCGACCGGCCTGTCGCCGCGCAACCGCTCGACGGCTGCCGACCTGGTCAAGATGGCGGTTGCCGCCGGCCAGTATCCGGAAATTGTCGCCCTGTCGACCACCAGCAACGACACCGTGAGCCTGGGCAGCCGCAACGTCGGCTTCCACAACACCAACCGCCTGGTGAGCGCCAAGGGCTGGGACATCGGCCTGTCGAAGACCGGCTACACCCGCGAAGCGGGCCGCTGCCTGATCATGCGCATCAAGTCGGCCGGCAAGAACGCCACCCTGGTGCTGCTGAACGCGCAGACCACTTCCAGCCGCGTGCTGGACGCCCTGAACATCCGCCGCTTCATCTCCGGCGAAGAAGTACCGGCGCAAAAAGTGCGCAAGTACGCCAAGGCGCGCAAGGGCTACGCGGTGAAGAGCAAGAAATCGGTCCGCATCGTCAAGGCCAGGACCTCGGCCAAGTACAAGAAGCGCGTATCGACGCGCAAGCGCCGCTAAGACGGCCGCACCAAAAAGGACGCTTCGGCGTCCTTTTTTATTACCTCTTCCACGGTGCCATTCCACGGTGTCAGGCACCAGCTCATCAGCGGAGGGGTCAGGCACCCAGAGGGAAAGCGTGACCTGACCCCACGCTTGATGCAACGCAGGCGGCGTGCGGAAATCCGGCGTCAAAAGTAGCGGCTCGCGATGCCGCACGATTGAAAGGTAGCGGAAGTAGCGCGCCACGACCCCGGTGTCAGGCACCGTGTTGTAAGCGGCGGGGACACCTCGTAGCTCTGTGGGCGGTGCCTGACACCGGGGTTGATGTAGATCAGGCGAGGCGCGCGCGCAGGCCGCTGGCGCGCTGGGTGCGGGTGGCGATGCCCTGCTCGAGGACGGCCGCGCCGGACGACATCAGGGTGAAGCGGCGGCTGGCGCGGGTGATGCCGGTATAGATGAGCTCGCGGGCGATCACGCTGCTGCGCTCGCGCGGCAGGACCAGGACGGTGTGCGCGAATTCGGAACCCTGCGATTTGTGGACGGTCATCGCGAACGCGGTTTCGACGTGCCGCAGGCGCGTGGCCAGCACGGAGCGTACATTCTCGCCTTCGAGGAACCAGACGCGCAGGGAGCCCGGGCGCGCCGGGTCGCGCAGCGTCAGGCCGATGTCGCCATTGAAGACGCCGGCGCCATAGTCGTTGCGGGTGACCATGACGGGCCGCCCGACGTACCACTCGCCGCGACCGGACAGGAGCCGCAGCGCGTCGAGCCGCTCTTCGATCGCCGCGTTCAGGCCTTCGACGCCCCACTCGCCCTCGCGCACCGCGCACAGCAGGCGGAACGCTTCGAAGGCCTGCAGGATCGGCCGCGCGTCGTGCGGGTCGGCGCGCATCGCTTCCAGGTACGGACGGTAGCCATCCACCGCCAGCTGGACCACGCTGCGCTGCGTCGCGCGGTCCTGCCATTCGACTTCGGGGCCGCCGCCGGCCAGCACTTCGCGCACGCGCGCGATGTCGCCGGCATTGACGGCGAGCGCCAGCTGGCCGATCGGGCCGCCAAAGCGGCGGCTGCGGCGCAGCATGACGGTCTGCTGGGCCAGCGCGCCGCCGGCGCCGGCGAATTCGGGCGGGACGATTTCGCCGCTGGCACGTTCGACGAAGTCGAGCGTGTCGGGCGTGTAGTTGCCGGCCTGGGCGTCGTGGCACAGGTCGCCCAGCACGGCGCCCGCTTCCACCGACGCCAGCTGGTCCTTGTCGCCCAGCAGGACCAGCGTGGCGTGCGCCGGCAGCGCGTCCAGCAGCGCCGACATCATCTCGAGGTGCACCATCGACGCCTCGTCCACGATCAGCACGTCGACGTCGAGCGGGTTGCCGCGATGGTGCCTGAACGCGCGCGTGTCGGGCCGCGCGCCCAGCAGGCTATGCAGGGTGCGCGCCGCGCCCATCCGCGCGATCAGTTCGCGCAGGTCGAGCTGCGCGCCGACCTTGTCGGCCAGTTCGCCCAGCGCCTTTTCGATCGACTGCTTGAGGCGCGCCGCGGCCTTGCCGGTCGGCGCGGCCAGCGCGATGCGCTGCTGCTGCGCGTTGCCGGCGGTAGCGAACAGCAGCGCGAGCAGGCGCGCCACGGTATAGGTCTTGCCGGTGCCGGGACCGCCGGTGATGATGGCGACGTGGCCGCGCAGCGCCACCGCGCATGCGAGCTTCTGCCAGTCGGGGCCATCGGCGGCGCGCCGCTCCTGCGCGAACAGGGTGTCCAGCCAGCCGCGCACCGCACCGGCGTCGACCTCGCGCCGGGTGCGGGCCCGGTCCATCACGGCATCGGCGACCTGCGCTTCGTCGCGCCAGTAGCGCCGCAGGTACAGGCGTTCGCCGTCCAGCACCAGAGGCTCGCCGAAATCGAAGTCGCCCGGGCGCCAGAGCTGTTCGGCCGCGCCAAGCACGTCGGTCCAAGCGCGCGCCGTGCGCGGCAGCGCGCCGCAGTGCGCCGTCAGTGCGCGCCATTCTTCGGCATCCCATCCCAGCAGCGCGGCCGGCGCGCCGGCCAGATCGCCCAGTTCGACACAGCTGTGGCCGCGCCCTTCCAGCTCGGACAGCACCACGCAGGCAAGCATCAGGCCCGCGTCGGCATGGCCGGTCGAACCGATGAAGCGTGCGAACGCGCCCGACAGCCGGCGCAGCTTGCCGTCTTCGGTCAGCCGCGCGACTTCGTCCCAGAATCCGTTCAGGTCAGCCATGTTCGCCTTTCAGCAGGCCGTCGATCGCATCGAGCAGCCCGAGGTCGGGCTCGAGCATGCAGCAGCCGCGCGTGGACTCGTTGCCGATCCCGCGCAGGAACAGGAACACCGCCCCGCCCAGCTGGCGCGCCGGATCGTAATCGTCGCCGAGCCGGCTTGCCAGCAGCCGGTGCAGCGCCAGCATGTAGATCGCGCCCTGGATGTCGTAGCGATGCGAGGCCATCGCGGCTTCCATCGTGCCCCTGGTGTAGGCGGCGTCGCTGCCGCCCAGCGCATTCGATTTGTAGTCGAGCACCCAGTACCTGCCTTCGTGCTCGAACACCAGGTCGGCGAAGCCCTTGAGCATGCCGTGCAGCTCGCGCGCCGGCAGCACGGGGCGCGCAATGCCGCCCAGCGTGCGCGCGGCGCACAGACGGTCCAGCGCGGCGACGTCCAGGCGCTCGCTCGGAAACCAGAACTCCATCTCGGGCATCGCCACGCCGATCGACGCTAGGGCGCCGCCCAGCGGTGGCAGTGGCGTCGATGCCAGCGCGCCCACCCACGCCATGGTGTCTTCCAGGCGGTGCTCCCAGCCGGCGCGGCGGATGTGCTGCTCGAGCCGACGCTGCACCTGCGGCTCGCCGGCCAGGCCGAAGCCTTCGCGCGCCGCCAGTTCAAGCACGTCGTGCAGGAAGCTGCCCGGCACCGGCCCGCGCGGGAAACGGTGCCACGGCGCGTCGTCCATGCGCATGGCCGCGACGGCGTCGCCGTCTTCGAGCAGCGTCTCGTCGGCCGCCTGCGCGGGCGGCGCGCTGGTCTGGCGCGTGATCGAGGTGAAGCTGCCCACCGACCAGTCGCGCTCGAAAGCGGCGCGGAATTCGCGGGCGTCGGCCAGCGGCGGCTGTTCGTCGGCGCGGTTCAGCATCGTCACCCCTTCCGGGGCGCCCACCGAAGCGAAGGCGATCTCGCCGCAGTCGCCGCGTACGCTGTCCCAGCACGGGCGCAGCTGGGCCGCATCGACCGGGTCGCCGCCGGCCAGCAGGTAGCCGAGCGCCGATTCGTGCAGGCGGCTCTTGCCGGTGCGCCCGTCGGCGATGGCGGCCACGCCCAGCCACAGGAAGTGTCCGGCACGGGTCAGCGCCACATACAACAGGCGCAGGTCTTCCTCGATCCGCGCGCGCTCCACCGCCGCCATCGCTTCGTCGCGCAGCGCCAGGTCGAGCCTGCGCACGCCGTCGGCATCGACATATTCGAAGAAGCTGCGGCGCGCCTTCTCGGTCTTGCGCGCGGTGACGGCGAACGGCAGGTACACCAGCGGGTACTCCAGTCCCTTGGACTTGTGCACCGTGACCACCTTCACCAGCTCCGCGTCGCTCTCCAGCCGCAACACGCGCTCGTCGCCCTGCTCGCCTTCGCCCTCGACCTGCTCGGCGAACCAGCGGATCAGCGCCTGCTCGCCGTCCAGCTGCGTGCTCGCGCCTTGCAGCAGCTCGGCCAGGTGCAGCAGGTTGGTCAGGCGGCGCTCCCCGCCCGGCTGCGACAGCAGCAGCGCCGACAGTTGCAGTTCGTGGATGAAGCGGCGCAGCATGGCCAGCACGCCCTGGCGCTGCCATACGCCGTGCAGCGCCTTGAGCTGCTCGACACGAGCTTCCCACGCCGCCTCGTCGGCCGACAGCCTGGCCAGTTCGGCCAGCGGCAGCGCCGCGGTACGGGTGGCGAACGCCGCGCGCGCGAGCCCGCCGTCCAGCGGGCTGGCGACGGCGCCCAGCCAGCGCAGCATGTCGGCCGCCTCCACGCTTTCCATCACCGAGTCCTTGTCGGACAGGTACACGCTCGCCACCCGCCGCTTCTGCAGCGCGTTGCGGATGGCCGTGGCTTCCTTGCGGTCGCGCACCAGCACCGCGATGTCCTTCGGCTCTATGCGCCTGAATCCCTTGGGGCCGTCGAAGCCGGCGTGCGGATCGTTCAGCAGCCGCACGATATGTTCGGCGCAGTGCTGGGCGAAGAAGTCGCGGTATTCGTCCACCCGCATGTCGATGCGTTCCGATGCGCACACCGCGAGCGCCTGGTAAGGCCCTTCGACGCCAACCAGCCGCTCGTCCTTGCCGCGCGCGCCGACGGGGTCGTACGGCAGCGGATTGACGCCTTCCTTGCGGAAGCGGAAGGCACCGGCCGCGAAGCCGTCGCGCAGGCCATCGCCTTCCGCATGCACGAACAGCTGGTTGACGGCCGCCACCAGCGCCGCGGTCGAACGGAAATTCATGCCTAGCTGGTAATGACGGCCTTCAGTGGCGCGGCGCGCGGACAGGTAGCTGTGGATGTCGGCGCCGCGGAAGCCGTAAATCGACTGCTTCGGGTCGCCGATCAGGAACAGGCCGCTCCCGGCATCGTTGTCCGCGACGCGGTACAGCAGGTCGAAGATGCGGTACTGGTCGGGCGAGGTGTCCTGGAATTCGTCGATCATCGCGACCGGGAACTGCTGCACGACGCGCCGGCGCAGCGCTGCGCCGTTCGCGCCTTCCAGAGCGGCCTTCAGCCGCTCCAACATGTCGGCGAAGCCGAACTGGCGGCGCCGGCTTTTGAGTTCGGCCATGCGGCGCGACACATGCGCGCACGCGTGCCGCATATAGGCATGCCGCGCCGGCTCGATCGCTTCCAGGCATTCCTTCAGTGGCGCGAACTCGTCGAAGCATTCCGGGATCTCGGCCGAGAAATTGGCCGAGAAGGCGTCGGCGATGCCGTCCGGGGTCAGCCGGCGCCAGGTAGCGTCGGACAGTTCCGGCATGTGCCGCGCCGGATCGGCGGCCCAGGCGCGCAGCCCGCCGAACGCTTTGGCCAGCGTGTCGGCGCGCATCTTGTTCCCGTTGAAGCACTTCGGGTTGATGCCGCGCTGCGCGGCGATCCACTTCTCCATGCGGTCGGCGCGCTCCGCCCAGCCTTCCTTGATGCGCGCGAGGCAGGCCTGCTGCTCCGCCTCGACCCGCGCCACCAGCTGCCCCAGGGTCTCGGCCGGCACTTCGCCCAGCAAGGCCGCGCGCGGCACCAGCTGGCCCAGCGCGACCTTCAGCGCGCCGACGTTCGGCCAGCAGTCGAGCACCGACTGCAGCCTGCGCGCGTCCAGGGAATACACGTGCGCGCGCCAGTAGTCGTGCACCGCGTCTTCGAACAGCGATCGCTCATCGCTGACCAGCTCCTCGTCGAACAGGCTGGCGCTGTCGAACGCGTGCTCACGCAGCATGCGCTGGCACCAGGCGTCGATCGTGAACACCGCCGCTTCGTCCATGGTCTCGGCGGCCAGTGCCAGGCGGTGCGCGCAGGCCAGCCGCTCGGCTTCGGAGGGATAACTGTCGGCCAGCGAACGCAGGTAAGGGTCGCCGCCCTCGCCGCCCGCGCGGAAGAAGGCCGCGGCCTCCACAAGCCGCTCGCGCACGCGGTTCGACAGCTCGCGCGTGGCGGCGCGGGTGAAGGTCATTACCAGAATTTCGGGCGGCATCAGGGGACGGCCGAATGCATCGGCGCCGCCGTGTCCCAGCACCAGGCGCAGGTACAGCGCGGCGATGGTCCAGGTCTTGCCGGTGCCCGCCGAGGCCTCGATCAGGCGCGAGCCATGCAGGGGGAAGCTGAGCGCGTCGAGCTTCTGGCTCATGCTTCCTCCTCCCCTTCGATCTTGCGCACCGAGACACAGGCGGCGATCCAGTCGAGCAGCGGCTGGTACACCGCGCGCGCGGTGTCGTACATCGCCGGATCGGCGCGCAGCACGGCGAATTCCGGCCACAGGCGCGCCAGGCACAGGTCCTCGGCTTCGCCACGCAATTCGAAGTCGCCATCATAGGTCCGGCGCGGGTCGCCGTCCTGCAGCAGCGCCAGCGCGGTCTTGCAGGCCACCGGCAGCGGCGCGTCGAGGTTGCTGCGCCACAGGCGCGCCAGTTCGGACAGCGCCGCCAGCGCCTCGTCGCCGGCCAGCGGCGCCATGGTCACTACCGCGTCGCGCGCCACCAGGTAGCCGGTGACGGGCTGGCCGGCGGCCGCACAGGCCAGCTGGCGCAGCCAGGCGCCGGCCAACTTTTCCGCGCGCAGCCCGCCAGATTTCGACAACACCCGCGACGACACCTGCGCCAGCCATGCGGTGTCGGCGCCGTCGGTGCGCAGCTTGTCGACCCAGTCCTCGAAGCGGATCTCGCCCAGCTGCAGGCTGACCGCCAGCTTTGGCGCCGGTGCGCTGAAGCGCGCACACAGCGCCAGCCAGGCGCTGCGCACCGGTACCAGTTCGCTCACCAGCTGTTCTTCCCACAGCTTGCCGACCAGGCCGATCGGCAGTACGCCCTCGCGCACCAGTGCGCCGGCGCGTTCTGCGAGGCGTTCGCGCACCTCGTCCAGCGATTCCGGTTCGGCGCTGTCGTCCAGCAGGCTGTCCTCGACGCCAAAACGCTCCAGCGCATCGAGCGAGAACGGCTCGTCGTCCTCGCCCACCACGGCGGCGTCGCCGAAGTTCACCGCGAGGCGGCGGCGGAAGAAGTGGCGCGCCGGCTGGCGCAGGAAGTCGGCCAGTTCGGGGAAGCGCAGGGGCTGGCCCGGATCGGGCTCGAACGGAGGCAGCTCGCCGCTATCGAGCGCGCGCGCGGCGTGCGCGGCGCGCCACTCGCCGGCGTAGGTAAACAGTTCGTCCCTGCCCTCGAAATAGCGGCGGCTGAACGGCTGCAGCGCGTGCACGGTGGTGAGCGCCTCAGGATCAATCTTCCAGCCGGCGCGCAGGTAGTCGCGCAGCTGCGAAACCAGCACTGAAGCCGGTTGTTCGGAGTTGTCGCGCACGTTGCGCCCGGCCCAGCTGATGTACAGCTTGTCGCGCGC
Organism: Telluria sp.; assembly: GCA_035759315.1. Lineage (GTDB taxonomy): Bacteria > Pseudomonadota > Gammaproteobacteria > Burkholderiales > Burkholderiaceae_D > Telluria. The sequence continues at coordinate 8,913 of DASTVB010000090.1, read as the reverse complement.
CGCCAGCAGCGCTTCGAGCATCAGGTAGCGGTCGTCGTCGCGGCGCGAACGGTCGCCCGGCCGCGCCATGCCCGGCATTGCCAGCAGGTCGAAGTCGGCGTGGCGCGCGCGGCGCGGGAAGTCGCCGTCGTTCATCCCCAGCAGGCACACCACGCGGAACGGCACCGCGCGCATCGGCATCAGGGTGCAGAAGGTCACACCGCCGGACACGAACTGGTGGTTCAGCGCCGGCTCGTCGAGCAGCCCGAGCCAGGCTTCGCGCAGCACGCCCAGCGGCACCGGCTCGGCGTAGGCGCTGTCGCCGCAGGTTTCCAGCCACTTTTGCAGCGCTTCGTCCAGCTGGCGCAGCACCAGCCGGTCTTCTTCCAGCCGCGGCTTGAAGAACGCCGCCAGCAGCGCGCGCGCGGCCTCGCCCCAGCCGGCCGGGCTGCGCGGCTCCAGCAGCACCTGTCGCCAGTACAGCAGCGCCTCGATGAACTGGGCCAGCGATCCGGCCAGCGCCGCGTCCAGGCCGCCCACCTCGCTGTACGGTTCGATGCCGGCGTAGGCTTCGCCGGCGCCGCTGGCGTAGCCGAGCAGCATGCGGCGCACACCGAAGATCCAGGAGTTCTGTTCGCCCGCCGCGCCCAGGCCAAGGCTGGCGCGGTGCTCGCCATCCAGACCCCAGCGCACGCTGGCGCCTTCGATCCAGTGGCCCAGCACCGCCATGTCGTCGCCATCGAGGCCGAAGCGCGACGCGATCGCGGGCACGTCCAGCAGGTCGCGCACCTCGCTCTGGCGGCAGCGCTGCTGCGGCAGGCGCAGCAGCCATTCAAGCGCCACCAGCAGCGGATCGACGCTGCGGTCGCGCACGTCGCCGATTTCAAACGGAATGTGGCGCGGGTCGCTGCGCTTGTGCTGGTCGAACACCGCGTGGATGGCGGCCGAGAAGGTGTCGATGTCCGGCACCATCACCACCACGTCACGCGGGCGCAGCGAGGGCGTGGCGGCGAACCAGGACAGCAGCTTGTCGTGCAGGATTTCGACCTCGCGCTGGGTCGCGTGCGCCACCGCGAATTCGATCGAACGGTCGTCCGGCGCTGGCACGGGGAAGGCGTGTTCCGGCAGCGGCAGCAGGTCGCGCACCGCGCATTGCACCTGTTCCAGCAGCGTCGCGCCCTCTTCCTCGCCGAACAGGTCGACCCGCAGGTGGCCGAAACGGCCGTCGCCGGCGCTGTCGAATTCGTCCAGCATGCGCACGAAGTCACGCCCCTGCCTGCCCCAGCTTGCCAGCAGCGGGTTGCTGTGCGCGTGCAGTTCTTCGAGCGGCACCGCCGACAGGTCCTGCCCGCCGCGCGGCTGCTGGCGGCGGAAGGCCGCGCGCAGCAAGTCGCGCCCTTCGATGATGTCGCCCCAGTAGTAGCGGCACGGATTGGGCACGGCCAGGATCACCTGGGTATGCGCCGATAGCGCCGCCATCGCCTGCAAGGTCTGGTACGGCAGCGCGGATATCCCGAACAGCACCACGCGCCGCGCCAGCGGGGCCGCGGGAGGCTCGCCGTTTTCGATCGCCCGCACGAAGCGGGTGTGGACGGTGGCACGGCCGGTGCCGCGGTCGTGCTCAGGGAGTTCTTCGTTTACCGCGCGCCACAGGTGCGCCTGCCAGGCCTGGTCGTCCGGCAGCGGTACCGCGTCGCCGCGCGCGCGGCGCAGCTGGTCGCGCCCGGCGGCCCAGTCCTCCAGCCAGTCGGCGCGGTAGACCTGGTACTGGTCGAACAGGTCGGCCAGTCGCTCGGCCAGCTGCAGGCGGCGTTCAGGGTCGCCGTCGCCGAGGAAGTGCCGCAGCGGCGCGAAGGCCGGACGGTCCAGCAGCGCCGGCAGGAGGCGCATCAGCCGCCAGGTGAGCGGACCCTTGTCGAACGGGGAACGGGCCGGCACGCGCTCGCGGCCCAGCATGTTGCGGTAGGCCTCCCACAGGAAGCGGGCCGGCAGCGCCACCCGGGTGGCGGCGCACACGCCGGCATCCTGCGCCAGCGCGATCTTCAGCCATTCGGCGACGCCGTTCGACTGCACCAGGATGGTCTCTTCCTCCAGCGGCCCGAGCGGATGCTGGCGCAGCCATGTAAATACGGCGCTGCGCAGCTCTTCCAGCTGGTTGCCATGCAAAATCAGCAAGCCGGGCGAAACGGGTGACGGCATCGGGTCCTGGTGGGATGGGGAACTGCAGCAGCATAGCGCTTTTGGGCGCTCGGCGGTAGGGCTTCAGAGGGTCCCGTCCTTGATCCGGCCCCAGATCCGCAGGTCGAGGCGCTCGAGCAGCAGGCGCAGGCCGCGCGCCGCCTCACGCGCCTCGTCCAGGCGGCCGGCGGCGGCGATTTCCTCGAGCTGGGCGCACAGGCTGGAAAAGGACGCGGCGCCGACCGCGCGCGCGGGCGACTTGAGGCGGTGCGCCAGCTGTCCCACGCGCACCAGCTGGCCGTCCGCCAGCGCGTGCTCAAGCTCGTCCAGCCCGGTGCGGCTCGAATCCAGGAACAGCAGCGCGAACTTGCGCATGCGGCCCGGATCGCCGGCGAAGGTCGCCGACAGCACCGCCGGGTCGAAAAAGCCGTTTTCCGGCTCGTCCTCCGCCGCCGGCGCGAACGGCCGCTCGGCGCCAGTTCGCCCGGGATGGCGCAGCCAGCCGGCGATGATCGCCAGCAGCCGCGCCGGCGCCACCGGCTTGGTGATGAAGTCGTCCATGCCCGCTTCCAGGCAGCGCTCGCGGTCTTCCTTGCCGGCGTTGGCGGTCATCGCGATCACCAGCGTGTCGCGGGTGCGCGGATCGGCGCGGATCAGGCGCGTGGCCTCGTAGCCGTCCATCACCGGCATTTGCACGTCCATCAGCACGCAGTCGAAACGTTCGCGCTGCAGCAGGTCGACCGCCTCCTTGCCATTGGCTGCTACGCGCACCGTGGCCTGGGCATCTTCCAGCAGTTCCCGCCCGACCTGCTGGCTGAACACATTGTCCTCGACCAGCAGGATCCGCGTGCCGGCCACCGACGCCGCCAGCTGCTGCGGCAGCTCCTCGCCGGGCTCGCTTCCCAGCCTGGCCGCCTGCCCGAGGCGCGCGGTAAACCAGAAGGTGCTGCCCTGCCCCGGCGCGCTGTCGACGCCCACCTCGCCGCCCATCAGCTCGGCCAGCTGCTTGCTGATCACCAGTCCCAGCCCGGTGCCGCCGTACTTGCGCGTGGTGGACTGGTCGGCCTGGTGGAAGGACCGGAACAGTCCCGCGATCTCGGCCCGGGTCAGCCCGATGCCGTGGTCCTGCACTTCGAAGCGCACCAGCAGGCTGTCGCCTTCCCCGTCCGCGCCGGCCAGCTCCACCCGCAGGCGCACTTCGCCATGGTCGGAAAACTTGATGGCGTTGCCGACGAAGTTGATCAGCACCTGCTCCAGCCGCAGCGGGTCGCCGCGCAGCCAGGCCGGCACCCCCGGCGCGACCTCGAAGCGCAGCTCCAGGCCGCGCGCACGCGCCGCATCCTCCATCTGGCTCCTGACGTTGCCAAGCAGCGCCTCGAGCCGGAAGTCGAGCAGCTCCAGGTCCAGCTTTCCGGCCTCGATCTTCGAGAAGTCGAGGATGTCGTTGATGATGCCCAGCAGGTGCTGGCTGGCGTGGTGGATCTTCTCCAGGTAGTCGCGCTGCTTCGGGTCGACCGCCGTCTTGAGCGCCAGCCAGGACATGCCGATGATGCTGTTCATCGGCGTGCGGATCTCGTGGCTCATGTTCGACAGGAAGTCGCTCTTGGCGCGGTTGGCGGCATCGGCCTGGGCCTTGAGCCGGTGCAGTTCGGTGACGTCGGTGGACAGCCCGATCACCGCCCGTACCTCGCCGTCGATCACCACCGGCGCCTTGACCGTCCACAGGTTCACCTGGCGCCCGCCTGGCATCGTGAATTTGTCTTCCGCCACCTGCTGGATGCCGGTGTCGAACACCGCACGGTCGATTTCCCAGAAATGGCGCGCCTGCTCTTGCCCGAACAGGTCGCTGTCGCGCTTGCCGATAATCTCTTCCGGAAGCCGGCCCAGTGCCGCGGCGGCGCGCGCATTCATGTAAATATAGCGACGGTCCGGGTCCTTCATGTAGACATAGGCGTCCACGCTGTCGAGCACCGTGTCGAGCAGGGTGCGCTGCTCGATCGCGGCGCGGCGCGACCAGTACAGGGTGAAGAAGAAGGCGTAGGCCAGCATCGTCCCGGCCGCACCAGCCAGCGCGGCCACCTCCGGGAACAGCGCGTCGAAGCCGGTGTACAGGTCCGATTTGCGGGCGGTGAAGTGCGCCTTCCACATGGCGCCCGAAAAATCGACCGGCAGCACGGCCTGGAAGTGGTCGTAAGGGACCTTGGCGAGCGGCGCGGCCCCGACCGCACGCACGCCGTCGTACAGCAGGCGGTCGGCCGGCGCCAGCTCGAACGGGGTCCCGCGCATGAAACGGTCCTGGGTCGCGTAAAGCGCAAGCCGGATGTCGCGCCGCGCCATCTCCGCGATCGTGCCCTGCACCAGCGCCGAGACGCTGAACCCGACCCCGACCGATCCGGCGTAGGCGCGCCGCCTGTCCTCCAGCCCGGCCGGCGGGGCACCTACGGCGTACACGGGCACGCGCATGCCCAGCGCGTAGTACTTCACCGGCTTTTCGAGCACGATCGCCTGCCCGGAGGCGGAAACGCCGGCGGTGTCGCGCGCCTGGTCGAGCGTGCGCGCCACCCGCGGCACCGAATACAGGTCGTAGCCGAAACGCTCGCGCGCCGGCTCGAACGGTTCCATGTAAGTCACCACCTCGTATTGCGCACGGCGCCCGGCCGGCTTGATGCCGAACTCGGGGTAACCGTCCGGATCGATGCTGCGGTCGGCCCGCACCTGGCGCTCGAACGCCTCGCGCCCGGCCTCGGGTACGCGGGCGGCGTAGTTGATCGAGGTGATGGCCGGCAGGTGGCGCGCCACTTCCAGGCCCTCGACGAAGCGGTGGAAGCGCAGGCGGGTGACCGGCGTTTCGGGGTCGCGGAACAGCGCCGCCACAGAGCGCACCGCGCTGGTGTAGGTCCGCACCTGGGCGGCCAGGCCGTACTGGGCCGCGCGGGCAGCGCTTTTGAAGCGCTGGCGGGCGTCGGCTTCGACCATCTGTTCGGCCGCCACGTACAGCGCCATGCCGACGAACGCGGACAGCGCGAGGCCCACGCCCCACAGCAGGGCGCGCGAGGAGCCGGCGGCCCGGCCACCGGCGGGGCTGTCCAGGCGCAGGTTCGATTGGGACATGGTCGGAATTTGGGCGAAAAAAGGGGCTGGGGGCGAACCCAGCCGTAGTTGGGGCCGATCTTAACACCCGGGGCGTGCCCCCCGGGTTTCAATCGTGCGCACTGGAAAATTGTGTTCCGGTAAGCTTTCCTGCCCCTTGGTAAAACATTTTTTTCTTGACTCATTTCAGCGCTCAGGTATCTTCAATTTTCTAGCTGTGAAACCGCTCCTCGATCATTCGGATTCCGTCGCCGTGCAGACCCCAAAAGTTCTGTTGGTAAACGATGACGCCGCCAGCCTGACCGCGCTCGAAAGCGTGCTGGCCGGACAGGCGCGCGCGCGCGAATACGAGCTTGTCCCGGCCACCTCCGGCCACGAGGCGCTGCGCCAGGTCCTGCGCCACGACTTCGCGGTGATCCTGCTGGACGTCGACATGCCGGGCATGGACGGCTTCGAGACCGCGCGCGCGATCCACTCGCACCCGCGCTCGGCGGACGTGCCGATCATCTTCATCACCGCCTACTTCGCCGACGAACTGCACAAGGTCGAGGGCTACGGCATGGGCGCGGTCGACTACCTGTTTACGCCGGTGATCCCGAAGGTCCTGCAGGCCAAGGTGGCGGTGTTCGTCGAGCTGGCGCGCAAGAACGCCGAACTGCGCGAGCGCACGGCCGAGCTGGAAGACCTGTACCGCGACCTCAAGGTGCAGCGCCTGCGCGAGCTGGAACGCGTCAACCGCGCACTGGAGCTGGAAGTGGCGGAACGCCGCCAGGCCGAGCAGCGCGCGCACGAGCTGTCGATCCGCGATCCGCTCACCGGCCTTGTGAACCGGCGCGCGCTGATCTCGCAGCTGGAGCACGCGGTGGCCTCGGCGGCCCGCCACGACAACGAGTTTGCGCTGCTGTACCTGGACCTGGACAAGTTCAAGTCGATCAACGACACCCTCGGCCACGAGGTCGGCGACGAGCTGCTGCGCCAGGTCGCCGAGCGCCTCCTGGCCGCGGTGCGCTCCTCGGACGTGGTGGCGCGACTGGGCGGCGACGAATTCGTGATCCTGCTGGAAGGGAAAGGCGCACACAAGAACGCCGCGCGGGTGGCGCGCAAGATCGAACAGGCGCACGCGCGCCCGTTCTCGCTGTGCGGCCAGTCGCTCGGCACCAGCGTCAGCATCGGCATCGCGCTGTACCCGCAGGACGGACCGACCGCCGCGGCGATGATGAAGCGCGCCGACACCGCGATGTACCACGCCAAGCAGCGCCGCCGCGGCAGCATCGCCTTCTTCAGCACCGAAATGAACCTGCAGGAGAGCGAGCGTTCGCGCCGCGCCGGGGAACTGCACGAAGCGCTGCAGCTCGGCCAGCTGGAACTGCTGTACGCCCCCAAGGCCGACGTGGCCAGCGGCGCCCTCACCGGTTTCGAAGCCCTGCCCTACTGGAACCATCCCGCGCAGGGCCTGATCGCCGCCGGCCTGCCGGTGGCCGAGTCGAACGACCGCGCGCTGCAGGAGCGTTTCAACGAATGGGCGGTCGCCGAACTGATCGCCCAGGCGCAGCAATGGCACGAAACGATGCCCGGCCTGCCGCTGGCGCTCAACCTCGAATTCGCCGGACTGATGCCGGAAACCGCCGCCCGCCTGGAGCGCCAGCTGGCCGCCAGCGGCCTGCCGCCGGGCTGGCTGGAACTGGAAGTGGGCGAGCCGCTGCTGCAGGACGCCAGCGCCGAAACCGTGCTGTCGCAGCTGTCGACCTGCGGCGCACGCCTGGCGGTCAACAGCTTCGGGCATTCCGCCTCCTCGCTGGCGACGCTGCGGCGCATGCCGCTGTCGCTGCTCAAGATGGACGCTTCCTTCGTCGATGACATCGGCGCCAGCTCCGGCGGCGACGACCTGGTGGCCGCGATCGTCCACCTGGCGCACGCGCTGAACCTCACCGCGGTGGCGCAGGGCGTCACCACCCAGGCGCAGCTCGACGTGCTGCGCCTGCACGACTGCGACCATTACCAGGGCAACCTGCTTTCTCCCCCACTGCCAGCGGAGGCTGTCCCCGGCTTCGCATCAGTGCATAATAACCAGCTTCAAAACCCCAACATCCCCAGGAATGAGGACTTAGTCAATGAATAACATGACCGAACTTGCCGACGAGCTAGACGCCAAGCTGCTGCTGTCCACGCTGATGGCCCTCAAGAAGGGTGACTTCACGGCGCGCATGCCGAGCGACCTCACTGGCATCTCCGGCAAAATCGCCGACACCCTGAACGAGATCATCGAGACCAAGGAACGCATGGTGAAAGCCATCACCGAGGTGTCGCGCGTGGTGGGCCGCGAAGGCCGCCTGACGCAGCGCGCTTCGGTGCCGAACGTCCAGGGCGGCTGGGGCACCATCATCAGCTCCGTCAACACCCTGATCGACGACCTTGTGCGCCCGACCACGGAAATGGCGCGCGTCATCGGCGCGGTGGCGAAGGGCGACCTGTCCCAGACCATGGCGCTGGAGGTCGACGGCCACCCGCTGAAGGGCCAGTACCTGCGCGCGGCCACGACCGCGAACACGATGGTGGAACAGCTCTCCTCCTTCTCCTCCGAAGTGACGCGCGTGGCGCGTGAGGTGGGTACCGAAGGTAAGCTGGGCGGCCAGGCGCAGGTGAAGGGCGTGGCGGGCACCTGGAAGGACTTGACCGACTCGGTGAACTCGATGGCGGGTAACCTGACGTCCCAGGTGCGAAACATCGCGGAAGTGACTACCGCGGTGGCGAACGGCGACTTGTCCAAGAAAATTACGGTGGACGTGCGCGGCGAGATCCTGCAGCTGAAAGACACGATTAACGTCATGGTGGACCAGCTGCGATCGTTCGCGTCGGAGGTGACCCGCGTGGCGCGAGAGGTGGGTACCGAAGGTAAGCTGGGCGGCCAGGCATACGTGCCGGGCGTGGGCGGCACCTGGAAGGACTTGACCGATAACGTGAACTTCATGGCGTCCAACCTGACCGGCCAGGTGCGTAACATCGCGGCGGTGACGACCGCGGTGGCGAACGGCGACTTGTCGAAAAAGATTACGGTGGACGTTAAGGGTGAGATTCTCGAACTGAAGAACACCATTAACGTGATGGTGGACCAGCTGTCCTCGTTCGCATCGGAGGTGACGCGAGTCGCGCGAGAGGTGGGTACCGAAGGTAAGCTGGGCGGCCAGGCGCAGGTGAAGGGCGTCGCGGGTACCTGGAAGGACTTGACCGACTCGGTGAACTCGATGGCGGGTAACCTGACCGGCCAGGTGCGAAACATCGCGGAGGTGACCACCGCAGTGGCGAACGGCGACTTGTCCAAGAAAATTACCGTTGACGTTAAAGGTGAAATTCTCGAGCTGAAGAACACCATCAACGTGATGGTCGACCAGCTGAACTCCTTCGCATCCGAGGTGACGCGCGTGGCGCGAGAGGTGGGTACCGAAGGTAAGCTGGGCGGCCAGGCGAACGTGCCGGGCGTCGCGGGTACCTGGAAGGACTTGACCGACGGTGTGAACTCGATGGCGGGTAACCTGACCGGCCAGGTGCGAAACATCGCGGAGGTGACGACGGCGGTGGCGAACGGCGACTTGTCGAAAAAGATTACGGTGGACGTGAAGGGCGAGATTCTCGAGCTGAAGAACACCATCAACGTGATGGTCGACCAGC
>DASTVB010000089.1:0-5249 GCA_035759315.1 Telluria sp. | reverse complement strand
CCTTTAAAAGCAGTATTCTACGCGAATGGCAAAGAACAAATTAAACAAAAACTGGTTGCACGACCACATCAACGACCCTTACGTGAAGCTCGCGCAGAAGGAAGGTTTCCGCGCGCGCGCGGCGTTCAAGCTCAAGGAGATCGATGAGGACGCCAAACTCATCAAGCCGGGGCAGGTGATCGTCGACCTGGGCTGCACCCCGGGCAGCTGGGGCCAGTACGTGCGCCGCAAGCTGTCGGGCAAGGAAGGCGGTGGCATCAACGGCACCATCATCGGCCTGGACATCCTGCCGATGGAGCCGATCGCCGATATGCACTTCATCCAGGGTGACTTCCGCGAGGAAGGCGTGATCGGACAGCTGGAGGAAGTGCTGGCCGGGCGCAAGGCCGACCTGGTGCTGTCCGACATGGCGCCCAACCTGTCGGGCATCCCGACCGCGGACGCCGCGCGCATGGAGCACCTGATTGACCTGGCCATTGAGTTTTCGCAGTACCACCTGAAACCCGAAGGCGCGCTGCTGGTCAAATGTTTCAAGGACATGGGCTTTACCCAGATCGTGGAGAAGTTCAAGACCGAATTCAGGACCGTGCAGCAGAAGAAACCGAAGGCCAGCCGCGACAAATCGTCCGAGATTTTCCTGCTTGGGAAGGGGCTGAAGAACCCTGCGACCGAAAAACGTGTGTTTGAGGGCGAAAACGCCCTTGATATTTAAGCTTTAAGCCCGCACATCTGGCACGGGTAGCCCCCGTGCAGGTATAGTCACGGGAGTTAGCAAAATGTCAGCTACGGACCGCCGGGGGCGCTGAATGGCATCCCCCACGCAATGCGAGTAAAATCGTAGTCCTGAATTCGGTAAAGATGCGCAACGCATCGAAGGAGTAATTGGTGAATAACATGTTTTCGAAGTCCGCCGTCTGGGTAGTGGCGATCCTGCTGCTGTTCATGCTGTTCAAGCAGTTCGACACCCAGGGCACCGCGGGCGGCAGCAGGCCAATCCATTACTCCGAGCTGCTCGACGAAATCGAGGCCAAGCGCATCAAGGACGTCGTGATCGAAGGATCGACGATTACCGCGACCCGCACCGACGACACCAAGGTTTACACCACCGCCACGCTGCTTGACCGCGGCCTGGTCGGCGACCTGCGCGACAACGGCATCCGCTTCAACGTGAAGCCGCCGGAGGAACCATCGTTCCTGTCGCAGATCTTCATTTCGTGGTTCCCGATGCTGCTGCTGATCGGCGTGTGGGTGTTCTTCATGCGCCAGATGCAGGGCGGCGGCAAGGGCGGCGCGTTCTCCTTCGGTAAATCGAAGGCGCGCATGCTGGACGACACCAACAACACCGTGACCTTCCAGGACGTCGCCGGCTGCGACGAAGCCAAGGAAGAAGTCACCGAGATCGTCGACTTCCTCAAGGACCCGACCAAGTTCCAGAAGCTGGGCGGACGCATTCCGCGCGGCGTGCTGATGGTCGGCCCTCCGGGCACCGGTAAAACGCTGCTGGCGCGCGCCATCGCAGGCGAAGCGAAAGTGCCGTTCTTCTCGATCTCCGGTTCCGACTTCGTCGAGATGTTCGTCGGCGTGGGCGCATCGCGCGTGCGCGACATGTTCGAGAACGCGAAAAAGCATTCCCCTTGCATCATCTTCATCGACGAGATCGACGCGGTCGGCCGCCATCGCGGCGCCGGCATGGGCGGCGGTAACGACGAACGCGAACAGACCCTCAACCAGCTGCTGGTCGAGATGGACGGCTTCGAAGCGTCTTCCGGCGTGATCGTGGTCGCCGCGACCAACCGCGCGGACGTGCTGGACAAGGCGCTGCTGCGCCCGGGCCGTTTCGACCGCCAGGTGATGGTCGGCCTGCCGGACATCCGCGGCCGCGAGCAGATCCTCAACGTCCACATGCGCAAGGTGCCGATCGGCTCCGACGTCAACGCCGGCGTGCTGGCACGCGGCACCCCGGGCTTCTCGGGCGCCGACCTGGCCAACCTGGTGAACGAGGCAGCGCTGTTCGCCGCGCGCCGCAACAAGCGCCTGGTCGAGATGAGCGACTTCGAGGACGCCAAGGACAAGATCTTCATGGGCCCGGAGCGCAAGTCGATGGTCATGCGCGAAGAGGAACGCCGCAACACGGCTTACCACGAGTCCGGCCACGCCGTGATCGCCAAGCTGCTGCCGAAGGCGGACCCGGTGCACAAGGTCACCATCATGCCGCGCGGTTATGCCCTCGGCCTGACCTGGCAGCTGCCTGAACACGACAACCTGTCCGGCTACAAGGACAAGATGCTGGAAGAGATCTCGATCCTGTTCGGCGGCCGCATCGCCGAAGAGATCTTCGTCGGCCAGATGTCGACCGGCGCCTCGAACGACTTCTCGCGCGCGACCAAGCTGGCGCGCTCGATGGTGACGCGCTTCGGCATGTCCGATTCGATGGGCGTGATGGTGTACGAGGACTCCGAGAACGAAGGCTTCTTCGGCGGCAGCACCAAGACCATTTCGGAAGCGACGCAGCAGAAGGTCGACGCCGAGATCCGCAACATCCTCGACACGCAGTACGCGCTGTCGCGCCGCCTGCTGGAAGAGAACCGCGACAAGGTCGAGATGATGACCAAGGCGCTGCTCGACTGGGAAACCATCGACGCCGACCAGATCAACGACATCATGGCCGGCAACGAGCCGCGTCCGCCGAAGGCAGGCGTACCGCCGAAGCGCGGCAGCGGCGACGCCGGTGCCGGCGGCGTGCAGAACGCCCCAGCCCCAGCGTAAAAGTTGGGGGACTGTCCCTCCGGGACCGTCCCCCGCTCTTTACCCGAAACAGAGGGTGGGCCGTTCCCACCCTTTTATTTTGCCCGTCCCCTTAGCATCCAGACATGCGCCAATACCTCCAATGCGGCCGTTTCGGCTTCCAGCTCGACAGGAAAGCTGTCGTGATGGGCATCCTGAACGTCACCCCCGATTCGTTTTCCGACGGCGGCAATTTCAACTCGCTCGAATTCGCGCTCTCGCATGCCGAGGCGATGGTGGAGCAGGGCGTGGACATCATCGACATCGGCGGCGAATCGACCCGTCCGGGCTCGCCGGCGGTGCCGCTGGAAGAGGAACTGCGGCGCGTGATGCCGGTGCTGTACGCGCTGCGCGAGATCGGCAAGCCGCTCTCGGTGGACACCTACAAGCCGCAGGTGATGCGCGAGGCGATCATCGCCGGCGCGGACCTGATCAACGACATCAACGCCTTCCGCGCGCCGGGCGCGATCGAGGCGGTGAAGGACAGCGACTGCGCGCTGTGCATCATGCACATGCAGGGCGAGCCGCAGACCATGCAGGAAGCGCCGCGCTACGACGACGTGGTGGGCGAGGTGATCGCCTTCCTGCGCGGGCGGGTGGAGGCGCTCACCGCGGCCGGCATCGACCGCGAGCGGATCTGCATCGACCCGGGCTTCGGCTTCGGCAAGACGCTGGAGCACAACCTGGCGCTGATGAAGGGCATCGGCCGCATGCGCGCCGAGATCGGCCTGCCGGTGCTGGCCGGGGTATCGCGCAAATCCATGATCGGCGCCATCACGGGCAAGCCGGTTGCGGATAGGATGGCAGGCAGCCTGGGCGGGGCATTGGCGTCGGTCGCGCATGGCGCTAGAATCGTACGGGTACATGACGTCGCGGAAACGGTCGACGCGCTGGCAGTCTGGCACGCAGCGGCCTGAACAACTTAAACCTATAAGAGAACACGATATATGGGACGTAAATATTTTGGCACCGACGGCATCCGCGGGCTGGTGGGCGAGGCCCCGATCACCCCTGATTTCGTGATGCGGCTCGGCTATGCCGCCGGCAAGACGCTGGCGCGCTCGGTGGGCGCGAACGGCCGTCCGGCGGTGCTGATCGGCAAGGACACCCGCATTTCCGGCTACATGCTGGAAGCGGCGCTGGAAGCGGGCTTCGCCGCCGCCGGCGTCGACGTCAAGCTGGCCGGGCCGATGCCGACTCCCGCCATCGCCTACCTGACGCGCGCGCTGCGCCTGTCGGCCGGCGTCGTCATCTCGGCCTCGCACAACCCGTTCCACGACAACGGCATCAAATTCTTCTCCGAGCACGGCACCAAGCTGCCGGACGAGATGGAACTCGAGATCGAAGCGGCGATCGACCAGCCGATGGAATGCGTGGCGCCGGAACGCCTCGGCCGCGCCAAGCGCATCGACGACGCGCAGGGCCGCTACATCGAATTCTGCAAGAGCACCTTCCCGAACGAGCTGGACCTGCGCGGCCTGAAGATCGTGGTCGACTGCGCGCACGGCGCCGCCTACCACATCGCCCCGCACGTGTTCCACGAACTGGGCGCGGAAGTGGTCGCCATCGGCAACCAGCCGGACGGCTTCAACATCAACGCCGGCTTCGGCGCCACCGCGCCCAAGGCGCTGTCGGCGGCGGTGGTTGAGCACAAGGCCGACCTCGGCATCGCGCTGGACGGCGACGCCGACCGCCTGATCATGGTCGACGGCACCGGCCGCATCTACAACGGCGACGAACTTCTGTACGTGATGGTGCGCGACCGCATGTCGGTCGGCCCGGTCAAGGGCGCGGTCGGCACCCTGATGACCAACATGGCGCTGGAAGTCGCGTTCAAGGAAATGGGCGTCGGCTTCGCGCGCGCCAAGGTGGGCGACCGCTACGTGCTGGAAGTCATGAAGGAGCGCGGCTGGCTGTACGGCGGCGAGGGCTCGGGACACCTGCTGTGCCTGGACAAGCACACCACCGGTGACGGCATCGTGTCCGCGCTGCAAGTGCTGTCCGCGCTGAAACGCAGCGGCAAGTCGCTCGACCAGTGCTGCAGCGACCTGACGCTGTATCCGCAGACCCTGATCAACCTGCGCGTGGCGGCCGGCTTCGACTGGCAGAAGAACGCCGCCATGGTTGCCGAAAAAGAACAGGTCGAGCGCGAGCTGGGCGACACCGGCCGTGTGCTGATCCGCGCTTCCGGCACCGAACCGTTGATCCGCGTGATGGTCGAAGCCAAGGATGCTGCCGCTGCACAATCCATGGCCCAACGCATCGCCGACAAGGTCGGTTCCTAAAAACTGTTACTGCTGAAATTGCCCTTCGCCGTATGCGGGGGTATAATTCAGGCATCGGAGTGTGGCGCAGCCCGGTAGCGCACCTGGTTTGGGACCAGGGGGTCCAAGGTTCGAATCCTTGTACTCCGACCACAACATCTACAGAGCGGGTTGTCGAGCGACAGCCCGCTTTGTTTTTAT
>DASTVB010000088.1:0-14351 GCA_035759315.1 Telluria sp. | reverse complement strand
GCGATCGCGCCGCGCTTCCGCTACCTCGGCAAGGGACCGGTGCTCTCGGTACCGGCGTCCGCCGACCTCGGCGCGCTGCTGCGCAAGCAGATGGTGCTGGTGAACGAAGCGCCGGACGGCACCGTCATCGCCGCGACGGGCCTGCAACCGGCAGCTGCGCTGGACGAGCTGTATGCAGCAGCCGGCAAAGTGTCCGGCCTGGGCGTCACCGTCTCGCCCAAAGCCAGCACCTTCAGGCTGTGGGCGCCGACGGCGCAGCGGGTTTCGGTGTGCAGCTACCGCAACGGAAAAGCGCAGGCCAGCGCAGTGCTGCCGATGGCGCGCAGCGACGCCACCGGCATTTGGCAGGCCACGCGCGCCTCCGACCTGTCGGGCACGTATTACAAATACATCGTCGACGTGTTCGTGCCGAATACTGGGCTGGTGCGCAACCGCGTCACCGACCCGTACTCGATCAGCCACTCGGCCGATTCGAAGCGCAGCTACGCCGCCGACCTCGCGAGCCCGAAACTCAAGCCGGCGGGCTGGGACGTCCACCGCGCCCCCGGCACGGTGAAGTCGTCGACCGACATGGTCATCTACGAACTGCACGTACGGGATTTTTCGCTCAACGACGACAGCGTCCCGCCGGCGCACCGCGGCAAGTACGCGGCGTTCGGCGACAGCTCGCGCGGCATGGCGCACCTGCGCGCGCTGGCTTCGGCCGGCATGACGGACGTGCACCTGCTCCCGGTGTTCGACATCGGCAGCGTGCCCGAAGTGGGCTGCGCAGTGCCCTCCCCGTCCGGTGCCGCCGACTCGCCCGACCAGCAGGCGCTGATCGCCAAAACGAAAGAAATCGACTGCTTCAACTGGGGCTACGACCCGTATCACTTCAATGCGCCGGAAGGCAGCTACGCGCTTGACCCGGACGACGGCGCCGCGCGCGTGCGCGAACTGCGCAAGATGGTGATGGACTTGCACAAAGCCGGGCTGCGGGTCGGCATGGACGTGGTGTACAACCACACCTTCATCGGCGGCCAGGCCGAGAAGTCGGTTCTGGACCGCGTCGTGCCGGGCTACTACCACCGCCTGAACCCGGCCGGCGCGATCGAACGCTCGACCTGCTGCGACAACACCGCGACCGAAAACCTCATGATGGGCAAGCTGATGATCGAATCGGCCGTCCTGTGGACGAAGCATTACAAGATGGACTCGTTCCGCTTCGACCTGATGGGCCACCAGCCGCGCGCAGCGATGGAAGAACTGCAGAAGCGCGTCGACGCGGCGGCCGGCCGCCCGGTGCAGCTGATCGGCGAAGGCTGGAACTTCGGCGAAGTCGCCGACGGCAAGCGCTTCGTGCAGGCCTCGCAGCTGTCGCTGAACGGAAGCGGCATCGGCACCTTCAGCGACCGCGCGCGCGATGCGATCCGCGGTGGCTCCGCCGGCGACTCCGGCAAGGACATGCTGGCGCGCCAGGGCTACGTCAACGGCCTGGTGTACGACGCCAACGCCGCGGCGCCGGCGCGCTCGCGCGAAGAGCTGATGCGCACCGCCGACATGGTCCGGATCGGCCTGGCCGGTTCGCTGCGCAGCTACCCGATGCAGACCTACAGCGGTGAAGTGAAGCAGCTGCAGCACATCGACTACGGCGGGCAGCCCGCAGGCTACGCCAGCACGCCGTCGGAGGCGGTGAACTACGTCGAGAACCACGACAACCACACGCTGTACGACATCAACGTGTTCAAGCTGCCGGTTGGGACCTCGACGGCGGACCGCGCACGCGTCCAGATGCTGGCGGCCGCCCTCAACGCCTTCAGCCAGGGCGTCGCCTACTACCATGCCGGCATCGACACGCTGCGCTCCAAATCGCTGGACCGCAACAGCTTCAACTCGGGCGACTGGTTCAACCGGCTGGACTGGACCTACCGCGACAACTACTTCGGCACCGGCCTGCCGCCCGCAGAGGACAACGGCAAGGATTACGCTCTGCTGCAGCCGCTGCTCGCCAACCCGGCGCTCAAGCCTGGCGCAGCAAACATTGCGTTCGCGCGTGACGTGTTCCGCAACCTGCTGGCGATCCGCGCCAGCACCCCGCTGTTCCGCATGACCGACGCAAAGGACATCGAGAAGCGCCTGCGCTTCTGGAACACCGGTCCCGCGCAGGAACCGACCGTGATTGCAGCGCACATCGATGGGCGCGGTTATCCGGGCGCGCGCTTCGCGTCGGTGGCCTACTTCGTCAACGTCGACAAGCAGCCGCACACGATCACCGTCGCCGACGCCAAGGGACGCAAGCTGCGCCTGCACCCCCTGCAGGCGAATCCGCGAGCCCCGGACGCGCGCGTGCGCGAAGCCCGCTTCGACCGCCGTACCGGCGCGTTCATCATCCCCGCCCGCACCGCAGTCGTCTTCGTCGAATAGCAAAGAAAGGGGACTGTCCCTGCGGGACTGTCCCCTGCTTTTTGCGCTTCTACGTAAATAGGGTACGACCCCTTTTTTCTTCTAGAAAAGGCGGGGGACGGTCCCAAAGGGACAGTCCCCTTCCCCTTCAAATGTCGAGGTGGGAGATGAGGAGGCGTCGCGATTCGGCGTCACCGTCCGGCAGCCCGGACTGGGAGCCGACCGAGATGCCGACCGAGATGATGTCGATCAGGAGCAGCTGCAGCACCCGCGAGATCATCGAGAGGAAGGTGGTGCTGTCTTCGGTGTGGTCGACCGCCAGGCAGACCGTGGCGCGCTTGGCCAGCTGCGATTTGCTGCTGGTGATGGCGATGACGTCGGCGCCGGCCGCGCGCGCGGCGTCCACCGCGGCCAGCAGCTCGGGCAGCTGGCCCGAGTTGGAGATCGCCACCACGACGTCGCCCGGCTTGAGCAGCTCGGCGGCAAGCTTGAACAGGTGCGAGTCGCCGTACATCGAGGTCGGAATCCGGAAGCGGAAGAATTTGTGCTGGCCGTCCAGCGCGACCACGCGCGAATTCCCCATCGCATAGAACTCGACCCGGTTGGCCTTGCGCAGCAGCGAGATGGCGCGGTCGATCGAGGCGACGTCCAGCTGGTCGCGGAATTTCAGGATCGCGGAGACGGTGTTGTCGATCACCTTGGCCGACAGGTCGTGGGTGCTGTCGGACATGCGCACCTGGCTGTGCCGCACCGGGATGGTGCCGGTCAGGCTGCTCGCGAACTTGAGCTTGAAGTCGGCCAAGCCCAGGAAGCCCAGCGATCGGCAGAAGCGGATCACGGTCGGCTGGCTGACGTCCGCCAGCCGCGCGATCTCGGCGATCGGCTCGCCCAGCACTTTGCGCGGATGCTCGAGCACCAGCGTGGCGACGCGCTGCTCGGCCGGGGACAGTTCCGGACGCAGCTGCACCACGCGGTCCATCAGCGTGTTGGCGCCGCTGCGGCCGCGCAGGTGCTCGGACAGGATGGTGGCGACGCCGGTGAACGCCGGATTCGGCGCGGTGATGACGTAGGTCGGGATCGCCGCCACGTAGTCAGAGAAGCGGCCCTTGGCTTCGAAGCGCGCGCGGAACGGCGACTGCGCGAACCATTCGCCCATGCGCGGCACGATGCCGCCGCCGATGAAGATGCCGCCGATCGCGCCCAGCGTCACCGCCAGGTTGGCGCTGACCGTGCCCAGCATCGCGCAGAACACTTCCAGCACTTCCAGGCACAGCGGGTCGCCCGCGTTGAGCGCGCCCTCGACGATTTCCTGCGCGGTTTTCTCGCCGGCGTTGGCGACGCCGTTGCGTTCGGCCAGCGCACGATAGGTCAGTTCCATGCCGGGTCCCGAGACCAGGCGTTCGTAGGACACGTGCGAGTGCTGGCGCCACGCGAACTGCAGGATGAAGTATTCGCGCTCGTCGCAGGGCGCGAAGCTGGTGTGCCCGCCCTCGCTGCCCAGCGTGACGTAGCCGTCGGCGGTCGGGATCAGGCCCGATACGCCCAGGCCCGTGCCGGGTCCGAGCACGCCGGTCACCGCGTTGGGCACCGCTTCGCCGCCGCCGACTTTCATCAGTTCGTTCGGGCCGAGCGACGGCAGCGACATTGCCAGCGCGGTGAAGTCGTTGACGATCAGGAGCGTGTTCAGCCCAAGCTCGCGCCGCACCTCTTCGGTCGAGAACTGCCAGTCGCGGTTGGTCATGCGGATCAGGTCACCGCTGATCGGATTGGCAAGCGCGAACGCGGCGTGCGTGATGCGCTGGCCACCATGATCCTGCAGGTAGGCGCGCAGCATCGGCAGGATGCCCGGGTAGTCGTCGCACCTGAATACGCGCACTCCGCCGAGGACGCCCGGCGCCATTTCGAGCGCAAGGCGTGCGTGGGTCGCGCCGATGTCGGCCAGCAGGCGCGGGCCGTCGGCGTAGGCGCTACGGGCTAGTTTTTGTTCCGCTTCAGGTTCTTTTGTCATCTCAAATTCGGAGTGGCACGGCTCGCGCGTTAGCATACCGCATGTGCATTGCTAAAGCGATAATTTGGGGAGGCCCGCCGCGCTTTTTCGGCCACGGCCACGCCTCCCTGCGGGGACGATGCGCCTAGTCGGCAGCGACCAGGATCACCCGGCCCGACGCGGGGAAGCGCACCTTGCCCTTGGCGACCACGCCGCGGGCCCCTGAATAATGGTCCCTGACCCGGGTGCCGTCGGTGAACGCGCCGCCGACGTCGATCGCGGCGCCCTTCGGTGCATCGATCGCCACCACCACCTTGTCGCTGACATTCCCCTTCGAATAGCTGCGCTTGAAGGTGTACGGCGCGTCGGCGATTTTCTCGTGCACGCCGGCGCCGATCGACACGTGCGCCTTGCGGAACTGGCCCAGGCGGCTCCAGTGCTTGCGCACATCGGCCACGCGGTAGCCGTCGCGCTTCGCATTCGCCGCCAGCTCCTTCCAGTTCATCGGCGAGCGCAGGTTGGCGTCGCCCTCCGCGCCTTCCACCTGCAGCACGCGCGCCGTCTCGTCGCCGTAATAGATCTGGGCGGCGCCCGGCGCCAGCAGCAGCTTGTTGGCCGTTTCGAAAGGCTTGGTGCGCAGCTTGTCGAACGGCCCGCCGTCGTCGTGCGAGCTGAGGTAGTTGAGCACGGTCCCGCGGTTCCACCCATTCAGCCGGGACGAGTAGTCGGAGAACATCTGCTCGTAGCCCTTCGCCGCATCGGTCTTGGCCTGGAAGTTGATCATGCTGTCGAAGCCATGGTCGAAGTAATCGATGACCTTGCCGCCGTTGTCGAAACGGTCCCCATGGCTGATGCCGTAGTGGTACACCTCGGACGTCATGTAGAACTTTTCGTCGCCGAGTTTCTTTGACGGGTTGGCGCGCTTCCAGTCTTCATAGGCTTCGCTGGCGACCGTCTTGAGTTCCTTCCACACACCCGCTTCCGTATGCTTGACCGTGTCGGCGCGGAAGCCGTCGAAGCCATACTTTCGGACCCAGTCGGCGTGCCACTTCATCAGGTAGTAGCGGGGCGCGCGCGGGTAGCCGGTGCGCCTGAAGAATTCGTCCAGTTCCGCCATTTCGCGCTCGTAGCGGCCTTCCTTCTTCCACTTGGCGGCCAGGTGTGGCGGCAGCTCCACCGCGGCATCGCTTTCAGTCAGGATGTCCGGCAGGTTCTCCACCAGGGTGCACTCGATCGTGGTCTTCGCGTCCTTGTAGGTGCATTTCGGCCCGGTGCGCACCCAGTCGGCCGGCCAGACCGGATCGGTCGCCGTAACCGGGCCGGTATGGTTCATCACCACGTCCAGCAGCACCCGGATGCCGTGTGCGTGCGCCGTGTCGACCAGCTTGCGCACGTCCGCTTCGGTGCCCAGGCTGGCGTCAACCGCTGTGAAGTCCTTGGCCCAGTAGCCGTGGAAGCCGTAGGACTTGCCGGTGCCTTCATCCACGCTGCCGTGGATCTGCTCCACCGGCGGCGTGATCCACAGCGCGTCCACGCCCAGGTCCCGGAAGTAGCCGGATCTGATTTTTTCCGTGATGCCTGCCAGGTCGCCGCCCATATAACCGCGCATCGGTGCAGCGTCGGCTTTGCGTCCGTAGGCCAGGTCGTTGCGCGGGTCGCCGTTGTGGAACCGGTCGGTCAGCAGGAAGTACACCGTGGCGTTCTCCCACATGAACGGGGCGGCCGGCTTGGCGGCGGCGGCGCCCGTGGCGATGGCAAGCGATGCGGCGAGCACGGAAAGTTTCATGCAATGGTCCTCAGGTGATGACGGTAGGTTTGTCGCGCCCGGTCCTGGTCTGGAATTCGGCCAGGTCGTAGGCGAGGATGATCAGGCCCGCCAGCGCATCCTGGGTCGGCTGCAGGTGGCGGGCAGGATCGGGTTCGTAAAGTTCGTGATAGACGCGGATGGTCGCGCCTTCGGTGCCGGTGCCCGACAGGCGGAACACGATGCGCGCGCCGTCGCGCATGACGATGCGCACACCCTGGCGCACGGCCACGCTGCCGTCCACCGGGTCGGTGTATTCGAAGTCGTCCGCCAGCTCGACCACGTGGCCGGAGATGGTGGTGTCGACCAGCGCCGGCAGCTTGTGGCGCAGGTTGTCCATCAGCGCCTCGGCGGCCTGCGCG
Organism: Telluria sp.; assembly: GCA_035759315.1. Lineage (GTDB taxonomy): Bacteria > Pseudomonadota > Gammaproteobacteria > Burkholderiales > Burkholderiaceae_D > Telluria. The sequence goes on along the minus strand of DASTVB010000088.1, from coordinate 7,816 downwards.
TCGACGCTTTCGTAATCGTGGCGCGAATAGAAATTGCGTCCGTATTCGGCCCAGTGCGCGGTGACAATCTCCTCCACCGTCTTGCCGGTGACGGCCAGGATGTTCAGCCAGAACAGCACCGCCCACACACCGTCTTTCTCGCGGATATGGCTGGAGCCGGTGCCGTAGCTCTCTTCGCCGCACAGCGTGGCCATCCCTGCGTCCAGCAGGTTGCCGAAGTATTTCCAGCCGGTCGGGGTTTCGTACATCGGCACGCCGAGCGCTTTCGCGACACGGTCGGCCGCGCACGACGTCGGCATCGAGCGGGCGATCCCCGCCAGGCCGGCGCGGTAGCCCGGCACCAGGTGCGCGTTGGCGGCCAGGATGGCCAGGCTGTCGGACGGCGTGACCGGGAGATTGCGGCCGACGATCATGTTGCGGTCCGCGTCGCCGTCCGATGCGGCGCCGAAGTCGGGCGCGTCGTCCGACTCCATCAGCGCCATCAGTTCGGCCGCATTGACGGGGTTCGGGTCGGGATGGTGGCCGCCGAAGTCTTCAAGCGGTTCGGAGTTGACGACGGTGCCGGCGGGAGCGCCAATCATCCCTTCCAGGATGGCCTTCGCATACGGCCCCGCCACCGCGCTCATGGCGTCGAAGCGCATGCGGAAGCCGCGCTGGAACATGGCGCGGATCGCGTCGAAGTCGAACAGGCGCTCCATCAGGCGGGCGTAGTCTTCCACCGGATCGATCACTTCGATGACGGTCGATTCGAGCTGCGAGCGGCCGATCCGGTCGATGTCGATCTCGGCGCCGTCGGCGATGCGGTAGGACGTTATCACCTGCGTATTCGCGTACACGGCATCGGTGATTTTTTCCGGCGCCGGGCCGCCGTTGGCGGTGTTGTACTTGATGCCGAAGTCGCCGTCCGGCCCGCCCGGGTTATGGCTGGCCGACAGCACGATGCCGCCCATCGCGCCATAGGCGCGGATCACGCAGCTGACGGCTGGTGTGGAAAGGATGCCGCCGCGTCCCACCAGCACGCGGGCGAAGCCATGTGCGGCGGCCATGCGCAGGATGACCTGCGTGGCGTGCCGGTTCAGGTAGCGGCCGTCGCCACCCACCACCAGCGTCTGCCCGGTTGCGTCGCCGATGGTGTTGAACAGCGCCTGGATGAAGTTCTCGATGTAGCCGGGCCGGCTGAATTCCGTAACTTTCTTGCGCAGCCCCGAAGTACCGGGGCGTTGTCCCGCGTAAGGCTGCGTGACGATGGTCTGAATGCTCATGCGTGCTCCTGTCTGCGCCACGATTGAAGGTACCGGGAACGATACGACAGCTTCAGGATTCGTGGCGCAGGGTCGGCCTCGCTCAGTCGTCCGCTTTGTCGGTCACCAGCAGCGTCAGGAGGCCGGCGACGATCATGCTGCCGCCACCGAGTACCAGCGTATTGATGCTGTGCCCACCAAGCATGTTCTTCGTGACGAAGCCGAGCAGGATGCCGCTCGCGATCTGCGGAATCACGATGAAGAAGTTGAAGAGGCCCATGTAGTAGCCCATGCGCCGCGCAGGCAGCGAACCTGCCAGGATCGCGTACGGCATCGTCAGGATGCTGGCCCAGGCGATGCCGACGCCGACCATCGGCAGCAGCAGCATCTGCTTGTCGTGGATCAGGAACATCGACACCAGCGACAGGCCGCCGATCAGCAGGCACAGCGTGTGCACCGCCTTGCGGCTGGTGTGGCGCGCCAGTACCGGCAGCAGGAACGCGGCCAGCGCGGAGACGCCGTTATACACGGCGAACATGACGCCGACCCAGTTGCCCGCGTCCTGGTAGGCGGCGGACTGCGCATCGGTGGTCCCAAACGCGTTTTCGGCGATGCCGCCGGTGGTGTAGATCCACATCGCGAACAGCGCGATCCAGGTGAAGAACTGGACGAAGGCCAGCTGCACCATCGTTTTCGGCATCGTGAAGAAGCCGCGGAAGATGTCGCCCAGCGCATTGACGAAGCCGCGGTTGGCTTCGCGCTCGGCCTTGAACGCGGCCAGGTCCGGCGGCGGAATCTCGTCGGCCGTGAACACGGTCCACAGCACCGAGAACAGGTACACCACGCCGCCCACGTAGAACGCGTAGCGCACGCTGTCGGGGATGCCGCCGTTGACGGACAGGTTCGACACGCCGAACACGTCCGAGAACATCATCGGCAGCAGCGACGCGATCACCGCGCCGCAGCCGATGAAGAAGGTCTGCATCGCGAAACCGGCGGTGCGCTGCGAGGAATCGAGCTTGTCGCCGACGAAGGCGCGGAACGGCTCCATCGAGACGTTGATCGCGGCGTCCATCAGCCACAGGACGGCAACCGCCATCCACAGCGTGCCGGAGTTCGGCATCAGGAACAGGGACAGGGACGCCAGCACCGCGCCGATGAAGAAGAAGGGACGGCGGCGACCCCACTTCGGATGCCAGGTGTTGTCGCTCAGGTAGCCGACGATCGGCTGCACCAGCAGGCCGGTGACCGGCGCGGCGAGCCAGAACAGCGCCAGCTGGTCGGGATCGGCTCCCAGCGTCGAGAAAATGCGGCTGGTGTTGGCGTTCTGTAGCGCGAATCCGAACTGGATGCCGAAGAAGCCGAAGCTCATGTTCCACAGCTGCCAGAACGACAGCCGCGGCTTGATGATTGACGTGTACATCGTGTCCCCGCTTTGTTTTAGGTATTGCGATCGAGTTCAGACACGATCGGGCTGTAGCAAAGTAACATGGCAGTTTCGACGTGTCAATTTGGCCTTTACCATAGTAGAATCGGCACGACTGCTGCAACAGTAATGTAGTCAAATAACAGACAACCATCATCCCGCCGTACGCTGGGATCCATGCTGAGCGCCCGAAGAGGCGCCACAATCCGGGGACACACATGCATGAGATGCAGAAGCGCCTGAGCAACACCTTTTACGCGATCATCAGCCTGCCGGCCACGGCGATGGGCTTCGCGCTTTCGATCCAGATTTCGGCGCTCAGCTGGTTGCTCAGCACGCGCTTCCATCTCGACATCCATGAAATCGGCATCGTGTGGGCCGCCGGTCCGCTCGCGGGCATCCTTGGCCAGGTGATCATTGGCCTGATCAGCGACAAGGTGTGGTTCTGGGGCGGCCGCCGCCGGCCCTTCATCCTGATCGGCGGAACGCTGGCGGCGCTGTCGCTTTTCCTGCTGCCCCGCATCGACATGGTCGGGCAGGCGCTGGGCGTTACCGACCTCGTGATCGTCGCGGTGATCGTCGCGCTGACACTGGACCTGTCGATCAACATCAGCTTCAACCCGACCCGCGCGATCATCGCTGACGTGACGCCGGACGGCATCCCGCGTACCAAGGGCTACACCTGGATGCAGACCATCTCCGGCTTCTGGGGCGTGATGGCATACCTGATCGGCGCGTTCGCCGGCAACTACGTGCTGATCGCGATCGGGGTAGTTATTGTTCTGCTGTTCTCGGTGGTGCCGATGTTCTTCGTGACCGAGGAACCGGACCTGGAAGTGAAGGCACAGGCGCAGGCCGCGACCACGACGGAATGGGGCCAGCTGTGGCGAATCTATTTCGCGCACGGCTTCTCCTGGCTGGGCGTGCAGTCGATGTTCGTGTTTATCATCGCCTTCATTTCGCAGCACCTGGTCACCCCTGGCGCGGGCGCGAACGAAGAGTCGGGGCACATCATCGCGATTGCGTTTGCCGTGATGAATACCGTCGGCTTCCTGTTGCCGGCGCTGGTGCTGGAACCTGTCTCCGAACGCATCGGGCGCGTGAAGACGCAGATGGCGTGCATCGCCATCATGGCCGCGGGCTACTTTGCGATTGCGTTCTGGGCTCGCACGCCGATGGCGCTGTACGTGCTGATGGGCGTGGTCGGCATCGGCTGGAGCGCGGTGGTCAGCCTGCCGTTCGCGATCATGAGCGAGAAGGTGGACAAGAGCCGCATGGGCTTCTTCATGGGGATCTTCAACCTGTCGGTGGTGCTGCCGCAGCTGATGACCACGGGCGTGGGCTATGTGCTCAAGGATGCGGTCGACAAGAGCGTGCTGTTCGTGATCTGCGGCAGCTGCCTGGCCGTTTCCGCCGTGCTGTGGGCTCTGGTGAAGGAAAAGGCGATCGCGCCAGCCACTGCGTAAGCATTGGAGGGGGACCCCTCAGGGGGGGACTGTCCCCTGCTCTTGCCCGAATCGCGCAGGTCCAAACAAAACGCCACCCATGGGTGGCGTTTTTCATTTGCGCCTGTGAACTCAGGCTAAAGAACGGGGGACAGCCCCCTCCTCCCGGGGATCACAGGGTGATTTAGGGTTTGCGGGGCTTCTTCGGGGGCGCGGAGCCGGCGCCCTTGTCGGCCAGGCGGCGCTGCACGCCAGTCTTGCGCTCGCCGAAGGCCGGCTTGGCGCTGCTGCCGCTGCTTTCCTTGGGCGCTTCGCCCGAACGCGAGATCTTCAGCTGCTGGCCGGCCACCCACACCGACTTCAGGTGCTCCATCACTTCCTTCGGCATGCCTGCCGGCAGATCGATGATGCTGTGGTCTTCGTTGATCTCGATGCGACCGATGAACTTTGCTTCCAGTCCCGCTTCGTTGGCGATCGCACCGACGATGTTGGCCGGCTTGGCGCCATGCGCGTTGCCGACTTCGATGCGATACGGCTCCATCGGCAGTTCTTCCTTGCCGCCCTTCTTTTTCGGTGCGCGTACCGGCGCCTCGTCGGCGATCGGACGGGTGAACTTTTCGAGCTGCATTGGCGAGTCGCCTTCGCGCGCCGGCTTGGACGCTGGCGCTTTTGACTTCGCCGGCGCTGCCTGCTGCGGCGCCGCGTCGCCGTCGCGGCGGATGCGCAGCATCTGGCCCGCAACGCGCACGCCGGTCAGCTTCTCGACCACGTCGCGTGCCAGGTCGGCGGGCATGTCGAGCGTGGAGAAGTCGTCGTAGATTTCGATGCGGCCGATCTTCTTGGCATCGACGCCGCCTTCGTTGGCGATCGCGCCGACGATGTTGCCCGGCTTGACGCCGTGGTTATGACCGACTTCGATGCGCCAGGTCGCCATGCCCGGCTCGGGTTCACGCTCGATGCGCTCCTTGCGCGCGCGCGGCGCCGATTCTTCCCACTCGCGTTGCGGACGCTGCGGGCGCTCTTCGAACGCCGGCGCAGCCTTGGCCGAACGGTCCTGCTTCTCGAGCAGGAACGGTTCGCCGCCGCGCGACAGCTTGGCCAGCGCGGCCGCAATTTCGATTGCCGGCACGTTCTGCTCGCGCTCGTAATCTTCGATAATCCCGCGGAATACATCCAGGCCGCCGGACGCCAGCGTCTCGGTGATCTGGTCCTTGAACTTGGCCATGCGCACTTCGTTGATCGCCTTGACGGTCGGCAGGACCATCGGCGACACCGGCTGGCGCGTGGCGCGCTCGATCGCTTTCAGCAGGCCCTGCTCGCGCGGGGTGATGAACAGGATCGCCTCGCCGCTGCGGCCCGCGCGGCCGGTACGGCCGATGCGGTGGGTATAGCTCTCGGGGTCGGAAGGCACATCGAAGTTGACTACGTGGCTGATGCGCTCCACGTCCAGGCCGCGCGCGGCCACGTCGGTCGCCACAAGGATGTCGATCTTGCCGTCCTTGAGCTGGCCGATGGTGCGCTCGCGCTGCGCCTGCGCCAGGTCGCCATTGATGGCGGCGGCGGCGAAACCGCGCGCCTGCAGCTTGGTGGCCAGTTCCTCGGTGCCCAGCTTGGTGCGGGCGAAGATGATCATGCCGTCGAACGGCTCGGCTTCGAGGATGCGGGTCAGCGCCTCCACCTTCTGCATGCCGCTCACCATCCAGAACCGCTGGCGGATGTTTTCGGCGGTGCCGGTCTTGGCCGCGACAGTGATCTCGGTCGGGTCGTTCAGGTAGGTCTTGGCGATGCGCTTGATCGGCGCGGGCATGGTGGCCGAGAACAGCGCGGTCTGGCGCGACTGCGGCGTTTTCTGCAGGATCGTCTCGACGTCGTCGATGAAGCCCATGCGCAGCATCTCGTCGGCTTCGTCCAGCACCAGGTACTTGATCTGGGAAAGGTCGAGCGAGCCCTTCTCGATGTGGTCGATCACGCGGCCCGGGGTGCCGACGACGACGTGTACGCCGCGACGCAGCGCCGACAGCTGGGTGCCGTAAGCCTGGCCGCCGTAGATCGGCAGCACGTGGAATTTAGGGATGTGCGCGGCGTAGCTCTGGAACGCCTCTGCCACCTGGATCGCCAGCTCGCGCGTCGGCGCCAGCACCAGCGCCTGCGGCGCGTGCTGCTTGATGTCGATGCGGGACAGGATCGGGAGCGCGAAGGCGGCAGTCTTGCCCGTGCCGGTCTGGGCCTGGCCCAGGATGTCGCGGTTCTCCAGCAGCAGCGGGATGGTCTGCGCCTGGATCGGCGACGGGACTTCGTATCCTACGTCCTTGAGCGCCTTGAGGATGGGCGCGGAAAGCTGGAGATCGGAAAAGGTAGGCTGCTGGGACATGGAGTGCTCGCGAATCGTAATAAAGCGACAGTTTACTCTCTGGCGCGTGATTACGTCGCAATTACTGCGTTTTCGGCCCGGATCCGCAGCAAATAGCCCCCGTCATCCCCGCGCAGGCGCGGAACCCATGCTGGAGGCGCAGCACAATCGGGCAGCCATACCACTTGCGGATGCTCAGTATGGGTCCCCGCTTTCGTGGGGATGACGGTGTACCTCTGCGCCTTAGCGTTTCTTTGCGTTGCAGAAGCGGTCGAGGTAGGCGGTGTGCTTCGGCATCACGTCCACGCACTTGCCGATCACGGTGCGCACGCTTTCCAGGTACTCGTGGATGTCGACCTCCGACTGCAGGTCCACCAGCGGATGGTAGGCGTCGACCGGCATGTTCTGCCCTTCGAACACCTGGATCCAGCCGACTTCCGAGAACAGCTCGTTATCGACCCGCACCACGCGCCCCCGCGCGCGGTACATGTCCATCTTGTGCTGCAGCGTGTCCGGGATCGCCATGTCGGCGCAGGCTTTCCAGAACGCCGAATCGTCGCGCTGGTTCAGCTTGTAGTGCAGGATGATGAAGTCGCGCACGCGTTCGTACTCGAAGCGCGCCTGGCGGTTGAATTCCGCGACCTCCACCGGATTGAACCCGCTGTCCGGGAAGAATTCGATCAGCCGCGCGATGGTCGACTGGATCAGGTGGATACTGGTCGATTCGATCGGCTCAAGGAAGCCGCTCGCCAGGCCGATCGCCACCACGTTCTTGTTCCAGGCCTGCTTGCGCATACCGGTCTGGAAGCGGATCAGCCGCGGATCGGCCTGCGCCTTGCCGTCCAGGTTGGACAGCAGCACCGATGCCGCCTCGTCCTCGCTGATGAAGGAGCTGCAGAACACGTGGCCGTTGCCGATGCGGTGCTGCAGCGGGATGCGCCACTGCCAGCCGGCGTTGTGCGCGGTCGCGCGCGTGTACGGCGTGATGTCGTCCACCGAGTCGCACGGCACCGCCAGCGCGCGGTCGCACGGCAGCCAGCGGGTCCAGTCTTCGTAGCCGGTCTTGAGCGTCTGTTCGATCAGCAGGCCGCGGAAGCCCGAGCAGTCGATGAACAGGTCGCCCTCGACGCGGGTGCCGTCCTCCAGCACCACCGCTTCGATGAAGCCGTCGGCATCGCGCTGCACCACCTGGTTGATCTTGCCCTCGGTGCGCTTCACGCCGCGCTGTTCCGACAGCTTGCGCAGGTAGCGCGCATACAGGCTGGCGTCGAAGTGGTAGGCGTAGGCGATGTCGCGCAGTGGCGAATTGGGAAGATCGTGCCGCGTCGGCATGAACTTGTTGGCCCTGGCGGCC
>DASTVB010000087.1:0-2137 GCA_035759315.1 Telluria sp. | reverse complement strand
CGGCGCTGCGTACCGCGTCCTTCATCTGGCCGAGGATCTGCGGTTCGCCCAGCACCATCGAATCGAGTCCCGAAGCGACCCGGAACGCGTGGCGCACCGCATCGTGCTGCGGCAGCATATACAAGTGCGGGCGCAGCTCGGCGAAGTTGAGGCGGTGGTAGTCGGCCAGGAAGTGGGCCGAGGCATCGAGCGGGTTGGACGCCGCGCTGGCGGCGTACATCTCGGTGCGGTTGCAGGTAGAAAGAATCGCCGCTTCGTCGCCACCGTGCGAATCAAGGCGGGCAAACCAGCCGCGCGCCGCCCGCACCGCCTGACCGAGCTGGTCAGGCGCAAGCGCCAGTTGCTCGCGTAGCGAGACCGGTGCAGTGGTGTGGTTGAGGCCTACGGCTAGCAGTTGCATTTCTGAACGCAATTCAGGGGTATGCCCGCATTATACCCTGCTGAAAGAATGAGCTCACGCGCCCAGTTTCTCCAGCCGGTAGCCGTAACTGTAGACCGGGACCAGGCGGAAACCGTTTTCCGGGCGCAGGTTGAGCTTGTTGCGGACGCGGGACACGTGGGTGTCCATCGTGCGCGACGGAATCGCGGTTTCGCGGACCCACACCGACTCGTGGATATAGGCGCGCGACAGCGGGCGCCCGATATTGCGGAAGAACAGCAGCGCCAGGTAGAACTCCTTGTGCGTCACGTCGATGACGGAGCCGTCCTTGAGCAGGCGCCCGGGCCGGGTTTCGAACACGTAGGGGCCGAATTGCAGCTGTTCGGTGCCGGTTTGCGAGGGATAGGCGCGGCGCAGCAGGGCCTGCACCCGCGCCACCAGCTCGCCGCGGCGCAGCGGCTTGACCAGGTAGTCGTCGGCGCCGGCCGAGACGCCGTCCACGATGTCGTCTTCGGCGCCGCCGCCGACAAAGAACATCATCGGGGTGTTGGCCGCCATTTTTTCCCTGGCGCGGCGCAGGACTTCGGCGGTCGGCATGTCGTCCGTGAACCAGTCCACGATCAGCAGGTCGGTGCTGTCCTTGCGCAGGTGCGCCAGCATGTCCTTGGCGCTATCATAGGTCTGGCAGCTGTGACCGGCGGCCGACAGGATCTGGCAGATCAGCTCCGCCTGGCTGCGGTCGTGGTCCAAGACGGCTATTCTCATGATTCGCTTTACACGTAAAAGTAGGACTGTAGGAGTTGTCCTACAATGGCTAGAATATAACAGACTTTCACATTCCGGCGCTACAATTAACAGAACAATTCACATTTGCGCCACAGCGCAGCGTCGTTTGACAGACAAATTCTTGTCAAGGTCACCAAAAGATTGTGAACAGGCGGCCGGCTGGAAGCGCAGCACGGCGCAGTTTGGGGCTGGGAAAGTGTAGGAGCCCGCTGACGGGGCTTGCCTGCGCCAGAGCGGCGCGGGACAGGGGAAAAAACAGGCCCGGCGCGGCGGCCGGGCCTTGACCGGATCAGTTATCCGGCAACACCACGTTGACTTCGAGCACTTCCAGGTTGCCCTGGCGGTCGAGCGACAGCTTGATGTCGTCCGCGCTGACCTTGGTGTACTTCGAAATCACCTCGATCAGTTCGCGGTGCAGCGCGGGCAGGAAATCCGGCCCGGCGCGGTTGGTGCGCTCGCGCGCAATAATAATTTGCAAGCGCTCCTTGGCTGCCGTCGCGCTCTTCTTCTTTTCAGGGAATAGGAATGAGAGCAGGGCCATGTCACTTTGCCCCAAAGATGCGCTGCAGCAGGCCAGGCTTCTCGTAGTTGGTGAAGCGCAGCGGACGGTCTTCGCCCAGGAAGCGCGCGACCACGTCCTCGTATGCTTCGGCTACGTCGGTTCCCTTGAAATGGATCGCCGGGTTGCCCTGGTTCGACGCGTGCAGCACCGATTCGGATTCCGGGATGATGCCGATCAGCGGAATGCGCAGGATTTCCTGCACGTCCTCGTAGGACAGCATTTCGTCGTTCTCGACCCGCTTCGGCGAGTAGCGCGTGATCAACAGGTGTTCCTTGACCGGCTCGGCGCCGGTCTGGGCGCGCCGCGACTTGGCCTGGATGATGCCGAGGATGCGGTCGGAGTCGCGCACCGACGACACTTCGGGGTTGGTGACGATGACCGCTTCGTCGGCGAAGGTCAGCGCCATCAGC
>DASTVB010000086.1:0-40803 GCA_035759315.1 Telluria sp. | reverse complement strand
GGGGCCGCACCAGGCCCTCGAAGCTTTCCTGCTGTAGCAGCCGGCCGTTGACGATGCGGACCGCGCCGATCGAGATGATCTCGTCGCCCTCCGCCGGCTGCAGCCCGGTGGTTTCGGTGTCGAACACCGTGTAGGCGAGCTGGGACAGCGGGCGCCGGTCCAGTTCCTCGTTCTGCCCGGGCTGGTGGAACAGGTCGAAGTCGTAGAATTCGGGCCGCTCCTGGTGCGCCCGCGCCTGGCCGGCGCCGGGAGCGGCGCGCTCGCCCATCACCGGCAGCAGCAGGGAGTAGACCGCGTGGTGCGGCGGGCTGCCGCGGTAGACGGTCTCGCCGCCATGGTGCGCGACGATCCCTTTCAGGGTCGAGGCCTCGCCGCTTGAACCGGCCTGGATCGGCGCGTTTTCCCAGTCGCGCAGGGTCTCGGCCGTCAGCGGCGCGTCGTCCCATGACAGGCTGAGCGCGGCGAAGCGCCCGCTGCGCGCCAGTTCGAGGTGCAGTTCGCGCACGCCGGCGCTGTCGGCCAGGCGGCGCGCAAGGGAACTCAGGGCCTGCGCCAGCGCGTAGCTGTCGACGCTGAGCCACAGGGTCGGGTCCACCGTGCGGTTCACGATCACGCGCAGCGGCTGGGCGTCGATGCGGCGCTGGAGCAGCGACAGCAGGTCGGCACCGCGCATTTCCTCCAGCTCCCAGCGGCTTTCCGGTTCGGCTCCGTACTGATGCTGCACCTGGTCGATCTGGAGCGCGAGGCGCCGCGACTCCTCGTCGATCACGGCGGTCAGTTGCGCGCGCTTGTCCGCCCCCATCTCGGGATAGGCCTGCATGGTTTCGACCGCGGCGCGGATATTCGCGAGCGCGGCGCGGGTGTCCTGGCTGAGCGACTGCAGCAGCTCGTCGCGCCGCGTCTCGGCTTCGACCTTGCGGGTGATGTCTTCCAGGGTCAGCACGAAGCCGTCCAGCTGGCGCGTGCTGTCGAGTACCGGCGCCATTTGCACGCGCATCACCTGGCCGTCCGCCAGCGTCGCGACGAAGCCGGCCTGCGGGTCCGCGCCCTCTTGCGTTCTGTCGCCCAGCTGATGCTGGACCTGCTCGAGCGCGTGCACGACCAGCCCGCGCTCGAGCACGCCGAACACGGAGCGGCCCAGGCCGACCGGCGCCTGGCCGGGTGTCGTTTCGCCATTGGCGGCACCCAGCAACTGCCGCGCGCGCACGTTGTAGAGCAGGATACGGCCCTCGACATTGCAGACCAGGACGCCGAGCGCCAGGTCCGACATCAGGGCGGCGAGGCGGTTCTTCTCCTCGGCCAGCGAGCGGCTGGCCGCGTCGATCCTGGCCTGCACCTCGTCACCCAGCGCCTGGCAGGCCGACGCCAGGTCATTGAGCTTGCCGGCCAGTGCGCGCACCGCATGCGCGCCCTGCGGCTCCACCCGGTGCCGCGGATTGGCCGCGACCAGCACCGTTTCCTCGGACAGCCGCCCGAGCGGCCACAGCCAGGCGTCGAACAGCGCCTTGATCGTCACGCCCAGGACGGCCAGCAGCACCAGCAGCAGCACCACCAGCACCGCCGACCGCTCCGCCAGCGCCTGCACCATCTGGTCGCGCTGCGCCTGCTCCATGTCGAGCGCCACGAACAGTGCAAACACCGCCAGCACGGCCACCTGCAGCGCAAACGCCAGCGCCAGGGTCAGGCCGAAGCGGTATTTCGGGGGGATTCGCTCGATCATGGCGTGTCACCCTCAGGCGGCCAGCAGGCTGCGCACCCGCTCGACCAGCTCCCTGGTCGAAAACGGTTTGGTCACATAGGCGTCGGCGCCGAGCGCGATGCCCTTGTTGACCTCGAGCTCCCTGCCCTTGGCCGACAGCATGACCACCTTGACGCGGTCCCAGTCGCGGTTCTCGCGGATCTTCTGGCAGACCTCGTAGCCGTTCAGTTTCGGCAGCATGATGTCGAGCAGCACCAGGTCAGGCTGGAACGCGGCCATCTGGGACAGCGCCTGCTCGCCGTCGCGCGCGATGCCGACCTCGAACCCGCTCTTTTGCAGCAGGAACTCGAGGGAAATGACGATGTTCGGTTCATCGTCGACAATCAGGATCCTGTGGGTCATGGCCTTGCCTCCGGCACGCTCGCCAGCGGCAGCGTGAAAACGAATTCGGCGCCCTGCCCGGGCGCGCTGTCGAGCCAGAGCTCGCCGCCGAAGTGGCGGACGATCTTGCGGCTGATCGGCAAACCGAGGCCGGTGCCCTGCGGCTTGCCGCCGAGCGTGTCCCCGCCCTGGCGGAATTTATCGAAAATGACGTCGCGGTCCTGCGGCCGCACGCCGGCGCCGTTGTCGCGCACCGATATCCGCAGGCGCGCGTCCTCCTCGCGCAGCCCGACCGCGACGCTGCCATCGGCGGGGTCGCAGAACTTCACCGCGTTCGACAGCAGGTTCAGCATCACCTGCATCAGGCGGTCCGGGTCGGCGTTCACCTGGTGGACGCCGGGCGGCAGGTCCAGCTCGAGCCGGACCTGCCGCTCCCTGAACAACTGGCTGGTGGCGTGCACCGCGTCCTCGATCACCTGCCGCATGTCCAGCGGCTCGGCTTTCCATTCGATGCGGCCGGCGTCGAGCTTGGCCAGGTCGAGCACGTCGTTGATCAGGCGGGTGAGCCGCTCGCTTTCCTTGATCACGATCTCGAGGTATTCCGTGCGCTGCTCCGCTTCGAGCTCGGGATTGTCGCGCAGGATTTCCGAAAACGCGCGAATCGAGGTGAGCGGCGTGCGCAGCTCATGCGTGACGGTGGATATGAAATCGTCCTTCATCTGGTCGATCTCCAAAAGGCGCGCATTGGCGGCCTTGAGTTCGGCGGAAGCCGCTTCCAGTGCCAGCGACTTTTCTTCCAGCTCGCGGCTGTACGCGATCGCCTGCGAGGTTTCGTCCAGTATAGCCATGACCTGGTCCAGGCCGGGGCGCTCTTCGTCGACCACCGAGGCAATCAGGGTGCGCGCGGAGGCCGCGCCGATGGCGCCCGCCAGCTGGACCTCGGCAAACGGCACCAGCGCCGGGCCCGGCGCCTGGTCGCCGCCATGCTCGCGAAGGAAACGGGCATAGGCTTCGTCCGCGCGGGCGCTGCCGAGGAAGCGCCGCAGCAGGCCGAGCAAGGCCTCGGTGGGAGCGGTGCCGCGCCACTGCTGTGATCCCGCCCCGCCGGCCGCGCGTCCCTTCGGATTTACAAACAGCAAAGCCTGCGCCTTTTCCGCGGCGCCCGGCCGGCTCGCCAGCGACACGCCGACATAGCAGCCGATATTGGCCAGCATGCTCCAGAACAGGGTGTGGGTGATCGGGTCCAGGCCCTGCATGCCGAACAGCTGGCGCGGCTTGAGCCAGCCGATGCCAAACGGCCCCTGGTCGAGAAAGCTGGCGGGAAGCCAGCCCGATTGCGCGAACGAGGGCAGCAGCAGCGTGTAGATCCAGAGCAGGAAGCCCGCAGCCAGGCCGGCCAGCGCCCCGTTGCGCGTACCGTTCAGCCAGAAGATTCCGCCGAGCAGCGCCGGAGCGAACTGGGCCACGGCGGCGAACGAGATCAGGCCGATCGAGACCAGCGCATAGGCTTCCCCGGCCAGGCGGGAATAGCTGTAGCCGAGCATCAGCAGCAGCACGATCGCCGCGCGCCGGATGCCGAGCAGGAGGCCGGCCAGGTGGGTGCGCTGGCTCAGCCGCAGACGCCTCGCGCGCAGCAGCAGCGGCATCACCAGGTCGTTGCTCACCATGGTGCTGAGGGCGATCGACTCGACGATGATCATCCCGGTCGCGGCCGACAGGCCACCGATGAACACCAGCAGCGCCAGTGCCTGCTGGTGTTCGAGCATCGGCAGCGTCAGGACGAAGGTGTCGGCATCGATCAGCCCGCCAGGGAAGTGCATCAGGCCGGCGAGCGCGATCGGCAGGACGAAGATATTGATCGCCAGGAGGTAGAGCGGCAGCAGCCAGATCGCGCGGCGCACGTGATCGACGTCGGTGTTTTCGACCACGGCGATCTGGAACTGGCGCGGCAGCAGCAGGATCGACAGCATCGACAGCACGATCAGCGAGGCCCAGGCGGTCGGGGTCAATGGCGCCGCGCCGGCCACGGCGTTGGTGGTCAGCAGCTGCTGCAGCTCGGGCGTCGCCATCGCCTGACCGAACAGGTCGCCGAAGCCGTCGTACATGCCGAAGGTGACGAACACGCCGACCGCCAGGAAGGCGAACAGCTTGACCAGCGATTCGAATGCGATCGCCGCCACCATGCCCTCGTGGTGTTCGGCCGCGTCGAGGTGGCGGGTGCCGAACAGGATGGTGAACGCGGCCAGCAGCAGGGCGATGTACAGCGCCGTGTCGGACCACAAGGGGATGTCCCCCTGGCGCACCAGCAAGTCGGGATCGCGCGTCAGCACCGCAAAGCTCGACGAGATCGCCTTGAGCTGCAGCGCGATGTAGGGCACCACGCCGATCACCGCCACGATGGTCACCAGGCCGGCCAGCAGCCCGCTCTTCCCGTAGCGCGAGGCGATGAAGTCGGCAATCGAGGTGATGCGGTTGGCCTTGCTGATGTGGATGATCTTGCATAGGACCGTCCACCACAGCGCCGCCATCAGCGTGGGACCCAGGTAGATCGGCAGGAAGCCGATGCCGTTGGAGGCGGCCCGCCCCACGCTGCCATAGAAAGTCCAGGTGGTGGTGTAAACCGCCAGCGACAGCGCATAGATGGTCGGGTTGTTGATGATGCTGGCACCGGCCGCGGCGCGCCGGTCGCCGTAGAACGCGATGGCAAACAGCAGGCCCAGGTAGGCGAACGACGCCAGTGCGATGACCCAGCCGGGCGTCATGTCAGTCTTCCCGCGGCGGCGGCGCCGCGGGTCCATCCTCCCTGCCCTGCGCTGCGCCCCGCGCCAGGGACGCCATCAGTCCGATCACCAGCGCCCAGGCCCCGAACAGGTACACATACATCGATGGTATTCCCAGCGGCATGGCGGCGCCGTCGAACAGCGCCAGCAGCGGATAGGTAAACAGCAGCCAGCCCAGGAAGAAGGTCGCCACCAGGCGCTGGCCTGTCAGTCCGGGATGCCGCATCGAGCCCCCTTTGAAGTTGACCTCAGTGCCCGGACGCTCCCGACGCGCCGATGCCGGTTTCTGAACGGACTTTCTGGGCTTCGTACCCGGCGCGGTCCAGGCGCGCCTGCTCGCTGTGGTCGAGGATCGAGAACAGCCAGATCCCGACAAACCCGGCGGTCATCGAGAACAGCGCGGGCGAGGTGTACGGGAAAATCGGCGCTTCGTGGTGCAGCACGTCCACCCAGACCGACTTGGACAGGATGGTCAGTCCGACCGCGGTGACCAGGCCGAGGAAGCCGCCGATCGTCGCGCCCCGCGTCGTGCAGTTTTTCCACAGCACCGACATGAAGAGCACCGGGAAGGTCGCCGAGGCCGCCACTGCGAACGCCAGCGACACCATGAAGGCGATGTTCTGCTTCTCGAACACGATTCCCAGGATCACCGCGACAATCCCCAGCACCACCGTCGTGATGCGCGAGACCTTCAGCTCGTCCGCGCTGGCGGCCTGGCCTTTCTTGATCACCACCGAGTACAGGTCGTGCGACACCGCCGAGGCCCCGGACAGCGTCAGCCCGGCGACCACGGCCAGGATGGTGGCGAAGGCCACCGCCGAAATGAAGCCCAGGAATACGCTGCCGCCCACCGCGCTGGCCAGGTGCACCGCCGCCATGTTGTCTCCGCCTAGCAGCTTGCCGGCCGCGTCCGTGAACACCGGATTGGTGCTCACCAGCACGATGGCGCCAAAACCGATGATGAAGGTCAGCATGTAGAAATAGGCGATCCAGGTGGTTGCCCAGAACACGGACTTGCGCGCTTCCTTCGCGCTCGGCACGGTAAAGAAGCGCATCAGGATGTGCGGCAGGCCGGCGGTGCCGAACATCAGCGCCATGCCGAAGGAAATCGCGGAGATCGGATCCTTGATGAAGCCCCCCGGTCCCATGATCGCTTCCTTCTTGGGATGCACTTCGACCGCCTTGGCGAACAGCGCTTCCGGGCTGAAGTTGAACTGCCACAGCACCATGATCACCATGAAGGTGGCGCCTGCCAGCAGCATCAGCGCCTTGATGATCTGCACCCAGGTGGTCGCCGTCATGCCGCCGAACAGCACATAGATCATCATCAGGCTGCCGACGATTGCCACCGCGATCCAGTATTCGAGCCCGAACAGCAGCTTGATCAGCTGGCCCGCCCCGACCATCTGCGCGATCAGGTAGAACGCCACCACCACCAGCGTGCCGGACGCGGCAAACACCCGGATCGGCTTTTGCGCGAAGCGGTAGGCGGCGACGTCGGCAAAGGTGAAGCGCCCCAGATTGCGCAGGCGCTCGGCCATCAGGAAGGTCAGCACTGGCCAACCGACGAGGAAGCCGATGGAGTAGATCAGCCCGTCGTAACCGTTGAGGTAGACCGCCGCGGAAATACCGAGGAAGGATGCGGCCGACATGAAGTCGCCCGCGATCGCCAGGCCATTCTGGAAGCCGGTGATGCCGCCGCCGGCAGTATAGAAGTCGGCGGCCGACTTGGTCTTGGAGGCCGCCCACTTGGTGATGAACAGGGTAAACACCACGAACACCGCGAACATGGCAATCGCGGTCCAGTTGGTGGGCTGCTGCTCCGCCTGGCCGAGGTCTTCCGCGGCCAGCGCCATACCGGCGATGGTAAGGGACGCGAGGGCGCCGGCGACATGCATGAAGGTACGCATCACAGCACCTCCTTGCGAATTTCGGTGGTCAGGTCGTCGAACTCGCTGTTGGCGCGCCGCACGTAGATGCCCGTGATCAGCACGGTGAACACGATGACGAACATCCCGATCGGGATGCCCCATGTCATGACGCCATCCCCGATTTTGGTGGAAAGAAACTCCCTGTTAAAGGCGATCAGCAGGATATAGCCGTAATAAACCACCAGCATCATCGCGGCCAGGGTCCAGCTGTACCCGGATCGGGTGCTTACGAGCTTACTGTAGGTGGGACTGGCCTTGATGCGTTCGACGAGATCCTCTTCCATTTCCGCCTCCCAATTATTGTCTGAGTACCCCAGTGCCATGGCCGGTCGTGAATAGGACACCGGCCAAGTGGCAGGATTCAAAGCGACAAGCGAGATGTTTGAGATCGAACAAGCGCGGTTAGCGAAGCTTGTTGATTCATTGTAGACGCGGCGCGGAATACCGAAAGCTGAAACTGCTGCAAATACTCGCGGCCGCTTTCCGCGCCGTTAAGCCTTGCATAATGGACAGGGCGTAAGATGGTTTCAGCAGAGCCCTTCATGGCCATTTATACCTCCGTCCGCGGAGGTATTTTTTTAACCGCGGATCAAGCCGTTATCCCAGCGAAGGCTGGGATCCATACTGAGCGTCCGGCATCGGTTCGCCCACGCTAGCGGCCTACGGATCCCCGCTTTCGCTGGAATGAAGTTTCCGGCCATTCCAATTGAACATCATGTTTTTGCATAGACGTGTATGCTAAGTGACAACATTTCATTTGGAGAAAATACTATGAACACCAAAGCGATTTCGGGCATCTTGCTGGCAGTAGCAGTACTGGCGACCGGCTGCACCAGGACTGACGACGACCGGATGGGCCCTGCCCAGGAAGCGGGCAAGGCGGTTGACGAAGCGGGCGCAACTGCGGCGCGTGAAACGGAGCAAGCTGCTGAGCGTGCCGACCAGGCGGCTGAGCGCGCGGGCGACAACGTGGAACGCGCGGCGGAGCGCGCCGGCGACAACATTGAACGTGCCGGGGCTGAAGTGCGCGAGGAATCGCGCGAAGCCGCTGCCGACGTCAAGCGCGGCGTAAGCAATGCCACCGACGCGACCGGCAAGGCCGTCGAGCGCGCTGGCGAAAAGATCCAGGACGCTTCGAAGTAAGCACGAAAGCAAAGGCGCGGACGCGGGGTGGCCGTCACCCCCGTCCGCGTTTTTTTTGCCTAGTCCGGAAGGCTATAAGGGCGCGACGGTACCATGCTATGTGTTCAGCGCACCAGGCATTGCACGATCGTAGGAGCGGCTCGCCGGAGATGTCGCAGTCAGCGCGCCAGCAGCCGGCGCAGTTGCGCCTTCTGGTAGGCCCCGAACGTGTCGCTGAAGAGGCACCGGATCAGGGGATCGTCGACCACATCGGCCTCCGCCAGGGCACGCTCGGTGTCCGCATCGAATACGGCATCGTTGATGCGCATGTACATCGACGTCAGCGACTCGCCCTGCTCCAGCGCCGCGTACAACTTCGCCGCCGGGATCTCAGTGGTCCAGCCCAGCGGCGCGTCGCCGTCACCGGCACAGGTGGCGTGCCCGGCCTCCAGGCGATAGCGGAAATGCGTGGCCGCGCCCGCGTGATCGTAGATCGACAGCTGCCAGGTCCGGGGCTGGTCGAAATATTCGGACGCAGCCTCGACTTCGCCGTATTTTTCCAGCAGCCCTTCGCGGCAGTAATCCATGACGCGCCCCAGCTCCGGCTCCGTCAGCGCCGCAAAGTGGCGCGCGATGTCGGCGGTGTGCGGAGGTGCAGCATTGCCTTCATACCCGTAGTCAACATCCTGATCTCCGACCGGCAGCACCCAGCTTAGCGGCGGCGCCGGGCGCAGGGACGTGGCGTCGAGCAGCACCGAGACCGAGGGATTGAGCCGCACCACCTGCGCGCCGGGGACTGCCGCCGTCACTTCATCCGCGAACCGGGCATACGAGATCGGAAAGAATGCGCGGTTGTACCACGACCACGGCTCCTGCAGGAACTGGCACGAGCTCGGGACAACGTAGCGTGGCGCGAGCGCCTGCAGCTGCACTGTCCACCCCTCGGGCAGCGCGGGCGGTGCGGCGTCAGCGCGCGACGGCGCCAGTACTTCGATCTCGCGCATGGTCTGGAACGGCCACAGCACCATGTCCCACGGCCCTTCGCGAACCAGTTGGGCAAGCGTGGCATCGTCGATCCAGGAATCGACGACGTTGAGCACATTCAGCCCGGCCGCCTTCACCTGGAACATCGAATCGACATCGGCATCCATGGCTTCGCGCGGCACCACCTGGAACGGACCGACGTCCACCGGCTGATTCAGGCGCAGTGCATGAACATTGGTGAAGCCCAGCTGGCGCACCATGTCGAACAGCTCGTCGAACTGGCAATAGATGTGTAGCGGCGTGGCGCGGTCGAGCAAATCCAGGCTCTCGAGCGAGCAGTGGTCGTCGTGGAAGTGCGAAATGAACACAGCGTCGAAGCGCTGGCGGCGGATCTCCTCCTGGTCGAACCGCACGTCGGGAAAGGCGTGGCAGTTGCGGCTGAAAGGATTCTCGAAGATGGTGTCGAAGGCGATGCGCGTCCCGCTACACGCGAACACGTAGCCGGCATGCAGGATTCGGGAAATCGTCAGTGCTGGGGAAGTCATGGGTGCCCTATCCGTTCGATGAGGCCCACGCAGGGACGCCGTCATCCAGCGAAGGCTGGGATGACGGAAATAATAGGCTATTTGCTCAAGAAACTGTGGGACTCTGCTTCCCACGCATTTCGAGGACACAGCTTTTTCGAGGCTACGTCCTCACGCCATCGCTTCGAAATGGGGACCGTCCCAGAAGGGACTGTCCCCGCATTTCTTTACGCGGGCACCACGTGCAGCAGCGAACGGCGGTAAGCGTAGCCGAAGTAGATCACCAGGCCAGCCGCCAGCCAGATACCGAAGGCGATCCAGGTGGTCTTGCTCAGGAACGCCATCAGCGCGATGCAGAACAGGACGGCCAGGATCGGGACCAGTGGCACGCCCGGGCAGCGGAACGCGCGGTGCAGGTCGGGACGCTTCTTGCGCAGCACGATCACGGCGATCGACACCAGGCAGAACGCGAACAGCGTGCCGATGTTGATCAGCTCGGCCAGGACACCGAGCGGCACCACGGCGGCGATCAGGCCGAACACGATGCCGACCGCCCAGGTTGCGAAGTACGGCGTGCCGAATTTCGGGTTGATGGTGGACAGCTTGCGCGGCAGCAGGCCGTCGCGCGACATGGCGAACAGCACGCGGGTCTGGCCGTACAGCATCACCAGGATCACGGTGGTCATGCCCAGGATTGCGCCGAGGTCGACGAAGCCCGCCACCCAATTCTCGCCCGCATACTGGAGCGCCAGCGAAACCGGGTGGTCGATGCCGAGGAACTTCTGGAACGGTACGATACCGGTCATGATCGCCGCGACCACCACGTACAGGACCGCGCAAATACCGAGCGAGCCAATGATGCCGATTGGCAGGTCACGCGCGGGGTTCTTGACCTCCTCCGCTGCCGACGTCACGGCGTCGAAGCCGATGAAGGCAAAGAACACCAGCGCCGCGGCACTCATGACGCCGTTGAAGCCGTAGGGCATGTAAGGCTGCCAGTTCTCAGGCTGCACGTGGCGCGCGCCGACCAGGATGAACAGCAGCACCACGCCGACCTTGACCAGCACCAGCACGTTGGTCAGGCGCGCGGACTCGCGCACGCCCCAGGAAACCAGCGTGGTAAGCACCAGCATGATGATCAGCGCAGGCAGGTTGAACCAGGTCTCCACGCCCGGCACCGCGCCCGGGGCGGCAGTCAGCACGGTGGGCAGCTTCGCGCCGAAGCCTGCCATCAGCGACTGGAAATAGCCCGACCAGCCGACCGAGACGGCGGACGTGGCCAGGCCGTACTCAAGCAGCAGGTCCCAGCCGATCATCCATGCGACGATTTCGCCCATGGTGGCGTAGCTGTAGGTGTAGATGGAGCCGGCAACCGGGACGGTCGAAGCGAATTCGGCGTAGCACATGGCCGCGAAGCCGCAGGCGACCGCGGCGAGCACGAATGACAGCGTCAGCGCCGGGCCGGCCGTGACCGCGCCGGTACCGGTGAGCACGAAAATACCGGTGCCCACGATCGCGCCGATTCCCATCATGACGAGGTCGGTAGGTCCAAGCACTTTCTTGAGACCACCGGGCGCGCGGCTGGCCGCCATCATACTATCCAGATTTTTTGTCCTGAAAATACTCACTGCAGTTCTCCACTATCAAAGTATTCGGCTCGCACGAGGCGAATCGATCGGGTTGCGGACCGCTCATTGGCGTCGGCCCGTCAACAAAAAGGCTATTCTACAGTCCGTCTGGAAATTGTTAAACCGGAAATAAGCCGCTTCGAGGGCCTTTTCCGGGGAATGGATGCGGCCGCGCCACACTCCCCCGGCCCGGAAAAATCGGGCGCGCACGGTAGAGCCGGGGCTGTTTTCGACGATACGGGCATAATTGAGTGCACCGAATTGTTGCGAAAAACACCAAAGCCCCCTAGGACCCGTCCGGTATGAGTTTTCCCATCATCGTTATCCTGGTTGCCCTGATCCTGCTCTCGACGCTGTTGCCGCTGTCCCGCGCCACCGGCTGGTGGGTCCGGGACCTGGATTTCCCACGCCTGCAGCTCGCCATCCTGGCGCTCGGCGTGCTGGTCGCGCAACTGCTGCTGCTGGACCTGGAGGAAAGCGAAACGCAGGGACTGATGTTGGTGACCGGCGCCTGCCTTCTATACCAGGCGTGGTGGATCCTCCCGTACACCCGGGTGTTCCCGCACGAGGTCCTGGTGTCGGCCAACAGCGAACCCTCGCGCCGGATCCGCATCCTGACGGCGAACGTCCTGTGCCCGAACCGCAATGCCGAAGGGCTCATTGCGCTGATCCGTGAACATGAGCCGGATGTCTTCGTCACGCTCGAAACCGATCTGTGGTGGCAGGAGCGGCTGGACAGGCTGGAAGGCGACTATCCCTATTCGATGAAATGCCCGCTCGATAACCTCTATGGGATGCACGTGTATTCGCGGCTGCCGCTGGAGGATACCGCCACCCAGTTCCTGGTCGAGGACGACATCCCCTCGATGCACGCGATGGCGGTCATGCCCTCGGGCCACAAGGTCCGGATGCACTTCCTGCACCCGGCGCCGCCCAGCCCGACCGAGCACGACGAGTCGACCGAGCGCGACGCCGAACTGCTGGTGGTGGCGCGGAGCGTGGCCGAAATCGACACGCCGGTCATCGTGGCCGGCGACCTGAACGACGTGGCGTGGTCGACCACCACGCGGCTGTTCCGCAAGATTAGCGGCCTGCTCGACCCGCGCATCGGACGGGGCATGTACAACACCTTCCATTCCGGCTACTGGTTCCTGCGCTGGCCGCTCGATCACCTGTTCCACAGCCAGCACTTCACGCTCTCCTTCATCCGGAGACTGCCCGCATTCGGATCGGACCATTTCCCGGTGCTGGTGGAACTGAATTACGACCGCGCCCTCGGCGAACAGCAGGAAGGCCTGGAGGCCGACGCCGCCGACGAAGCGCTCGCCGACGAAAAAATCGATGCCGAGCCAGTCGACGTCGAAGACGTCCACGAACCGCAAGCCTGACCCGCCATCCCTCCGGATTTGGGACGCGCAATTGCCCGAACTAGCCGCGACGGTCGCCGCAACCTGCTTCGTCAATTTGCGAGGGCACCGCAAGACTCCTGACCGCCGTCAGCGCTGGCCTGTCACCGGCGCCGCGGATGGGATCCGCTGGCCCGGCCTTGGCTTCCCGTCAATGAAGGTCAAGGTGTTAACCGGATCCGCCCCATTGGAATCGAAGCGCACGGTTATCTTCTTCTCACGGAGGAAGTACTCATAATCACCGGCCGGAATCAGCTCGGCGGGGGCAGGACCGACAGGTGGACCGGATACAAACAGGCGATCTTTGTGCCGGCTGATCTGCACGGTGGTGTTGGAAACACTGTAATTGCCGGCGAACCGGTCGAATAGAGCCGGATCAGGAGGCACCGCGACCCTCTCGATGGGCCTGTGGTCTTCCCAGCCATATTCCGCGGCGATGCTTCGCATGAGTTCCGCGATCAGCGTCGACCCATAATCGCCATTTGTCAGGATTACGACCCCTTGCCCGGTATGTGAATACGCAAACATCAAGGCCTTGAACCCGATGTTCGATCCGCTGTGGTGGAATGCCGGCTCCCGTCCAGCGTGATCGAGTTCGAAGCCGAGGCCATAATCGTTGCGCACCGGCGTCAGCATAGTGTCGACGTCGGCGGCGGAGAGGAAGCTGGCGTCCCGCTTTTGAACGGCGCGCTGCACGGCGATGGCAAAACGCGCCAGGTCCGCTGCAGTGCTCCACAAACCGGCCGCCGCGAGCTCGGGATGGTTGCGCCATTTACCGCTCAGGACACTGCCGTCCAATTCATGCCCGGACGCCGCGCGCTCGGCGAGCGGCGCCGGTAGCGAGTGGGCGTACAGTGAGTCGCGCATGCCGAGCGGCGCGAACACAAGCTCCCGTGCCAGCGCATCGAAAGGCTGGCCGGTGGCATCGGTGACGTACTGCTCGAGCACTGCGTAACCGAGGCTGGAATAGCCATAGCCGCTTCCCGGTACCGATTTCACCTGGATCGCCGCGCTCGTCGCCGGCGGCACGCCGCGGAGCACCTGCAGCAAGGTCGGCTGCGGCTGGTTGCCGGCATAGCCGAACCGCTGGTCCTGCGGCATTCCAGCGGTATGACTCAGCAGGGTCCGCGCGGTCACCGGGCGCTGCGCGGTGAACGGGCCTTCGGGCACACGCCACCCGACCAGCCGCAGGTTGACGTTTTCATCGAGGTCCAGCTTGCGTTGCACCGCGAGCCGCATCACAGTCACCGCGGCGACCGGCTTGCTGACCGAGCCGACCTGGAACAGCGTATTCGGCGCGACCGGGCGCCCGCTCGCCGCGTCCGCGACGCCATAGGCGCGCACCCACTCGATCGCACCGCCATTGATGAAGGCGATGCTGACTCCCGGCACGTGCAATTCCCGCATGCGGTCGGAAAGCTTCATGGTACGCGCGGGCGCACCGCGAACGACGACGGGATCGCGCAGGCCCTGCTCGATGCGTTCGACGCGGGCGGCCGTATCGGGCGATTCGGCTTGAGCAGGCGCGCCAAGGGCTCCGCCGACGGTCATCAGTAGGATGGGAAGGAAACGCATGTGCTGCCTCCAGTGGCGTAACGATTGTCCGCACAATATTACACTGCCGAGCTAATCCGGGACGACTGGGTTTTGCCGGCGGCGCCAGTCATTAAAGCCGTGCGCATTTACAGCGCGCGCCACTCAGCGCCTGAAGAACCAGATCAGCAGGGATACCACCAGCGAAATCACGATGCAGGTCGTGATCGGGAAATGGAAGCTGACGCCTTCCCGCACGATGTGGATGTCGCCGGGCAGGCGGCCAAGCGGCAGCTTGCGCAGCCACGGCCAGGCCAGGCCTGCCGCAATCAGTATCGCGCCAAGGATAATCAGTAGTCGCTGCACCGGTAGCTCCTTCGCGTGCTAGCGCAGCCCGGACAGGGCGCCCAGCAGCTTGTCCATGTCGATCGGCTTCACGAAGTGATAGTCGAATCCGGATTCGAGCGTCTTCTGGCGGTCCGACTCCTGTCCGTAGCCGGTGATCGCCACCAGCATGGAGCGCGAAGTATCGGGCGCGGCGCGCAGCCGCTTGGCCAGCTCGATCCCGTCCATGTCCGGCAGTCCGATATCGAGCAGGCAGGCGTCCGGCGGGTGGGCCTGCGCGCGCGCGATCGCCGCCTCGGCCGTGTGCTCGACCATCACCCGGTAGCCGGCCAGCTCCAGGAACATGCCGAGGGTGACCGCGGCATCCAGGTTGTCGTCGACGATCAGCAGGCGGTGGCCGTCCGCCGCGACCGCAAGGTGGTCCGCCGGCGCGGCCGCTTGCATCGCATTGGCCGCGCAGGTCCGGGGCAGCGTCAGGGTGAAACGGCTCCCCTTCCCCACGCCGTCGCTTTGCGCCGCGATCCTGCCCCCGTGCAGGTCCACCAGTCGCTTGACCAGTGCGAGTCCGATGCCAAGCCCGCCCTGGGACCGGTCCGACGTGCGTTCGGCCTGCGAGAACATTTCGAACACATGCTCGATCACGTGCGGGTCCATGCCGATGCCGTTGTCGGTGACGCTGAAAATCACTTCGGTGCGGTTCACGTCCATCGTCAGCGCGATGTCGCCACCTTCGGGTGTGTACTTCGCGGCGTTGTTCAGCAGGTTGGCGATGATCTGGATCAGGCGCTTCTGGTCACCGTGCACGAATGCCGGTTCCGGCGGCACGTGTACCGCCAGCCGGTGCCGGCGCGTGTCGATCAGCGGCCGCACCTGCTCCACGGCTTCGTTCATGACCTGGCGGACATCGACCCTGGCTTCCTCCAGCGTCACGAGGCCGCGCGACACGCGAGACAGGTCGAGCAGGTCGTCGATCAGGCCCGTCATGTGCCTGACCTGGCGCGAGATGATTTCGCTGGTCTGCTGGATCCGGGCCGGGTCCAGGTTGGGCAAGCGCAGCAGGTCCGACGCCGCACTGACGGGGGCGAGCGGATTGCGCAGCTCATGCGCGAGCATGGCGAGGAATTCGTCCTTGCGGCGATCGATCTCGCGCATCTCGTACTGGCGGCGGCGGGCGCGCAAGGCGGCCGTCGCCGCGCTCACCAGCGTCAATCCCTGCACCGGCCGTTCAAGCAGCGTCACGTTGCCGAGCGCAAGGTAGCGGTCGCGCATGTCGGTGGAATCCAGCCCGCGCTTGCTCAGGACCAGCACCGGGAGGTCGGACCACGTCTGCTGGTTTTTCAGGAAGTGGCCCAGGGACTTGAGGCAGTCCGCCGTCAGCGCCTCGTCCGCGACCAGGATCGCGCCCACGCCTTGCGGCAATTCAGCAGCCAGTTCGGCCGGATGGACGCAGATCACACAGGCCATCCCGGCCCGGGAGAGAACCTGCGATATCAGCCGCGCGTCCTTTCCGGTCGGTGCGTAAATCAGTACACGGAGTTCCAGGTTCAACTTTCAGTGCGCCTTCAATCAGTCGTCGGGAGGACGGTTATTCAAATCCGGCCGGCACGCCGGCATCATCGTGCTCGCCTACGAACACCGGTACGCCGGTCAGGATGCCCTGGAAATTATCGAGCACGGGGCCGACGCGGATGCCGCCCGCCGTGATATCGAATTTGCGCAAGGTGGTTTCGTGCGCACTGCCGCGTTTCTTGAATACCGAAATCGCCTTCTGCACCGAACCGCGTGCCTCGAAATATCGCAGGATCAGCACGTTGTCCGCCATGTAGCTGACGTCGATCCCGGTCGTCATTGCGCCCACGATGCCCTGCTGGACCCCTACCAGGAAGGTCACCACGCCGCGCTGCCCAAGGTAGGTCAGCACCTCGTGCAGGTGCGTGTTCAGGAAGCCCGCTTCCGGCATCGCGTTCAGGTAGCCGTTCAGGCTGTCGATCACGACCACCTTGGCTCCCGCGTCACCCGCACGGCATACCATGTGGGTGAACTCGCCAGGGGACATTTCCGCCGGATCGATCTGGTGCACTTTCAGCAGTCCCGAATCATAGGGTTCGGTCAGGTCGAGGCCGATTCCCTTGCTCCGGTTGAGGAGCGTATTGAACGATTCTTCGAACAGGAACAGCGCGGCGCTGTGACCCTGCTCCGTCACCGCCTTTACAAACTGGACCGCCAGGCTGGATTTACCGGTTCCGGGGGGACCGGAAATCAGCGTGCTGGAACCTTCTTCGATGCCTCCGCCAAGCAGGGAATCGAAAGCAGCCAGGCCGCTCTGGAGCTGTGCGCGTTGCTTGAGCTCGCGCGTTTCGGCCGCGACGATCCGCGGGTACACGACGATGCCGCCGGTGAGGATCGTGTAGTCATGCGGGCCGCGCCGGAATGCAATGCCGCGATATTTGAGCACGCGAATGACGCGCCGCTCGGCACCATATTCCGAATCCGTATGCTGCAGCGAGATCACTCCATGGGCGATGCTGCGCACCTGCTGGTCGCCACGCACCGCGGTCTTGTCGTCCAACAGCATGGCCGTACATGCGCGTTTCGCAAAATACTGCTTGAGCGCGAGCACATGGCGGCGGTAACGCAAGGCGCTGCCGGACAACAGCTGCAATTCCGAGAGCGAGTCGAGCACCACGCGGGTCGGATTGATCTTCTCGATCATCTGGAGGATCTTGTTGTTGGTCTCGCCAAGCTCGACTTCCGTCGGGTGCAGGACCGTGTACTCCTCGCTCGGGTCGAGCAGGCTTTCCTCGGGAATCACTTCATGGACGGTCACGCCGTCCATCGTGAAGCCATGGGCCTCGGCGACCGCGCGCAATTCCACCTCGTTTTCGGCCAGGGTGATGTACAGGACGGTCTCGCCGTTGCGCGCTCCCTCGATCAGGAACTGGAGCGCCATGGTGGTCTTGCCGGCGCCCGGGTCACCTTCCAGCAGGTAGAGGCGTTCCTTGGTCAGGCCGCCGCCAAGGATATTATCGAGGCCGGCAATGCCGGTGGAAATGAACGCCTTGGTGATTGCATTCTGTGTGGTCATCTGGACTTCCCGGGAACTGAATTAACGGGCCACGGGGAGCACAGAGTGGCGGTCCGGGGCGAGGAATCGCCCCGCTTCGAGAGGCTGTTGAAATTATACAAGCATCATTGCCATGCCCCGCGCACGCCCTGCAGCTGGAGCATGGCGGCACCCTACCCAATTTCAAATTCGGCGCATAATAGACTTCACAATTGTCACTACAGCCCATCGGCGGACCCAAAGGCCTCAGGGAACTATGACCTGTGGATGAGATGATGAAACTCCCCTGTCTCTGCGAAGCGGTCTTCAACAGCGAGACCGATTACGCCATCGTTGTGCTCGACGCCGAAGGCAGGCTAGTCAAGTGGAACGTCGGTGCGGCCCGCATGCTGGGCCTCGGCGACGCCGCGCTGGGCGCCCATTGTTCCGTGCTCGATCCGGCGCCCGCAGTCGACGACCATGTCTCCGCCGAGGAAATCGAGGCCGCGCGACAGACCGGCAAGGCCAGCTTCGACCGCTGCCATCTCCGCAGCGACGGGACGCAGTTCTGGGCCGAAGGCTCGATCACCCCGCTCCACGACGCTGACCACAAGCTGATCGGCTACCTCAAGATGTTCACGGACTCCACCGAGAGGCACAAGGGCGTCGGCGACATGCTGTTCGCCGCGACCCATGACCCGTTGACCGGGCTGGCCAACCGCGCATCCTTCAATGAACGCCTTTCCGAATGGATCGACGCCGTGCACCGGACCGAAAATGTCGTCATCCTGCACCTAATCGACCTGGACAACTTCAAGCACGTCAACGACCGCCTCGGGCAGGTTGCCGGCGACCTGCTGCTGCAGCAGGTGGCGGGCCGGCTGAAATCGTCGACGCGCAGCACCGACTACGTGGCGCGGCTGGCCGGCGACGAGTTCGCGGTGCTGCAGACCGGGGCGCGGTCGGCGCTGTTCGGACTCGACATGGCCCAGAAACTGGTCGATGTACTTGATTTCCCGTTCGAGTTTGACGGACGGACGGTTGGCATCACTGCGAGCATCGGCATTGCAGTGGTCCCGGATGGCGTCGAGAACCCCGACGCCCTGTTCCGGCGGGCCGATGCGGCCATGCATCGCCGCAAGCGCAGCGGGCGAAACGGCTACAGCTTCTACACCGAACAGCTCGACCGCGAGGCGCACGACCGGAGCAATGCGCTTGCCGCGGTCAAGAGTGCGGTCCACAACAAGGAATTCGAGCTTCACTACCAGCCGAAGATCAGCGCTCTCAGCGGCCGCGTCGCGTCGAACGAGGCGCTGCTCAGGTGCACCAACGAGCGCCTCAAGGCGCGCTCGACCTCGGAAATCGTCGAGCTGATCCGGCACGCCGGACTGATGCTGGATATGAGCGAATGGATCGTCGTCCAGGCATGCCGGGATGCAGCCGCGTGGCCGAACCAGGACGCAGACATCAAGGTCTGCGTCAACCTTTGCGCCGTCGAGCTATCCAACCGCCGCATCGTGACGATCATCAATGACGCGCTGCTCTCCGCAGGGCTGCCGCGTTCACGCTTCATTGTCGAACTGACCGAGCAGGTGCTGTTCGATAGCGAAGCGCACGGGGCCGCCGTCCTGATGGAACTGCACGAAAACGGCATCACGATCGCGCTCGACGATTTCGGCACCGGCTACTCGGCGCTGAGCTACCTGACCGCCTTCCCGATCCGCGTGCTGAAGCTTGACATGTCCCTGATCCGTGAAATTCCCCACAACGAGCCGTCCTGCAAAGTGGTCAGGGGTGTCATCCACCTCGCCCACACGCTGGGGCTGAAGGTGGTCGCCGAGGGCGTGGAAACGCGGGACCAGCACATCATGCTGCGCGACGAAAAGTGCGACGAGATGCAGGGCTTCTACTTCAGTCCTGCGGTCGACCAGAATAACATCAGCAGGATGCTTGCCGATCCCGGATTCGCCCCCGGCCGGGTCTAGGAAATCCCGCCGAACCAACGGCAGGCACTGCCGATTAAGTGGTACATTGTGTACGTACTGGCAGTGAGTGACTGAACGTTCGTTCCCATCACGGGTGCAGGCATGTTCCAACACTTGTCCGCTGTGCTGTTCCGATGGACGGCTGTGCCGGCCAGCGCCCTGGTTGTCGCCGTGTTCGCAGTGCTGGCGAGCTTCACGGCGATCGTTGCGCATGCCACGACCGACAGCGCACGCCGCCCGGCCGCCACGTCCCAAACTTCCTCCGCCGACAAAACCCGCCCCGCGACTGCGTCACGTGCACCTGTGCGGCTCCTGACCATCGATGGCGCCATCGGCCCGGCCACCGCCGACTACGTCGCGCGCGGGATCGCCCGTGCCGCCGCCGATGGCAACCAGCTGGTGGTGCTGCAGATCGACACCCCGGGCGGGCTCGATACTTCCATGCGCGTGTTGATCCGGGCGATCCTCACCGCGCCGGTGCCGGTGGCCAGCTTCGTCGCACCGAGCGGCGCGCGGGCAGCCAGCGCCGGCACCTTCGTCGTGTACGCCAGCCATATCGCGGCCATGGCGCCCGGCACCAACCTCGGCGCCGCAACCCCGGTCCAGGTCGGGCCCACCGGCCCGGCACCGCCAAAGGACAAGTCGTCCCAACCCACAGCGACCGACACGAAGGCGCTCAACGACGCAGCCGCCTACCTGCGCGGCCTGGCGCAGATGCGCGGCCGGAATGCGCAATGGGCCGAGCGCGCGGTACGCGAAGGCATCAGCCTGTCGGCCGACGAGGCGCTGAAGGAAGACGTGGTGGAAGTGATTGCGCCCGACGTGCCAGGCCTCCTGACACAGCTCGACGGCAAGAAGGTGGCGGCCCTCGGCCAGGAGCGCGTACTCAACACCGCCGGCGCACCTGTGATCGACCTGCAGCCCGACTGGCGCAACAGCGCGCTGACGGCCATCACCAACCCGAGCGTGGCGCTGATCCTGATGACACTCGGCCTGTATGGACTGATGTTCGAATTCATGAGCCCGGGCGCGGTCGTGCCGGGAGTGGTCGGCGCGATCTGCCTGCTGCTGGCCCTGTACGGCTTGCAGCTGCTGCCCATCAATTACTCCGGCCTGGCGCTGATCGTGCTTGGGCTGCTGTTCATGATCGCGGAGGCGTTCCTGCCGAGCTACGGCGCGATCGGGCTCGGCGGCGTGATTGCGTTCGTGATCGGCGCCCTGCTGCTCATCGACACCGACCTGCCGGACTATGGCATGCCGCTCTACCTGATCGGCAGCGTGGCCGTGGTTGCGGCGGTGCTGATGGGGCTGACCGCCAGCATTGCGCTGCGCACGCGGCGGCGCAAGCCGGTGACCGGAGAAGCCGCGCTGATTGGCAGTGTCGGAGAGATGCTCGGCGCGTCGCAGCGCGAAGGCTGGGCCAACATCGGCGGCGAGACCTGGCGCGTGACGGGCAAGGAGCCGCTGTCCGAAGGGCAGCAGGTACGGGTCGTGGCACGCCATGGCCCGATGCTTGAAGTTGAACCTGCAACCGTAACCGCGAAAGGAGCGTGAGATGTTCCCATTCGGCTTTGGCTTCGGCCTGCTGTTGATCGTACTCGCGGTGCTGCTGGCGATGTCGATCCGCATCCTGCGCGAGTACGAGCGCGGCGTGGTGTTCCAGCTGGGGCGGTTCTGGGCGGTGAAGGGTCCGGGCCTGATCCTGCTGATCCCGGTGCTGCAGCAGATGGTGCGCGTGGACCTGCGCACGGTGCTGCTGGATGTTCCGAAGCAGGACGTGATCTCGCGCGACAACGTCTCCGTGCGGGTGAGCGCGGTGCTGTACTTCCGCGTGATCGACCCCGAACGCGCGATCATCCAGGTCGCCAACTTCCTGGAGGCGACCAGCCAGCTGGCGCAGACCACGCTGCGCTCGGTGCTGGGCAAGCACGAGCTGGACGACATGCTGGCCGAGCGCGAGCGGCTGAACATCGACATCCAGCACGTGCTCGATTCGCAGACCGACGCCTGGGGCATCAAGGTGGCGAACGTCGAGATCAAGCACGTCGACCTCGACGAATCGATGGTCCGTGCAATCGCGCGCCAGGCCGAGGCCGAGCGCGAGCGGCGCGCCAAGGTGATCCACGCCGAAGGCGAGCTTCAGGCGTCGGAAAAGCTGATGCAGGCGGCGCGGGTGCTGGGCGAGCATCCCGGCGCGATGCAGCTGCGCTACATGCAAACACTGTCCGCCATCGCAGGCGACAAGAGTTCAACCATCGTGTTCCCGCTGCCTGTCGAAATGCTGGGCAGGATGATCGAACACTTCGGAAAGGAGCGCGACAGCTGATTCCTGCACGCGGTGTCGTGGCGGGCTGGCAGCGGCAATGACGAAGCCGAAGATCTCTCCAGAGCAACGGTACAGGCAGGCTCTCCATCGCCACGTACAATGAATTCCTGAATCAAGGGGGATCACATGAAACGGACGGCACTCGTCGCAGGCATTACCGGAATCGGCGGCAATCATGTCGCTCGCGAATTGCTTGCAGACGGGTGGGAGGTCATCGGCCTGTCCCGTCGTCCTCCGCGCGATTTGCCCGCAGTTCGCCACGTCGCCGCAGACCTGCTCGACCCGGCCGGCCTCGCGACGGCGCTGGCGGATGTCGCGCCGACGCATGTGTTCATCACTACCTGGATGCGCCAGGACACCGAGGCAGAGAACATCCGGGTCAATGCGGCGCTGGTGCGGAACCTGCTCGATGCGCTGTCGACGAAGAAAAGCGTGCGCCACGTGGCGCTCGTCACCGGCATGAAGCATTACCTGGGCCCCTTCGAAGCCTATGCCAGCTCGGGCACCTTGCCGGATACGCCGCTGCGTGAGAGCCAGCCCCGGCTGCCGCTGGAGAACTTCTACTACGCCCAGGAAGACGAGGTCTACGCCGCGGCCGGACGCGACCGCTTTACCTGGACGGTACACCGCCCGCACACAGTCATCGGCCTGGCGGTGGGCAATGCAATGAACCTCGGCACCACGCTCGCCGTCTATGCGACGATCTGCAAGGAAACCGGGCGCCCGTTCCAGTTTCCCGGCTCGGAGGCGCAGTGGAAGGGCCTGTCGGACGTCACGGGCGCCCGCGTGCTGGCCAAGCAGTTGGTATGGGCAGCCGACACTGACGCGGCGCGCAACGAAGCCTTCAACATCGTCAACGGCGACATGTTCCGCTGGAGCTGGCTGTGGCCGAGGCTGGGAGAGTGGTTCCGTGTGGTCAGCGCAGGATTCGATGGCACGGTCAGGCCGCTGGAAGCGGCAATGGCGAACGATCACGCACTGTGGCGCGAGATCGCCCAGCGCCATGGCCTGGCCGAGCCCGACCTGGACCGCCTGGCCTCGGCCTGGCATACGGACCTTGACCTGGGGCGGCCGCTGGAAGTGATGGCCGACATGGCCAACAGTCGCCGCCTGGGTTTCTGCGCCTATCAGGCAACGGACCAGTCATTCTTCGACCTGTTCGAGCGACTGCGCGCTGAGCGCCTGATACCTTAGGCGTAATCCCGCTGCGACGGGGCGCGGTACTGTCAGCCGCGGGTGCAAACGCCTTCATCGGCAGTCGCAAGTTCGATTTCATAACCTGCTTCGACCCACGCGTCGATCCCGCCGGACAGGGGCCGCACGTTCTGGTAGCCGCGCTGCATCAGCATCTTTGCGACGCGCGCGGCGGACACCTCGTTCGGGCAGGCGCAATACACGATCACCTCTTCGTGTGCCGGCACCTCGTGTACAAACGTGTCGATTTCCTGATCGGGAATCGTGACTGCGCCGGGGATACGTCCTTCCCGTTGCGCGGTCGGCGAGCGCACATCGACGACCAGCGGCGCACCGCCGTCCATCCGGAGCTGGTTCAGCTCTTCGACCGAAATGCGCGCCATGCTGAGGCTCTTCATGAAGCGGTAGCGCTCCCACCACTTGGCGGCGATGAACAGGCCGAGGCCCAGTGCGAGCAACATCAGTCCCCACTTGCCGAGTTCTTCCAGCACGCCCAGCAGGTCCGCGACGGTGCTGCTGAAAAGTGAACCCAGCAGGATTGCAGACCCGGCCCATAACAGTGCCCCGCAACCATCGGCCAGCAGGAAGACGCTACGCCGCGTTCCGGTCGCGCCAGCGAGGGCGCTGGCAACCGAAGCGAAACCGGGGATGAATTTCGCGACCACCAGCGACGCCGGACCAAAGCGAAGATAGATCGACTCGGTCTGCCTGACACAGGAATCGGGCGACAGCGAAATACGGCACAGCATCGCCATGACGCGCGTCCCATAACGCCTTCCCGCCCAGAACCAGGCATAGTCGGCAATCAGGGCGGCGCCGACTGCGACGACAACCAGCATCCAGATCGAGAAGCGCGCGCCTCCCGCAAGTGCGCCGGCTACCAGCATGATCGGATAAGCCGGCAGCGGTGCGCCGAGTTGTTCGATAAGGACGTTCAAGAAGACGACCAGCAGGCCGTATTTTTCGATGAGTTCGACGATGAAGGACATGCTTTTCCCGTTGGGCGGGCAGATCGGTTGCCTGCAGACTTCCGCGTGGCAGCCTCTGCGATCCTCCGGAGATTATGCCGCAAATCGCCGACGTCCATCGGGCGCGGCTTCATTGTTCCAATCGGAATGCCCGTACGCCTGCCTTCAGGTCAGAGCAACAGCGCCTCGACACGGTCGCGGTAGCGGCGGCTGCCCTGCACTTCCGACTCGTCGGCGAGCACGACGACAAAATCGCCGCTGACGTGCGGCTGCAGCTCGCGGATGTGCCGCGCGTTGACGATGCAGGAGCGCGACACCCGCACGAACCCGTCCGGATCCAGCCGCGCTTCCAGCCCCGACAGCGTTTCGCGCAGCAGGTGCATGCGCTCGCGCGTGTGCACTTCGATGTAATTGCCGGTCGCTTCGAAGCGCATGACCTCGTCGACGTCCACCAGGAGCACGCGGCCGGCCTTCTTGATCGGCAGGCGGCGGACGAAGCGCCGGGCCGGGCCGCTGCCAAGCTCGCCGAGCACCGCCGCAACGCGCGCCGCCAGGTCGTCCGGCCTGGCCGCCAGGCGCGCCCGTGCGCGTGCGAGCGCCGCCCGGATGCGCTCGGGCTCGACCGGCTTGAGCAGATAGTCCAGCGCGTGTACCTCAAAGGCACGCACTGCATACTGGTCGAACGCAGTGACGAAGATGGTTGCCGGCATGCTGTCGGCGCCGACGGCCGCCACGACGTCGAAACCATCCGCCTCCGGCATCGAGATGTCGAGGAACACCAGGTCGGGCTGCAGCGCCGCGATGGCATCGATTGCACCCAGGCCGTCGCTGCATTCGCCGACCACCTCGATGTCGGGCTCGGCGGCCAGGTGCTGCCGGATGCCGCGCCGCGCCAGCGCCTCGTCGTCGACGATCAGCGTTCGGATGCGCATGGGCCCTCCTGCAGGGGGATCGCAAGCGAGACCGCGGTGCCGCCGCCGGGGTTGTCGCCGATGCCGAACGAATGGCCGGAACCGAACATCTGCTCCAGGCGCGCACGCGTGTTCGACAGCCCGATGCCCCACTTCATGTGCTGGCCCAGGCCCGCGCCGTTGTCGGCCACAGCCAGCCGCAGCATGCCGTCCGCGGCGTGCGCGCTGATGACGATGCGGCCCGGCCGGGCGCGGCGGGCTACGCCGTGGCGGATGGCGTTTTCCACCAGCGGCTGCAGCACCAGGCTGGGGACGCGCGCCTGCATCACCTCCGGGCCGGCGTCGACATGGTAGGTCAAGCGATCGGCGAAACGGATCTGCTCGATCTCGAGGTAGCTGGCGATGAAATCGAGCTCCTCGCGCAGCGTGACTTCGCGGCTGCCGTCGGTGTCCAGTACCTTGCGTAGCAAGCTGCACAGCAGCTGCAGCATGTAGCGGGCCGCCGCCGGGTCGTCGCCGATCAGCACGGCGATCGAATTGAGGGTATTGAACAGGAAGTGCGGCTGCAGCTGCGACTTGAGCGCCAGCAGCCGCGCCTCGGCGAGCTGCGCCTCCAGCGACAGGTGCCGCCGTTCACGTTCATGGACCGCTTCCCGCAGGCGCAGGAACTGGACCGCGCCGACCAGCACCCAGTAAACCGAAAGGCTGGGCAGGAAGGCCGACGCGATCAGGCGCGAGAAGGCGGCGCTCCAGTCGGGGCTGAAGCCGGGCGCGCCGACCAGCGGTGCAGCGGCGGCGTACAGCGCCATCTGGATCAGCACCGAGCAGACGCTGCCCGCCACGTGCACCGCCAGCGCACGCCAGAATGTGTGCCGCTCGAAGGGCACGTGCCGGGCCAGCCAAAGGATGGGAAGCGTCAGCAGCGCCCAGGCGCCCGACCATACCGACCAGGCGGCCAACACGCCGCCCCAGGGCAGCGGCTGGCCGCGCACCGCGGCGGCGACGTGGGACTGGGTGGCAAACACGACTGCGCACAGGGCCCAGCCGGCCAGTGTCCAAAGGAGGGGGCGGCGGCCGGGGGCGAGCTGGATAATGGACACTGCGGGACCGTGGAGGAAGGCAATAGGCTTGCCAATGTTACACGGCGTGCGGTCGCGCGTCCGGTTTTCGCGTGGCATGGCCGTTGACGCGCAGCATTTTCGCAACGCCTGGCATCAGCGGTGAGCCGGCCTCAGGATCGGAACCACGCCCTGCTGCAACAGGCCCAGCTGCCTCATGATGCCGAGCGTATCGCCGAGCGCCCATTCCTCGGCAATCTTGCCGTCCTCGAAGCGGAACGTGGCCTGGCCGCTTACTTTGACGAACTTGCCGGTCGCCGGCAGGCCGTTGCCGGTGCCGGTGTTGGTGCCGGTCGCGTTCCAGCGCACGGCAACCAGGTCATTCTCGGCAACGATCAGGTCGACGTTCATCTTGAGGTCGGGGAAGGCCTGGCGCCAGCCCTTGGCCTCGGCCATGCCGGCTTCGCGCGTGAAGGTGCTCTTGCCCGCATGGCCGATGAAGTCCTTGGTGTACGGCACCGTGAAGATGCCCTGGTTGAGGCCCTCCTCGTAGACGCGGCGGGCCAGGGACTTGTTCAGTTCCTCCTGGGGGCCGGCAATGGCGGCACTGGTGCCAAAGAAGGCGACGGCGAGAGCGGCGAAGCGCAGGGTCCGCAAAATCTGTTTATGCATGGTGTGTTCTCCGTAATCAGTCGGGTACGAAGTGCACCCGTGGCGGTATCGTAGGGCTCCCCCGCGGCCCTCCCGGTGGATTTGTGACGAGCGGATGGAGAACAGTGACGACCGGCGCGAAATCGGGGACGGCTTGTGTCCGCCCGCCTCAGCATGCCCTGCCCGGCGCACGCGTAACGCTACCGGAACAGGAGCGTACGGCGCGGTGGTAAAGTTGAAGTATTGCGCGTTCATACCAGCTAACCAGATGCAAAAACTAATCTCCGAACTGATCAGGCTCTACTTGCCACCAGGCGCCACGCAGGCGGCAGCGCTGGCGCAGCACGTGCTAGGGCAGAAAAGTACCGCGTTCGATCTGACGGACGATATTGGCCGGGCCCGGGCAATCGTCATCCCATTCAACAAACAGGCCGGGTTCGAGGAGGTCCACTGGAGCCGCTTATGTGCGACAGCGAATGCGTTGCAAGCTGAACTCGGCTTCCCGGCCCCTGCGGTCAGCATTTCCGGATCGAGGGGGTTCAGGCTTTGGCTGTCGCTGGAGACGCCATTACCGGTGGCGCAGGCGCAAGAATTCGTACTCCTGCTTCGCAAGGCCTACTTCCCCGACCTTGCAGCCGATATTGACGCCATTAGCGGGCCGGTCGAACTGCCGCCCTTCGAGCATCAGGGCACTGGCAAATGGGCCGCGTTCATCCACCCGGGGCTTGGCGCATCCTTCACCGAGGATGCCGGCCTGGAGATGGCGCCGCCACTTGCAGGCCAGGTCGCATTCCTGGAAGGGCTGC
Organism: Telluria sp.; assembly: GCA_035759315.1. GTDB lineage: Bacteria > Pseudomonadota > Gammaproteobacteria > Burkholderiales > Burkholderiaceae_D > Telluria. Next base: position 13,528 of record DASTVB010000086.1, on the reverse strand, counting down.
AAAGCATCACTGCGAAGCAGTTCGCACATGGCCTCGAAGTGCTCCGCCAATCGCACAGCACCTTGCCGAGCGTCGTCACACCGGTGTCGGAACGAGGGGCTGACTTCGAAGGCCTGCTGCTGAAAGACGCCACGCTCGAGGACATCATCAGCTTCCTGCACTCGAAGGACATCGAGCCGACCTTCCGGCACCTGGTCCCGAAATCTCGACAGTAAGTTCGTGTCGTGAAGCGCCGCCGTACTGTGGCTGCGCCGGACGAGACCCCACCTACCCAAGCGGACTTAGCGCGCGATTGTGTCGAGGGCCCTGGACACGCTCGCCTTCATCGCCCGATAGCCTTGGGCGTTGGGATGCAAGCCGTCATCCGTCAGTCCGGTACGGAACTCGCCCTGCGCGTCGACGACTGCCGCGTAGTAGTCGACAAATGGCACGCGAATTTTCGATGCATATTCCTTCAGCCAGGCATTCAGCTTGAGGATATCCGACGGCGGCCGGCTGCGCGACTGCCTGCCGCCGGCCGCGGTCCTGTCGCTGATCGGCGTCAGCGCGCACAGGATTACCTTGATGTCGTGGGCCTGGGCCAGCTCGACCATCGCCATCAGGTTGTGCTCAATCATCTCGAACGTCTGGGGACCATTGTTCCCGGCGATATCGTTGGTGCCAGCCAGGATCACCACCGCATCTGGCTTCAAGGCGATGACGTCCGGGTACATGCGTACCAACATTTGCGCCGTGGTCTGGCCGGAAATGCCGCGGTTGACGTAAGGTTTCCCCCGGAAGGCCTCGGCAAGCGCCTAGGAATCGGTGATCGAGTCGCCCATGAACACAATGCGCTTCGGGTCGCCGGGCATTTTCTTGAGCTCCTCGTTAGCCGCATGGTAGCGGCCAAGCTGGTTCCAATCCTTCAATTGATCGGCCAGATTCTGCGCAGTACCCGCGAGGCAGCAATTGGCGCGGGGCGGATTGAAGTCGGTGACGAGTTGGGCATGCGCTGCGGTCACCATGCCGAACACGCATAACCCCAAAATCGGTTTGAGCAAAACTTCCTCCTCTTGTTATCTGTCTTTGCGTAGTGATCCGAGATCGTATGCGCGAACTTCGTCCGCCTGCCGGCTACGGCAGGATGGTCGGTCCGGACACCTGCATTGTCTCACCGACCATGCCTTTGTATCGTAAAGCTGTATCTGGACAATCGCGGACGGTGCGATAGGCCGGCAGCGGTGCCGCCATCGAACAATGAAAGCAAGAACCGGAGTGAATGGGCACCTGATGTCGAATTACCATTGGCGACTCGACATTTACGGGACCATGATGAAACACCTTCTATTCTTCCTCGCTCTGGCATGTGCCACTTCTACCGTCACCGCCACGCCCGGCGATCCAGCATCGACACTCGTCAAGGTTCGCGACACGGCGATGAGCCGCAGCTACGCCTATGAACGGCTGTCCGACCTGACCGACCTGATTGGCCCACGGCTTGCCGGCTCACCTGGCGCAGCGGCCGCGGTTTCCCAGGTGGCCGGGGCCATGCGCAAGCTCGGCGCAAATGTATCGCTTCAGCCGGTAAAAGTCCCGCATTGGGTGCGCGGCGACGAAACCGGCACCCTCGTTGGGTACGCTGGACGGCCAGCCGGCGTGTCGCAGAAAATCTCGCTTACCGCTCTGGGTGGCTCGGGATCGACGGGTGTCGAGGGAGTGACCGCGCCCGTACTGATTGTGTACAGTTTCGACGAATTTAAGCTGCGGACTGCGGAGGCCCGGGGCAAGATCGTCCTGTTCGACGTGCCATTCGACCAGGTCAAGGCGCGCACTGGGCTGGCGTCACACGCATATGGCGCGGCAGTCGCGTACCGCGCGCAAGCTCCACGCATGGCCGCGGAAGCAGGCGCCGTTGCAGCCCTTGTGCGCTCCGTCGGCGGTGCCAACTTCCGCCTTCCGCATACGGGGGCCACGGTTTTCGGCCCGGCCAAGCCGATTCCCGCCGCCGCGGTCGCACCCGAAGACGCAATGCTCATGACCCGGCTGGCCGCGCGCGGCCCTGTAACGATGCACCTGACCCTGACTCCACGCACGCTCCCGGATGCGGACAGCTATAACGTCATAGCCGACTGGCCCGGTACCGACAAGGCCGACGAAGTCGTCATCGTGTCCGCCCATCTCGATTCCTGGGACGTGGGAACCGGAGCACATGATGACGGTGCGGGTATGGCAGCGGCAATGGGAGTCCTGGACGTACTGCGCACCTTGAACCTCCGGCCACGCCGCACGATCCGCGTCATTGCCTGGATGAACGAAGAAAGTGGCGGCTCGGGCGCCAACGCTTACCTGAACGCCATGAAGACCACCGTCGCCAGGCATTTCGCAGGCATCGAGAGCGATAGCGGTATGGGCAGGCCGCTCGGCATCCAGGCCAGCATCGGCAAGGCTGCCGTCCCGCTATTCGAGCCGCTTCAAAAAGTCCTGGCTCCGCTCGGCGCGGATGTCCTGCGCCGGGAAGATGCCCTCGATACTGGCGACCTGTATCCGCTCGAGAATGCCGGCATGCCGTCGTTCGAGCCTCTGGGCGACTCGTCGACGTATTTTGACTATCACCATACCAATGCCGATACGCTCGACAAGATCGATCCCGACAACCTGCGCCGCCACGTCGCGGTGATGGCGTCGCTGGCCTGGTTCCTGGCAAACCTGGATCAAGCAATCGGACAGGCTCCGGTCGCTGCTGAGGCGCGCTAATGGGCTGCCCTATCCGGCTGCTGCCGGCCATGCCTGCGCTGGTGCTGCTTGCCCTGACGCCGGACTTGCAGGCGGCCAGCGTACAGTTATCCGGCAATCTGGGCGTGAGTATCGTCCGATATCACGGTACGCGCGGAGCCCGCACGCAGATGCAGCAAGATGTGCTGGATGCCACCGCGCTGCGCATCCTCGGAACCCGGGATCTTGGCGCGGGAGCGCAAGCTGTTTTCAAGATCGCGGTTCCGGTCGATCTGTCGGGCGGCGGATGGGGTGGCAAGCTCGATGACAGCTACGTCGGTCTCGATTCGCGCAAGTGGGGCCGGATGACATTCGGGCGCCAGTTCCCGTCGGGGATCGATCGTATCTCCGGTTCGCTCGATGCGTTCGAAGTGGCCGGCTCGAGTGCGCACCAGCTGCCTTTGGCACTGCTCGCCACGAACGCGTTCAACGGCTACTCGGCGCGGACCGACAATTCGATCAAGTACACATGGGAGAACGACGGAAAAATCTTCGGGATGACCGTGGCAGCAGCGGAAGCGGCTGGCGTTAGCGACAGCTTCGGGCTGGCATTGCGAAACGGCCCATGCCAGCTTGCGGCAACGTGGATCCACTATCGCGGCGGCACAGCGCTCCCCGGCGGCGACCAGGCGTTCGCGGGCGCGGGCGCAAACTGCGACACCTCCCATGGCCGCCTGTACGCGGCGGCATATTACCGTCGCCTGCGCGGAGACGCGTCGGCTGCGGTACAGCGCAATGTGGTGATTCACCTGGGAGCGTTGCGCCGCCTCGCAGAACGCGTGATCTTGACTGGTGGTGTTTATGTCGATCGAGGCATCGCACTCGGCAGCGTGGCGGGCCGCGACGGCCGCAAGCTGACAGCCGTTCTCGCCTCATCGTATGCCTTTTCGCCAAAAACCAGGATCACCGCACTGGTGTTTGGAAACTGGATGAAGCGTGGTTACCGCGGCTACGCCGTTAATGCCGACGCACTCGATATCGGACTGGGTGCTGGCCGGGCAAGTGGAGCCGCGCTTACGATGAGCATGTATTTCTGAAACGGATTGCACAGTTGGCTGGGGAAAAAAAATTTCCACCGCTTGGCCAGCTTATTCCGCGAATGTCTTGCTAACCGACGGGCAATTGCTCCCATCTACCGCCTGCTGATGTAGTCCCAAAACGCCGCGCTGGAGTCGGCCCCCGCAAGCGCAGCATCATAGACATCCTGGCTGGTGATCGTGTCGCGATAACTCGGGAGACTGCAGACCTCGCGCTTGATGCGCAGGATCGCGCTCCGCAATTGCGGCGTAAGCCTGCGTTCGAGCGCTGCCGAATGTTCAAGGCGCTCGGCGCACACTTCCGGAGTCACGCCCCACAGATCGATCTTCCACCCGCCTTTGGATAGCTCATCGGTCTTGATTCCCCAATAAAGGCCGGCAAGGACTTCGGTGCTCGGAAAATGAAGATGATCGGTGAACGATAGCCTGCGCGGACGCAGTATTTTTCCGATGCGATAGCCGAGTTCGAGAAAGCGTTCAACGTCAGGCACGTCAAGCTCCAGGTAGATGTCGAGGTCGCGCCAGGTCATCAGGTTGGTGCGATAGCTCCCACTCAGGTGCGGGCGTCCGTATTCGCCAAGCAGGGCGATAAGTCCGGTACGGTCAACCAGATCCTCCGCCTCGCTGCGTAGAAATGCCGCCGTCTCTTCAAAGTCCAACATGCATCCCCCATCAGTTGCGACTGCTGTGCCAACGAATTAGTTCAACGTCGCGCCGGCCATCACTGGAACAGGCGCAGCGCCATCGGCACGAGCCACGGCGCAAGCAAAGCCGTCAACACCGCATTCAGGCCCATTCCGAGGCCGGCGAGCGCCCCCATTTCGGGACTGACCTGGAACGCGCGTGCGGTACCGATCCCGTGCGAGGCGACTCCCAACGCAAACCCGCGCACCCTGCTCGATCGGATCCCCATCGTGTCGAACAGGAACCGGGCCACCACCGCTCCAAACACGCCGGTGCCGACCACCAGGACGGCCGTGACGGACGTTATGCCACCCAGCCTTTCGGCGATGGCCATGGCAATCGGCGTCGTGGCCGACTTCGGGGCCGCAGTCGCCGCCAGCAGCTCAGTTCCTCCCAGTAGCATGACCAGAGCAACTGCCGAAAGGATGGCGCACACCGATCCGGCAAACAGGCCGAGGAACAAGGGCAGGAAGATGCGGCGCAGTGTCGGGACCTGTCGCGCCAGGGGGATTGCCAAGGCAACGGTGGCCGGCCCAAGCAGGAAGTGGACGAACTGGGCACCCTCGAAGTATTCGCGGTACGACATGCCGCTCAAGGTGAGGACAGCCGCCACCAGTGCGATGGCGATGGCCACCGGGTTCGCGAGCGGCGACATTTTGCAGCGGACATGGATGATTTGGGCGATCGCGTACGCGCACAGCGTGATAGTCAGGCCGAGCAGCGGAGTGGCCGCGAGGTAGACCCAGAATTCGCCAAATTCGGGAAGGTCACTCATCGGGCATCAGCGCGCGCGTGACGGCCGCCGTCACCGCCAGCGTAATCAGGGTACTGCCGACCAGCGACAACAACAGGGCCAGCCAGTTGCTGCCGATCGCGGCCCCGGATGCGACGATGCCGACGCCGGCAGGAACGAACAGCAAGGAAAGGTGCTTCAACAGTTCGCTACCGGCCGGCTCGACCAGTGCCTGAAGCCGCGCCGATATGAGCAACGCAACCAGCAACAGCAACATGCCTGCGACCGGTCCCGGAACAGGAAGTTTCAGCAGGAAGACCAGCCCCTCCCCGAGGCACTGGAACACCAGCAGGATGGCGAAGGTTGGAAGCATCCGCTAACGCCGCTCAGCTTTCGCTCGCGCCAGGTAGGCGCGCAGGTCGTCGAAAGTGACGGCACCGCGACGATCGGCATCGATGGCGTCGAAATTCCTGGAAACGAAACCGAAACCCTTCGCCTCCTCGACCGACAGGCTACCGTTGCCGTCGACATCCGCCGCCCGGAATTGCGCCTCCAGTTTGGCGAGCGCCTGCGCGCGCAAGGTTGCGCCCACCGCCGGCCGTTCGGCCGGACGGACCCGTAGCGCCGGCGGCACCATGCCGTCGGTGCCGATCGGCGCCTGCGCGACGGCCGCGCCCGCGACACTCACAAGTAGGATAAATAGGTGCATGGTCTTCATTGTGCCACCGATACGCTGTTGTAGAAGGTGCGCAGGTCGGCCTTCTGGAGGCGGCGCACGCGGTCGTCGAGGTAGCTCATGTGCCCGCTGTCGTAGTTGCGGATCTGGATGCCGCTACCGGCGCCCAGCCGTGCCAGGTCAAGCTCGGTCTGGTAGAACGGCGTTGCCAGGTCATGATAGCCGCCCATCGCCAGTACCTTCATCGCGGGATTGAGCGTCAGCGCCGCCGCCAGGTCCGGTATCGTATCCGGCAAGGCCTTGCCATCGTGGCTGAAGCTCCATTGGTTGAGCACATTGTTGGAACTCACGTAGGCCGTCTTCGCGGTATAGCGCAGTTCGGTCTCGAGATAAGTTTTGATGTTGTTGACGAAGGCGCTGCCGACGACGGTGAGCGACGGGTCGCCGCCGGCTGCCAGCGGCGTGCCGACGGGCGCTAAAACACGGGCATCGTAGCGCCCCATCACCTGCCCCGGCAGCAGGCGTGCGCGGTACCCGCCCGGCGTCATCGAAAAGTCCTGCTTCCAGGTCAGTGCCGGCAGTCCGGTGTAGGTGGACAATTGCGTCAGGGTCGCGTCGCTTGGCGGCGCGCCGGTGGTGAGGAAGGCGCCCACCTCGCTGCGATACGGGCCGGCAGCGAATTCGCGCACCTTCTGCAGCACCGACGAGAAGTCGGTCGGCAGGCTGCCGTTCTGGTGGTAGGCCGAAACCGCCGCATAGCTCGGGATATATCCTTCGCAGCTGACCTGGCCGGGATCGAACACGCCGCAGTTGGTGTTGTAGTCCATGGCGGGCGACTGCAGCACGACGCCGGCCACGCGCACCCCGGCGCTTTCGAGCAGGTTGGCCAGCACGGCCGTGCGCGGCCCGCCGTAGGATTCGCCGAACAGGTAGAGCGGCGAGGCCTGCCGGTTGTTGGCGGCGAGATAGCGGCGCACGAAATCGCGGAAGGCCGCCGCGTCCTTGTCGACGCCCCAGAACTGGGCATTCGTATTCGGAGCCACCGCCTGCGAATAGCCGGTGCCGACGGCGTCGACAAAGACCAGGTCGGAATGGTCCAGTAGTGTTTCCTGGTTGTCGACCAGCTTCACCCCGGTGGCGGGCGGCGTAGTGGATGGGAAGCTGGTGGCCAGCCTGCGCGGCCCGAATGCGCCAAGGTGCAACCAAATCGAAGCCGAGCCCGGCCCGCCGTTGTAGAAGAACGTTACCGGCCGTTGGGCCGCCGGCAGTGCTCCCGCGGTATAGGCGATGTAGAAGAACGACACCGCCGGCTGTCCGGTCTTCAGGTCCATCGCTGTGAGGTGGCCGGTCGTGGCAGTGTAGTCAAGCTTACTGCCGTTGAGGATGATGTTCGTCTGGACCGTTGCGGCATGTTCCTCTGCGCTTGCCAGCGAGGCTGTCCCCGCTCCCGAGTACATGACCGGATCGGAGTAGCTGCCCGGCAGCGTCACGACCGGTGGCGGTTGCGGCACCGGCGCCGGGGCGCTACCGCCTCCGCCGCCGCACGCGGCCAGGGTGGCGGCGAGCAGCACACTGGCCAGGTGGGGTGCTAGCGTAGCGCGGCGCGGCCGTCGCGCGGAACTTCGAGTGGCCATGATCGTCCTCGTGGAAAACTGGCGGGTGTGGCGCCAATTATGCACCTGCTGAGCAAGAACTCAACAGTAATCGGAACAGTGGAGAGGGTCGCCAGCCGATCGAGGTGGAACTGGGATGAAGACGGATCTGACGGACAAAAAAATAGCCCACTCGAAAGTGGGCTATCTTTTTTCTGGAGGCGAGGACGGGAATCGAACCCGTCTAAACGGCTTTGCAGGCCGCTGCATAACCTCTTTGCTACCTCGCCAGAAACTTTGCTGCACAGCTTTTAGGGGCTGTAAGAAAAAACGCGGCCTGGCCGCGTAGTTTCAGGAATTCTGGAGCGGGAGAAGAGTCTCGAACTCTCGACCTCAACCTTGGCAAGGTTGCGCTCTACCAACTGAGCTACTCCCGCTTCGTCACAACAGGCAAGCATTATAAAGGTTCAAAATGATCTGTCAAGGAAACGAACCGGCTTTTTCCTTGATTAATGGCCAAGCTTTTTGAAGGTAATAGAACATCGACCAGACGGTCAGCACGCCCGCGATCCAGATCAGGATTTCGCCCCACAGCTGGGTGTCGATGCCGAATACCGGATCGTAGTACAGCAGCATCGGAATCGCGATCATCTGCGCCGCGGTCTTGATCTTGCCGAGCTGGTGCACAGCCACCGATTTCGACGCACCCAGCTGCGCCATCCATTCGCGCAGCGCCGAGATGGTGATTTCGCGGCCGATGATGATGAAGGCGATGATCGCGTTGGCGCGGTCCAGCTGCACCAGCACCAGCAGCGCGCCGGCCACCATCAGCTTGTCGGCAACAGGGTCAAGGAAGGCGCCGAAGGCCGAGGTTTCGTTCCAGCGCCGCGCCAGGTAGCCATCCAGCCAGTCGGTCAGCGCGGCGACGATGAACACGGCCGTGGCGGCGATGTTGCGGTCGCCCAGCGGCAGCCAGTGCGCGGGAAGGTAATAAACACCGACAACAAGGGGGATCAGAGCGACACGTAGCCAGGTCAGGAAAATCGGAATGTTAAAGGGCATGAAGCGGCGCTCTGGGGAATTGTTAGATATGTATTGCCGCTAGTGTATCTCGCCCTGCGGAAATAGACCAGTTAGCACGTTTAGTGCAGCTGCCGGTAGATTTCCTCGGCCAGCGAGGTCGATATGCCCTCGACCTGCATCAGGTCTTCCACGCTCGCGTTGATCACGCCGCGCAGGCCGCCGAAGCGCGCCAGCAGGCGCTGGCGGCGCTTGGCGCCGATGCCCTCGATCTCTTCCAGCCGCGAGGCCTGGCGCGTCTTGGCGCGCTTGGCGCGCATGCCGGTGATGGCGAAGCGGTGCGCCTCGTCGCGGATCAGCGCAACCAGCATCAGCGCGGCCGATTCCTTGCCCAGTTCGAGCGCGGGACGGCCGTCGGCGAAGATCAGCGTCTCCAGGCCCACGCGGCGCCCTTCCCCCTTGGCCACACCGACGATGGTACTGACGTCGAGGCCAAGCTCGGTGAACACCTGGCGCGCCATTTCGACCTGGCCCTTGCCGCCGTCGACCAGCACGATATCCGGCATGATGCCGTCGCCGTTGGCCACTTTTTCGTAGCGGCGCGTGAGCACCTGGCGCATTGCCGCGTAATCGTCGCCCGGCGTGATGCCGTTGATATTGAAGCGCCGGTATTCCGAATTCTGCATCGCATGGTGATGGAACACCACGCACGAGGCCTGCGTCGCCTCGCCCTGGGTGTGGCTGATGTCGAAGCATTCGATCCGCAGGTGGTCGAGGTCTTCCAGCTCCAGGCCGAGCGTGTCGGCCAGCGCGCGCGTGCGCGACTGCTGCGAGCCCTGCTCCGACAGCAGGCGCGCCAGCGAGATCTCCGCGCCCTTCTGCGCCAGCTCCAGCCACTGGCGGCGCTGGCCACCCGGCTGGAACACCAGGTTGATGCGATGCCCGCACTGCTCGGTCAGCGCTAGCATCAGCGCCGGCTGGTCGAAGTCGATGTTGAGGATCAGCGTGCCCGGAATGAAGCTGTCGCTGTAATGCTGCGCCAGGAAGGCCGCCAGCACTTCTTCCTCGATCGAGGTTTCGGTGATCGCTTCGGCCACGTGCATCGGGAAGTACGCGCGGTCGCCCAGGTGGCGTCCGCCGCGCACCATCGCCAGGTTGACACAGGCGCGCCCGCCCTGCACCACCACCGCGATGATGTCCACGTCCGAGTCGTCGGTCGATTCCATCGCCTGCTGGTGCAGCACTTTCGAAAGCGACTGGATCTGGTTGCGCACCGCCGCCGCCTGCTCGAACCGGAGGTCGGCCGCGTAGGCGTGCATTTTCGCTTCCAGGTCTTCCAGCACTTCGGTCTGGCGCCCGCGCAGGAACTTGCCTGCATTGGACACGTCCAGCGAATACGCTTCGGTCGTGATCAGGCCCACGCAGGGCGCGCTGCAGCGGCCGATCTGGTGCAGCAGGCACGGGCGCGTGCGGTTCGAGTACACGCTGTCCTCGCAGGTGCGGATCATGAAGACCTTCTGCAGGATCTGCATCGACTCCTTGACCGCCCACGCGCTCGGGAACGGACCGAAGTACTGGTGCTTCTTGTCCACCGAGCCGCGGTAGTAGGCCATGCGCGGGAAGTCCTGCCCGGTCAGCTTCAAGTACGGGTAGGACTTATCGTCGCGGAATAGGATGTTGTAGCGCGGCTTGAGCGCCTTGATCAGGTTGTTCTCGAGGATCAGCGCTTCGGCTTCGCTGTTGGTCACCGTGGTCTCGAGGCGCGCGATGCGCTCGACCATCATGGCGATACGGGGGCTGGCCAGGTTCTTCTGGAAGTAGCTCGCGACGCGTTTTTTCAGGTCGCGCGCCTTCCCGACGTACAGGACGTTGTCGCCTTCATCGAAATAGCGGTACACACCGGGCAGGTTCGGCAGTTTGGCTACGGTTGCCAGCACCTGCGTTCGCGGATCGGGTTTTGTTACTTCTTCTGTCATGCTTCCTGGGTGACGATGACGAAAGAGACACCATAGTCGGCTTCGTCGGTAATCGAGACTTGTGCGGAGAGTCTATTTTGACGCATAAACTCTTCCATCGCACCGCTGCAGACAATTATTGGCTTTCCGCTACTGGCGTTGAGGATCTGGACCGAGCGCCAGGTCATCGGCATGTGGATGCCGAGGCCCACGGCCTTCGAGAACGCCTCCTTGGCGGAGAAACGGGTGGCGAGGAAACGCAGCCCGCGCAGCTCGTTCTTGGCGCGGCGCGCGCGGAATTTTTCCAGCTCCTGCGGGCCGAGCACCTTCTCGGCGAAACGCTCACTGCGCGCGAGCGCCGCCTCGACACGCGAGATCTGGACGATGTCGGTGCCGATCCCGTAAATCATTTTGCCCCCAACCGCGCGGCGACCATGATCGCCTTCATCTCGCGCACCGCGTTCTCCCAGCCGGCGAAGATCGAGTGGGCGACGATGGCGTGACCGATGTTCAGTTCATGGATGTCGCGGATCGCGGCGATCGCCTGCACGTTAGTGTAGTGCAGGCCGTGGCCCGCGTTGACGCGCAGGCCGCGCGCGGCACCCACCGCGACACCGGCACGAATGCGTTCCAGCTCCCTGGCCTGCTCCGCGCCTTCGGCGTCGGCATAGCGGCCGGTGTGCAGCTCGATCACCGGCGCGCCCAGGTCGGCGGCGGCGTTGATCTGCCGTTCGTCTGCGTCGATGAACAGGCTGACGCGAATGCCCTCGCGCTGCAGCTGCCTGACCGCCGCTTCCACGTCCTTGTAGTGGCCCACCACATCGAGGCCGCCTTCGGTGGTGACTTCGGCGCGCCGCTCCGGCACCAGGCACACGTCCTGCGGACGGATGCTGCAGGCGAAATCGAGCATCTCGGGCGTGACCGCCGCTTCCAGGTTCATGCGGGTGACCAGCTGCGGGCGCAGCGCGATGACATCGGCGTCCCTGATATGGCGGCGGTCCTCGCGCAGGTGCAGCGTGATCACGTCCGCGCCGGCCTGTTCGGCCAGCAGCGCCGCGCGGATCGGGTCGGGATAGACGGTGCCGCGCGCGTTGCGCAGCGTCGCCACGTGGTCGATGTTCACGCCCAGGTCGATAACCGGGCCGGCAGGCTGGAGGAAGCTCATGTTCTTATAGTTGCATCAGGTCGATCAAAATCTGGCGCGTGTTCAGCGGCGCGCCACCCAGGTGGTGCGCCAGCAGGAAACGCATCAGCTGCTTGCTTTGCATTTGCGTGCCGCTGTCGCGGTAATCTTCGTTTTCCATGTCGAGCAGGGTCTTGCCCGCCACCGCCGGCCATGTGTCGTCGGCCGTTGCCAGGCGCGGGCCGCGCTCTGGATCGACCACGTACAACTGGTCCGGCTCCACCGCCGCGCGCGTCACGCTGTCGACCGACAGCTGCGCCGCGACGCCGGTCGCTTTCAGCAGGGCCATCTCGAATTTGCGCAGGACGATCTGCGCCGGCTCGTTGTGACCGAGCTCATTGAGCGCGGCCACGTAGCTGTCGAACAGGGCCGGATGCGGATCGTCGCGCGCCAAGAGCTTGACCAGCAGTTCGTTGAGGTAGAAGCCGCACAGCAGCGAGGTCTTCTCGAGCGGCAGCATGCCGCCCACCCACTCGGCGTCGATCATGGTGCGCAGTTCGGATTTGCCGCTCCAGCTGGTGGACAACGGCTGGAAGGTCTGCAGCACGGCGCGCAGCTTGGAGTGCGGGCGCTTGGCGCCCTTGGCAACCAGTCCGATGCGGCCGTAGTCGCGCGTGAACACGTCGACGATCAGGCTGGTTTCCTTGTAGGGGTAGCTGTGCAGGACGAAGCCCGGCTGACCCAGCACGCGGTGCTCGCGCGACTGGATGCGCGGTCGTTTCGGCGCGGCCGCTGGCTGCGTGGCTACCGGGTCCGCGTCGAGTGTGGCCACGCTATTCGTATCCGTACGCCCGCAGACCCGCTTCGTTGTCGGCCCAGCCGGATTTGACCTTCACCCAGATCTCCAGGTACACCGGGCCGCCGAACAGCTTTTCCATGTCGAGCCTGGCCTGGGTGGAGATTTCCTTCAGGCGCGCGCCCTTGTTCCCGATGACCATCGACTTGTGGGTGTCGCGCTCGACCAGGATGGCCGCGAAGATGCGGCGCAGGTCGCCCTCCTGCTCGAACTGTTCGATCAGGACGGTACTGGTGTAGGGCAGTTCGTCGCCGACCAGGCGGAACACCTTTTCGCGCACGATCTCGGCGGCCAGGAATTTTTCGCTGCGGTCGGTGATGTCGTCCGGACCGAATACGGGCGCGTTCTCGGGCAGGAAGCGCTTGATCTCGCCTTGCAGCGCATCGACCTGGAAGCGCAGCTTGGCCGACACCGGCACGATGGCGGCGAAGTTGTGCTTGGCCGCGATCTGCTGCGCGAACGGCATCAGGGTGGCCTTGTCCTTGACCCGGTCCGACTTGTTGATCACCAAGATCACCGGCACCTCGGTGGGCAGCAGGTCGATCACCTGCTGGTCGGCCGGGCCGAAGGTGCCCGCCTCGATCAGGTACAAGATGACGTCGGCCGAAATGAGGGTGTTGGTGACGGTTTTATTGAGCGTCTTGTTGAGCGCGTTGGCGTGCCGGGTCTGGAAGCCCGGCGTGTCGACGTAGATGAACTGGGCGTCGTCGAGGGTCTGGATGCCAGTGATGCGGTGGCGCGTGGTCTGCGCCTTGCGCGAAGTGATCGACACCTTGGCGCCGACCAGCACGTTCATCAGGGTCGATTTGCCCACGTTGGGGCGGCCGACAATGGCGATATAGCCACAACGGAAGTTCTCGGGGGTGGTTGTGGGATTCATGCTGACTTCGTTTCCGGATGCGGGTGTTTAGGGGCCTTGGTTTCAGGCGTGCTTGCGGCGGTCTTGACGGGCGCCGGGGCCGCGGCCGGGGCCGCGCCCTCGCCTTCGTCGGGGCCGTCGCCCTGGATGGTGGCGATGCCGGCCAGCTTGAGCTGGGCGGCGCGCGGACGCGGCTTGCGCCCGCCCGCCGGGCTTTTCAGGAGCGCCTGGCCGGCCACGTC
>DASTVB010000085.1:0-32288 GCA_035759315.1 Telluria sp. | reverse complement strand
CACTATTCTCCTCCAAGAAATAGTTTTAGCCCGCTACCCAGCGGGCTTTTTTTTGCTCTGTAACCGACAAGTGTGAAATTCCCGGGATCGCCACCCCGTCATCCCAGCGAAGGCTGGATCCATACGCCGGTTGCGTGCACGCGGCGTGTGCCTCAGCCGGATAGTCAGTATGGATCGCAGCCTTCGCTAAATGACGGCTGTTCCACAGTGTCGGCGACAGAGCCTTTTTTTGCCCAGCCCCCTTGGGTCCCCGGGGCTGTTCCCGCGAAACTCGCCTGCTCCAACGCTTTCGGCATATGCATGTTTACGCGATACAACGATTTCATCGCGAATTAAGCACAAAAAAGTTGTTCTGTAGTAAGTATTGTTGCATATGCGGAATGCATTCTCTAGAATGCGTCTGGTCGTATGTAAGATTACTCCTACAAGAAACCCGTCCCCCCGTTTTTACCCAACACGCCCCCTGCTCCAACTTCAGCAATTCAAGCTGCACGTTGTGCTGCCTGCCGGCGATGGCGATGACCTTTACACCCCCACACACCTAGAAGCCTTCGTATGAAAATTTCTGACCTAAAAATTGGCACCAAGCTCGGTCTTGGCTTCGGCCTCCTGATCGTGATGATGACCGTGCTGACCGGTACCGGCGTCTGGCTCCTGCGCGAATACAACGCGAGCACCGACCTGATCCTCAACGACGCCATCGCCAAGGAACGTCTGGCAAACGAGTGGGAAGCGGGAGCGGAACTGAATGGTGCGCGTATCGATACCGTGCTGGCCCTGACGGATCCAGCGTTGCGACTCGATGTCGAAACCCGGATGAAGGCGACCAGCAAGCGCTCCGGAGAAGTCACGGAAGAATTGAAGAAACTGGTGCACAGCGGCAAAGGCAAGGCCTTGCTTACCAAGGCCAGCGAGGCGCGCCTGGCGTATAACAAGCTGCGCGACCTGGCCCTGAGCGACCAGGCCAGCGGCTCCAGCGAGACGCCGGAAAAACGCGGGGCACGCGCAGCGGCCCTGCGAGCCTACCTTGCCGGCGTCCACGAATTGGCAAACCACCAGCGCGAAAAGGCCCGCGCCATGGCAGTCGAAGTCGCACAGGAAGGCGCCACCGGCCAACTGGTACAGGCCATTCTTTGGGTGGTATCGGTGGCGGTCGCCATCGCCTGGACGATCATCGTCACCCGCTCGATCACCCGTCCGCTGCAGCACGCAATGACGGTGGCGCAGGAAGTCGCTCAAGGCAAACTGAGCAGCCGTGACGAAGTGTTCTCGCGCGACGAAACCGGCCAGCTGCTTGGCGCGCTGAACCAGATGAACAAGGACCTGTTCCGCATCGTCAGTTCGGTGCGCGACAACAGCAGCGCGATCGCCACCGGTTCGCACCAGATCGCGACCGGCAACGTGGATCTGTCGGAGCGCACCGAGCAACAGGCCAGCGCGCTGGAGGAAACCGCATCGTCGATGGAAGAGCTGACCACTACCGTCAAGCAGAACGCCGAGAACGCGCGCGAAGCGAACCAGCTGGCCGCGGTCGCCTCCGAAGTCGCGGTCAAGGGCGGCGACGTGGTGGCGCAGGTCGTCACCACCATGGAATCGATCAACGCATCGGCGCGCAAGATCACCGACATCATCGGCGTGATCGACGGCATCGCCTTCCAGACCAACATCCTTGCGCTGAACGCGGCGGTGGAAGCCGCGCGTGCGGGCGAACAGGGCCGCGGCTTCGCGGTGGTTGCGTCCGAAGTGCGCAATCTGGCGCAGCGTTCGGCCAGCGCCGCCAAGGAAATCAAGGCGCTGATCGATGTGTCGACCCAGGAAGTCGACACCGGCACCGCGCTGGTCGGCAAGGCCGGCACGACGATGGAAGAGATCGTCACCAGCGTCGGCCGCGTGACCAGCATCATGCGCGAGATCGCACTGGCGAGCGCCGAACAGGAAGCGGGCATCGGCCAGATCAACCAGGCCATCAGCCAGATGGACTCGGTGACGCAGCAGAACGCGGCGCTGGTCGAGGAAGCGGCGGCGGCGAGCGAGGCGATGCGCCAGCAGGCGGCGCAGATGGAAGAAACCGTCAGCGTGTTCCAGCTCGGTACCGAGGGCCGGGTCCGTCCGGGCGCCGCAGCGCATGCGCGTGCGTCCGCCTCCGCCGGGCGCGCACTCGCGCTGGCCTGATTCCCATGTTCGCCCTGCCGGACGGCGGGGAAAGCACATCCACACCGTAATGCCGGCGCCCCCGGGCGCCGGTCAACCTGAAAGAGAATGAATATGTCGGCAGTTTTTTCGGAAGCATCGCCCATCGTCCGCCCCAAGGAATTCCTGGCCTTTAACCTCGGTGCCGAGGAATACGGCATCGACATCCAGCAGGTCCAGGAACTGCGCGGCTACGAAGCGGTCACCCGCATCGCCAACGCCCCCGATTTCGTCAAGGGCGTGGTCAACCTGCGCGGCGTGATCGTGCCGATCATCGACATGCGCATCCGTTTTTCGCTCGGTGAGCCTACCTACGACCAGTTCACCGTTGTGGTGATCCTGAAAGTCCGTGACCGCGTGATCGGCCTGGTGGTCGACAGCGTGTCCGACGTGGCCGAGCTGACCGCCGACCAGATCAAGCCGGCCCCGGACCTGGGCAGCGTGATCGACGCGGGCTACGTCACCGGCCTGGCCACCATCGGCGAACGCATGCTGATCCTGATCGACATCGAACGCCTTCTGTCAGGACAGGAGCTGGGCCTGCTGGCGGCGGTAGCTGCCTGACGCCATTCCATAAGCCGAGCCCCGGAGCCAGGGTCCTTCGTGATGCGTAGACCTTTGACGCAGGTCATGATCGTGTCATAAACGCTACCTATACTGGGTTTCATCCGCGGTACGCGCAACCGATCTGCGCGGCGGCGGCCAGGCTGTCCGGCCTTCGTCGGACGCCGACCAGATTCCCCAGTAGCACGCAGTGACTCTTGGCCCGATCTTGGGTTTTGCCCGCTAAAGCAGCGGGCATTTTTTTCGGCCGGGGGGACTGTCCCCAAAGGGGACTGTCCCCTGCTTTTTAGGGTGAGCTGCAAAGATCAGGGTTCAATCCCCTACGGGGACGGCCCCCCGTCCGTCGTCCGGTCCGCTTGAAGTCGCGCCGATAAGGAACTACGATGTACCTCCCACGCGTCCAACGCGTTCACCGGAGCTTCTTCATGGAAAAAGCACCTGGAAGTGGGCCGCATCCCGGCCCGGGCGGCCGCGAGCTGCGGCGCGGCCTCATCGACGGCGAGGCGCCACTGGTCCTGAGCGAGCTCGAATATGCGCTCGTGTTCGACGAGGGCGCGCAGACGGAACCGGTGCTGTCCGCCGGGCTGGTGCGCGAGACTTGCCCGCATTGCCCGGGCGAACACCTCAAGCTGGTGCTGCGCCAGGAAAGTGTCCGGCTGGCGCACCTGTTCTGCGAAAAATGCCGGACCTGCTATGACGCGCGCTACCTGAACGGCAGGTGCGCACTGACGATCTGATCCGTGTGCATGGTATCGTTCGGTGTGCCAACCCCGACGATACCCATGACCGCCCTGTTCCGCTCCCTGCTGTCTCCCGAATATCGAACGCTGCGCTACCGCGCGGGCTGGGCGGCCTTTGCCGGCATCGTGATCATCGGATCGATTCCGGGAGCGCGCGCCGACATCGGCCAGGTCGCGTCCGGCTACGTGCTGCATGCGACGGCGTATGCCGGTATCACCTTCCTGCTGTTGACCGGCTCGACCGGCACCCTGCCGGCGCGCGCGGTCAAGGCGGTCGCGACCGTGGCGGCGATGGGCGCCTTCGACGAGGGCGTGCAGAGCTTCCTGCCATACCGGCATGGGACGGTGGCGGACTGGATGATCGACGTGACGGCCGCACTGGCCTGCGCGGCGGCCTGCTGCGTGCTGCTGCGGCGCACTGCCTAAGGCAGGCTGTCGCAGTCGGAACGGGCGCCGAACTCCAGCTCCCGCTGCGACAGGCGCGCCTGGACGCTGGCGCCGGCTTCGCGCCGCAGCTGGCGCAGGCGTGATGCCCGTACGTACTTTCCGTTCACGCGCAACGCGCGTTCCGCGTTCTTCCGTATATCCGCCAGCTGCTCCGCCTTGGCCTGGCGCACCAGCGCGTACAGCACCTGGCGCATCGCATGGCGGTGGCGCGCGCCCTCGCCTTCCCAGTAATTGGCGGCGATGAACTCGTCAATGATGGTGTTGCAGCTAAGCATTCCGCACCTCTCCTCAAAGCGACGAAGCATTATTCGCCAATTCAATTTGGAAACTATTGATGGTCCTCAAACGCACGCCGATCGGCGTACTTCGCCCACAGGAAACTGATTTGCCGCAAGGTGTTGCGTAGCAGTCGGAACCCTCGGGATCGCGCGCCGGTCACAGGCAAGTGGCGGTATAACAGCGAGTCACTCACGAAAATCGAGGAGAACAAGATGAAGAATGTTTATGCAAAAGCGTTCCCCCTGGCGCTGGTTGTCGTCGCCCTGGCGGGCTGCGAAAGCATGAAGAAGGACACGGCCATGACCGGGGACACCATGAGCCGCACCAGCGCCAGCACCACCAGCGCTCCCACCGTGACCGACCCGGCCACCACCACGGGGGCCACGGCAGGCGGCACCACTGCCACCGGCCACGATATGGCGATGACGCCGAACGCCGTGGTAATCAGCATCGAGCCAATGTCGCGGGCCTCCGCGATGGCGGGCTCGTCCTCGGCGGGGGCTACCGGCAGTTCCAGCACCGCGACTGGCAGCGACCAGGTGCACCGCGTCACACTGCGCATGGACGATGGCAGCATGGTGTCGGTGGTGCAGGAGATTGCGCCGACGTTCAAGAGCGGGGATCGGGTGAATGTCACCAACAATATGATTCATGTCCGGTAGGCTGGCACCGCCTGTGGCGTAAAAAAACCGGCCCTTGCGGCCGGTTTTTTTGTGTTTCAGATTGGGTTGGGTTTCGGGGATTGTCCCCAAACGGCGGAGGACAGTCCCGGAGGGACAGTCCCCTTCCTCACTCCGCGGCGGTGGCGCGAGCGGCCTCGCGCATGCGCAGCACGTCGTCGGCCGCCTTCTTTCCGGCGACGAAGGCGTGGTCGGAGTTGTAGTACTCCCACTCGCTGTAGCGCCCGGACAGCAGGATGTCGTAACGCGCCAGCCAGTCGCGGATCGTCTGCACGTTCTGCGCGCGCTGGTGGTCGTACACGACGTACGCGTATGGCATGTCGACGATGTTGGCGGTGATGATCTTGTCGTCCGGGTTCAGCATCGTGACCTTCTTGCAGTCTTCGATGCAGCGGTCGATCAGCTCCTGGCCATCCATCGGCAGCGGCTTGTAGGTCGGCGAGTAGGTGATCTCGCAGGTCAGGCCGAAGCCGCCGGGCGGGTTGCAGTTCGGGCTGGCGTTACCCTGCACGAAGATGCGGTGGAAGATCGTGTCCTCCGGGTAGTACACCCAGTGCTTGTCGGTGATGTTCTCGCGCGCCACGCCCAGGTTCACGCACTTGACCGAGATGTGCTTGAGGCCGCGCGCAGCCTCGCGCACTTCTTCCGGCGCCTCGGCGCCGATCAGCCGGACCAGGTCAGGCAGCGGCATGGTGCTGATCAGGTTGTCGTAGCGGTAGCGGCTGCCATCGCCCAGCACGATCATGTGCTCGCGCGGCAGCACCTGAGCCACTTCGGTATTGAGCTGCAGCTTGCCCTTCAGGTGCGGCAGGAAGCCTTCCATCAGCGCCTGGAAGCCGCCTTCGAGCGGATAGCCGAAGCGTGCGTTCGGACCCATCGGCTTGCCGACCGGCTCGATCGCGCCTTCGATCATTTCTTCCAGGTTCGGCAGCGGCACGCGCCCGCCCAGCCACGAGGTTTCCATCTCGGTCAGCGGCACGCTCCACAGCTTCTTGTTGTAGGGGATCGCGAAGTGCTTGGCGATGCCGGCGCCCCACACCTTGTAGATGAACTCTTCGAAGTTGGCCGGCTCGGCGTTCTTCTTGACGGCCAGTTCGGCCGCGGCGCCCGTTCCGTTGGCGATCTCCACCGTGCCGTCGGCGCAGCAGTCCTCGACCGGCTTGACCGCCGGAGCGGCGGCAGGCGCAGGCGCGGCGGCGGATCCGTAGCGCGCTTCGATCGCACCCATGATGCACTCGGTGATGACCTTCGGCGGCAGGCCATACAGCGCGCCCTGGAACGGATAGCGCGTGTACACGTCCTTGGAATACACCCATGCTTCGCGGTTCTGCCAGTGCAGGTTTTTACCGAGCAGGATGTCGTACATCTTGAGCACGTACGGGTCGTTCGAGAACATAATGTGGCCGGCGTAATCGAACGTGAAGCCGTGGTCCTTGATCGAACGGCACCAGCCGCCCACGTGCGCGTTGCGCTCGATGAGCACGCTGCTCTCGCCCAGGTGATAGGCCGCGGACAGGCCGGTCGGGCCGGCGCCGACGATCGCGGTCTGGATGTGCTGGGCCGCCTGTGCGGCCGCCGGGGTGCGCAGCGGGTTGACGTTGGCGGCGGCGCCATCGAGCGTCGCCTGGGCCGCCGTCGCCGGCGTGGTGAAGCGCGCAGCCTGGCGCGCCGGAGTCGTGTTCGTCATCAGTTCTACCATTCGTTGTGCGGTCATGTTCCACGAGGTGGCGGACACGATGTCGCGCATGCGCGCGGCCATGCCTTGCCGGGCCTCTGGCGACAGCGCCAGGGCGCGCTCGCAGGCGGCGGTGAATTGTTCGGCGCTGTCCGCGATCGCGACGATGTCGCCGTAGGGACGCGCCACGTCGGTGATGCGGGTCGAGACGATCGGCAGCTCGGCCGCCATGTATTCCAGCACCTTGGTCGGGCTGATGAATCTGGTCGCCTCGTTCAGTGCGAACGGCATCAGGCACACGTCCCAGCCAGCCAGCAGTCCGGGCAGCGCGGAGTATGGCTGCTGGCCGAGGTAGTGCACGTTGGGGCGCTGCGGCAGGCTGGCCGGGTCGATCTTGACCACCGGGCCCACCAGCACGATCTGCCATTCGGGATGGGCGTCCGCCATCGCGGCGACGATGTCCGGGTCGAAGCGCTCGTCGATCACGCCGTAGAAACCGAGGCGCGGATGCGGCAGGTGCTCCTGGCCGGGATGCTGCAGTCCGCGGTCCAGCGCCTTGCCAAAGTGCGTGACGTCAACGCTGCTAGGGAAGCAATGTGCGTTGGCGTGGCGCTCCTTTTTCGCCTCGTACAGGCTGGGGCCGCCGGTGAACACCAGGTCGGCAACCTTGAGCAGCGCGCTTTCGCGTTGCAGCAGCTGTTTCGGCGAATTCTTGAAAGCGGCCAGTTCGTCCATGCAGTCATAGACCACCAGCCCGGCGCGAAGTTCCTGCAGCAGCGGCAGCGCCATCGGCGTGTAGAACCAGACGATCGGGTCGTGGTCGTCCGGCACCAGTTCGGCCAGCAGCGGACGCAGCGCGGCGATCTGGTCGTCGTGGAAGCCAGGCGCCTGGACCGGCGTGTGCGGCTGCACGATGGTGATGTTCGGTTCGGGGCTGTGCTTCTTCAGGAAGCTGCCGCCGTCGTAATATACGGGCTCTTCGACGACGACCACCTGGTAATGCTGCGCCAGGCGGCTCAGGAGATGCTGGGGACGCTGGTACACGAAGTCCCAGCGCAGGTGGCAAAACACAATAATCGTAGGCATATCTCTTCCTCTGGCCCTCGGGGGCCTGTCAGTTATAAGTAGTTAACACGGTTCACTCTTGTCTGAAGACTCCTTCCGGCGGCGCATTGCGCGTGGCCGCCCTGATCATTTCCAGTGGCACCTTCGGAGTCCGGTCGGCTTTCAGCAGGCCATTGGCCTCCTGGAAGGTGTCCGCAAACTGGGTGTAGCAAAAGCCCGCGAACATCGCGGTGTTGTTAACCACGGCGAGCATGCGGCGGTACAGGTCCAGGAAGCTCTCGGCGGTGTGGACGCGCGAGTAGCCCCAGGTATGTTCGACCGGCGCGGCATCGAGGTCGCAGGCGATGCCGCCGAATTCGGTCAGCACGATCGGCTGCCCGCGGTGCGGGAAACCGTCCAGCGTCAGGATGCGGCCGCCCGGGCGGCGCTGGTCGAACAGCACCCGGTGTTCGCTAGTCTCGTAGCGCTGGCGCAGTCGTTCCGGATCGCCCTCGTAGTCGTGGATGCCTAGGATGTCGGTGGCCGACGCCTCCCATCCGTCGTTACCGATCACCGGACGGGTCGCGTCCAGCGTCTTGGTCAGGTGGTACATGGCCTCGACCGCGTTGCGGTGCGCCTGGGTCAGGGTCAGGTTGGGCACGCCCCACGATTCGTTGAACGCGACCAGCACGATCACGCACGGGTGGCTGTAGTCGCGCTCGAGCGCCTCGGTCCATTCGCGCACCATGCGGGTGATCGCGCGCTGGCTGAAGCGGTAGGCCGATGGCATCTCTTCCCACACCAGCAGGCCAAGCTTGTCGGCCCAGTACAGGTAGCGCGGCGCCTCGATCTTCTGGTGCTTGCGCACGCCGTTGAAGCCCATCTCCTTGGCCAGTTCCACGTCGCGCCGGTAGGCGGCGTCGCTCGGCGCGGTCATCAGGCTTTCGGGCCAGTAGCCCTGGTCCAGCACCAGCCGCAGGTGGTAGGGACGGCCGTTGAGCATGATGCGGTCGCGGTTCACGTAGATCGAGCGCAGCGCGGTATAGCTGCGCACCACGTCGAGCACCTTGTCGCCATGGCGCAGGGTCACTTCGGCGTCCAGCAGGGTCGGGCGCTCCGGGCTCCACAGCAGTTCGTTGCGCGAGTCGTCGATGCCGGGGTCCGACAGCGCGATCTTGCGGTTGGCCTCGTTGTTCAGCAGCTTGTAGTAGTCGTCGGACAGCAGCTCGGCGCCGTGCCAGATCTTCACCTCGACGAACAGGTCGTCCTTGATGTCGCCCGGCGCCACGATTTCGCAGCCGATCTCGAAGGTCTCGAAGATCGGGGTCCAGCGCAGCGTCTGGATGTAGGTGTTGGCGACCTGTTCCACCCATACGGTCTGCCAGATGCCGGTGGTGCGCGGATACCAGATCGAGTGCGGCTCGACCAGCCAGTCCTGCTTGCCGCGCGGCTTGGCCAGGTCGGCCGGGTCGTCCACCACGAACACCGTGACGGTCTGGGTGCCGCCCGGATCCATCGCGCAGCTGATGTCGGCGGTGAAGGAGGTATGCCCGCCCTCGTGCTCGGCGACCAGCTGGCCGTTGACCCACACCCGCGCGAAATAGTCGACCGCGCCGAAATGCAGCAGGGTGCGGCCCTCGTTCGGCATCAGTTCGAATTCGCGCTCATACCAGCAGTGCGGGTGGAACCCGGTATCGGCCACCCCGGACAGTTGCGACTCGGGGCAGAACGGCACTTCGATCTCGTGCGTCCAGTCCGGCTTGTCCGACGGGAGCTTGCACAAGCTGCCAGCGTCGAAGGTGAAGCGCCACTTGCCGTTCAGGTTCAGCCATTTGTCGCGCACCAGCTGCGGGCGCGGATACTCGAACTCGCTCATGTGGGTTCCCCATTATTATTTGCCGCCGGTTCCGGTATCAGGATGCGGCCCTGGCGGTGCGCGCTGTTGTAGCGGAACAGCGCTTCGCGCGCCGCCTCCTGCGCCCGGCCCTTTTCGCACAGGGCCACCACCGCCCCGCCAAAGCCGGCGCCGGTCAGGCGCGCGCCGTAGACGCCGCGCTGCTCGCGCAGGCGCGCGACCAGCACATCCAGTTCTTCGATCGAGACTTCATAGTCGTCGCGCAGGCTGTCGTGCGAGGCGTTCATCAGTTCGCCGAAGCGTTCGGCGCCGATGCCGCGCGCCGCTTCCAGCACCCGCATGTTCTCGCGCACCACGTGGCGCGCGCGTTCGCGCAGCGGCGTGGGCAGGCGCTCGACCGAGTCCGGGTCGGTGACGTCGCGCAGCGACTGCACGCCCAGCAGGCGCGCCGCCTCGTTGCATTCGGCGCGGCGTTCGTTGTACTTGCTGGCGGCCAGCTTGCGCGGCACGCCGGTGTCCATCACGATCAGTTCCGCGCCGTCCGGCAGCGGCAGCAGCTGGTGCTCCAGCGAGCGCGCGTCGATGAACAGCATGCGGTCCTCGCCCGCGAGGCTGGACGCCATCTGGTCCATGATCCCGCAGTTCACATGCGCGAAGCGGATCTCGGCCTGCTGCGCCATCTGCGCCAAGAGCACGTCGTCGACCTGGGCGCCGGTCAGGGTGCGGATCGCACGCAGCACCGCCACCTCCAGCGCCGCGCTGCTCGACAGGCCGGAGCCCACCGGCAGGTTGCTGCCGACGTAAACGCGCAGCGGCGGCACCTCGACGCCATGCTCCTCCATCAGCCGTACGCAGCCTTCGATGTAGCTGCCGAAGCCCTGCGGCGCGTGGTAGCGGCGCGGGAAGCTGACGCTCTCGTCGAGCGTGCTGGAATAAAAATAGAAGTGATCGTCGCCACTCGGCTTGATCGCGGCGGTGGTGCGCTGCGGCGTAGCGATCGGCAGCATGAAACCGTCGTTATAGTCGGTGTGCTCGCCCAGCAGGTTGACCCGCCCCGGCGCGGACGCGTTGACAGCCGGCGCGCCGTCGAAGAAGGTTTCCGGCGAAATCATGATTCCTCCAGCGCCACATGGACTTCGCGCAGCTGCGCGGCGGTGGCTTCGGGCAGCACGTCCATCGCGAACATGCCCGCTCCCAGTTCGGTGCCGGCCAGGTACTTGAGGCGGTCGCGCGAGCGGTACGGCGGCGAAAAAGTGGCGTGCAACTGGGTTTCCGGGTGGGCCCGGCCGTCCAGCGGCGCCTGGTACCAGGTCATCAGGTAGGGGAACGGCCGTTGCCACAGGCCTTCGTACTTCAGCAGCACAGTCTTCAGCGCACGCGCCAGGTCGGCGCGCGCTTCCACGCTGAGCGAGCCGAAATCGGGCGTCGGCTCGATCAGGGTCACCCACACTTCGTAGGGATAGCGCGCGCACGGCGGCACGAAGGCGACCGCGTGTTCGCCCCGGTACAGCAGGCGCTCCTCGTCCGCGATCTCGGCCTGCACCAGCTGGCACATCAGGTTCTGGCGATGGCTGGCGAAGTGCTCCGCTTCCTGCGCCAGCATGCGCGCCGGCACCGCCGGTACGAAGGGATAGGCATACAGCTGGCCGTGCGGATGGTGCAGCGTGACCCCGACTTCCGAGCCGCGGTTCTCGAACGGCAGCACGTAGCGGATCTCGGGATGTTCCGCCGCGCGGCGGGTGCGGTCGGCCCAGACCTGGAACAGCAGGTCAATGCGCGACAGCGGCAGGCTGGCCAGCGACGCGGACGGGTCCTGGGTGAACACCACCACTTCGCAAATGCCGGTGGCCGCCGCGGTCGGGACGTCCAGCGTCGGCGGACTGTGCGAGGCCATCGTCAGGGTCGGAAAGCGGTTGTCGAACACCGCCACCTCGTAGTCGCCCGCCGGCAGTTCGGTGGGGTTGGACGGATCGACCATTGGCGCCAGCGGGTTGTACTCCGGCGGCGGCTGGAAAGTGCGGTTCTGGCGGTAGGCGGCGTAGGCGACCCACTCGCCGCGCAGCGGATGCCAGCGCAGGTGCGGGTTGGGGTTCTGCGGGTCCGCAAACGGGCTTGGCGCGACGATGGAAGCCTCGATTGGCCTGCCGCTGTACAAGGTCAGTTTGCGCCCGTCGGGCTTGGTCAGGTCTACGCTATGCATGGGATTTGTTCGTGAAAGAAACAACCGTGCGGGGCCTTCGGCACCACCATGACTTGATGCTATCAGAGGGTTTTTTGAGGTGTTTCTGACAATCCATTTCCGCGCTGCATTTTTCGACTGGCGGTTCACAATTGAATCGACACCAATTTACGTCACGCTCTACGGTGGCGCCCTTCATGCGTTGACCGCCGCGACTGCTGTGTAACCGAACGTAGGCACGGACTGACATCCCAGTGAGAAGATTTCGGCAAACCCGAGAAGGCGAACGCCTACACGGTCTGGAGCGGCAGCAGCGAATCGGCAGGCGCTTTTCCAATGCAATCCCGTTAATGAAGTTTGCCGTGAAGGCATGTGTGGCGCCGATCCGCGTGACCCGCCGGCGCGCGATCGGGTATCGTTAAATATTGACCCGGAGTTAACCATGTCCGACAAGACCATCGTGCGCCTGCACGCCGCCCAGCGCGACGACATCGGCGACCTCACCACCCGCCGGCCGCTGCCTGGGCCACAGATCGCCCAGCTCGATCCCTTCCTGTTCCTGAACCACCACGGGCCGCAAACCTACCCCCCAGGCAACCGCGGGCTGCCGTTCGGGCCGCATCCGCACCGCGGCTTCGAGACGGTGACCTTCATCCTGGAGGGCTCGCTGATGCACAAGGACAGCGCCGGCCACGGCAGCGTGATCGGCGCGGGCGGGGTGCAGTGGATGACGGCCGGGCGCGGCATCGTGCATGCCGAGATTTCGCCACCCGAGTTCCTGCGCGACGGCGGGCCGCTCGAGCTCCTGCAGCTGTGGATCAACCTGCCGGCCCGGCTGAAAATGAGCGAGCCGGCGTATGTCGGGCTGGCGCGCGGGCAAATTCCGGAAATCGGGGCCGCGGGCGCGACGGTCAGGCTGATCGCGGGCGAATGGGAAGGCCACCGCGGGCCGGTGCGGCCGCTGCTGGACATCTTCATGGCGACCGTGGCGTTCGAGCCGGGCGGGTCGGCCTGGTTCCACGGGCTCGAGGGGCGCAACGTGTTCCTGTATGTGGTCAGCGGCACCATCACGATCGCGGGGCAGCTGGCGCCGCAGTACCACCTGGTCGAACTTGGCGAGGGCGACGCGCTGACGCTGTCGGCGGTGGACCGCGCGGTGGTGGTGATCGGGCATGCGGCGCCGCTGGGCGAGCCGGTGGTGGCGCACGGGCCGTTCGTGATGAACACGCGCGAGGAAATCAACCAGGCGATCGAGGATTACCAGGCCGGCCTGTTTGGGTAGGAGGGGACTGTCCCCGCAGGGGACCGTCCCCCGATCTTTAATCAGGGTTATCGGTACTGCCAGACAAAAATCAGGGGACAGTCCCCTATGGGGACAGTACCCTTCCCTGCTCCCCGTGCGCCTTGCTGCACCGGCCGGAGCTATGATGGAAGGCACGCCTCAGCCTGGAGCCCCGATGAAATTAGTCCCACTCGTTGAAACGACACGCGGCGGTCACGTCGAAAATATCCACTTCGGTTCGGTCGCGGTGGTCGATACCTCCGGCAAGCTGCTGTGGTACGCGGGTGACCCGGAGTTCCCCACCTTCACGCGCTCGGCGCTGAAGCCTTTCCAGGCCCTGCCCTTCATGCTCGACGACGGCCCCGCCAGGCTCGGCCTGTCGCTGCGCGACGTGGCGGTGATGTGCGCCAGCCACTCCGGCGAGCAGCAGCACGTCGACACGGTGCGCGGCATCCTCGAGCGCATTGGCCTGGACGAAAGCCACCTCGAATGCGGCTGCCACCAGCCGCACTTCTACGAAACGCTGAACCTGCGCGTGCCCTGCGACCAGACC
This sequence comes from Telluria sp., assembly GCA_035759315.1. Classification (GTDB taxonomy): domain Bacteria; phylum Pseudomonadota; class Gammaproteobacteria; order Burkholderiales; family Burkholderiaceae_D; genus Telluria. The sequence goes on along the minus strand of DASTVB010000085.1, from coordinate 18,800 downwards.
TGGACCCCGCTGCAGCACAACTGCTCCGGCAAGCACAGTGGCTTCCTGGCCTGGTGCGCACTGCACGGCGCGCCCACCGCCGGCTACGTCGATCCTGACCACCCGCTGCAGCGCGCGGTGCGAGCGCGGCTTGGCGAAACGCTGGGCGTGGATGGCGACAGCCTGGCGCGCGGCATCGATGGCTGTTCGGCCCCGAACTACGCGTTCCCGCTGTCGCGCATGGCGCACCTGTATGCACGGCTGGCGCAAGGCGCGGCCGACCCGCAATGGGGCGCCGAGATGGGACTGCTGCGGGAAGCGATGACCACCCACCCGGAACTGGTGTCCGGCGAAGGCAGGTCCGACCTGGTGTACATGAAGGCGTCGAACGGCGACTGGGTGACGAAGGTGGGAGCGGATGCGGTGCAGGCGGTGGGCGTGAGCTCGGCCGGCCTGGGAATCGCGATCAAGATTTCGGATGGTGCGCCGCGCTCGTTGCAGGCAGTCACGGTAAGCGTGCTGCAGCAACTGGGGCTGATGGATGAGGAACGTGCTGCGGCGGTGGAGCGGTATCGCCAGCCCCCGCTGCGCAACTGGCGCGGTACGGTCGTGGGCGACATCCGCGCGGTATTCAGGCTTGCGCGCGCAGGGTCTTAGCCTGCGCGCGCCTCACCTGGAACACGATTAGCGCACCATGCGGACCTGGATGTCGTCGCCGCCGGTGGCTTCCTTGTCGAAGCTCACCGCCATTTTGGCGTCGACGCTGACGAAGGTATTCGGGGTCACGGACAGCAGTTCGACTTCGCTGCCGTCCATCGATGCGTAGTAGCGCGAGTTACGTGCGCTCAGTTCGACTTCGCTGCCGTTGCGCAGTTTGTAGGTGCCGTTGAACTGGGTCGCGAATTCGCGTGGGGTCACTTTGTAGCGGTGCACGCCTTGTGGCTGGCCGCCCTGTACGCGGACCGATGCGACTGCAGCGTTCTGCTGTTCGATGGTGGTTGGGACGCCTGCTGCGAAAGCGGAGGTGGACAGCAGTGCTGCGGCGGCGGCGGCGATAGCGAATTTGCGCATGATATTTTTCCTGTCAGTGAGTTTGGAAGATATCGCCATGTGTCTTTGTATGTGCATGGCGAATGATGAAACTGTACCGATCGGCCGCACCGGACGCATCCGGATTGCGACAAAATGCCGGATTTGGAGGACAGGATGCAGTTCTGACCACTTGGCCGGAATTCTGCGGTAAGCGCATGACGGATATCAACGCCGCGGATAACTCAGCATTGCAGGAGGCCTGTAGTGGCGGGCTCCCTGCGAAATCGAGACGTGCATATACACCCGCATCGCCATAGGGAACGACGCGGCGGCGCAGGGGAAAATCCGAGGGGAAAAGAAGCCGCGCGCGGGCGCGCGCGGCAGGCAGGACGTCAGCGTTCGATCAGGTCGGGCGAGCGCCGCTTGAGCAGGTAGTAGCCGATGCCGGCTACTGCGGCGGCCACCGCCACTTTGCGCACGAAGCCGGCCTTGTTGTATTTCAGCTCGGCCGTGATGCCCATTTCACCCAGCACGTTGGGGATGTGTCCGCGCATCAGGTCGTCGCCGATGCCCTCCACCATGTCGACGCGGTCAGCCAGCAACAACATCATCCAGTGGCGCACATCGTTCTCGGTGAGCTTGTAGGCGGCCTCGCGGATCTTGCCCGACAGCCCGCGCGGCGGCGTGCTGGTGCCGAAGATCGGCGTGATGCCGGGACGCTCGGGCGAATGGAACACCTTGATGTTCAGGGGTTGCTGCTCCGGCTGTTCCCAGTGCACGTTTTCCAGGCGTGGCGGGGTGCGCTCCATCGGCACCGCCGGGCGGTTCTCGCGATCCAGGTCCGAACCCCAGCCGGGAATCTGGGACCTGTCCATCACGCGGTGCTGGGCCTGGCCATGCATATGTTCATCGTGGCCCGGCCCTGCGAATTCGCGTTGCAGGTCGGCGCCCTGGGTCGTGTATCTCTGCACTGCGCCCAGGTCTTTTTGCTGCGACTGTTGGTCTTGCATGCGATTCTCCTTGTTCATTGGATCTGCAGCGTATGGGAGCCGGGAGGGATGAGCACCGGCTTGATCATGTTGTCCAGCTTGGCGGAGAACATGTGATACGCATCGGAGACTTCTTCCAGCGGGATGTGGTGGGTGATCACCTGCTTCGGATCGATGTGGCCGGCCTGGATGTGCTCGATCAGGCGCGGCAGGTGGCGCTTGACGCTGGCCTGGTTCATGCGCAACGTCAGGCCCTTGTTGACCGCGCTGCCGATCGGGACGGCGTTGAAGGTCGGCCCGTAGACACCGACGATCGACACATTGCCGCCCTTGCGTACCGAATTGATGGCCCAGTGCAGCGCGGTGGCGGCGCCGGCCTGCATCATCAGGTAGCGGCCGGTCAGCGACTGCATTGCGTTGCCGGACGCTTCGCAGCCGACCGCATCGATGCATACGTCGGCGCCCAGCCAGTCGGTCATCTTCTTGATGTGCAGCGCCATGTCGCGCACGTCCTTGAAGTTCACGACCTCGCACTGCGCGAAGTTCTTCACGAACTCGAGCCGGTAGTCGAGGTGGTCGACCACGATCACGCGGCCGGCGCCGAAGAACCAGGCGCACTTGGCGGCGAAGATGCCGACCGGGCCGGCGCCGAACACCACCACGGTGTCGCCCTGCTTGATGTCACCCATTTCGGCGGCCTGGTAGCCGGTCGGGTAGGCGTCGGTCAGCAGCACCGCGTTGTCTTCGTCCAGGTCCTTCGGGATGATGGTGGGGCCGACGTCGGCCATCGGCACGCGCACGAGCTCGGCCTGGCCGCCGTCGTAGCCGCCGCCGGTGTGCGAATATCCGTACATGCCGCCGGACGCGGTCGCTTCAGGGTTCACGTTGTGGCAGTTTCCGTAGAGCTCTTTCTGGCAGAAAAAGCAGGAGCCGCAGAACACGTTGAACGGCACCAGCACGTGGTCGCCGACCTTCAGGTTCTGCACGCCGGGGCCGATCTCCTCCACGTAGCCGACGAACTCGTGTCCGAAGGTCATGCCGACGCGGGTATCGGGCACCAGCCCGTGGTACAGGTGCAGGTCGGACCCGCAGATGCAGGCGCGGGTGACGCGCACGATGGCATCGTTCGGGTGTTCGATGACCGGATCGGGCTTCTGTGTGGCACGTACGCGGTAGGATCCTCGGAAGTCCATTGCTAACATATGCTTCTCCTGTTCTTAGGTTCATTGGTGTGAAATTAAAATACGCGAATCGACCCGGATTGGCGATGAGCGCACGGAAACGGATCAGCAGAAAAAAGGAGAATTCATGTCGGTTGTTTCTTGCGGCACACTGATCATCGATCACCAGGGCCGGATCATGCTGTGCCATGCCACCGGAACGAAGAACTGGGACATTCCAAAAGGAATCCAGGATCCGGGCGAAACCACGCTCGAGGCGGCGCGCCGGGAGCTGATGGAAGAGACCGGGCTCGCATTCGACGAGGCGATGTTCCAGGACCTGGGCGAGTTCGCGTACCGCAGCGACAAGCGGCTGCACCTGTATAAGGTCGAGGTGGGGGACTCACTGTGTTCGCTCGACCACCTGCATTGCACCAGCCACTTTCCGCATCGGTTCACCGGCAAGCCGACGCCGGAGGCGGACGCGTTCGCGTGGTGCACACGCGAGCAGGTGCGCACCATGTGCTGGCCGCGCATGGCGGCGCTGCTGCTCTCGCTGGAGTGGTGACGCGCGGTCCCGGTTTCACTACCACCGCCCTCAAGACCGTCATCCCAGCGCAGGCTGGGATCCATACTGAGGCAGCGCTGCGACAAGCCTTCGATCGGTGGCGCCATGCGGTCCGGTTTCACCACCGGCCTCAAGACCGTCATCCCAGCACAGGCTGGGATCCATACTGAGGCAGCGTCGCGGCACGACTTCGATCAGCTTCGGATGTTGTCTATGGGTCCCAGCCTTCGCTGGGACGACGGGGGCAAAGGATCTTTGCCTGCGTGTTCCGGGGACGATATAATCTTCGGTTCCTCGAAATAATTTGCAAGCCTTATGTGCACCACTGCAGTTTCCGCCGAATCCCGCCCGGTTGTCGTCCTCCTCCACAGTTCCATGAGCTCCCAGTCCCAGTGGAACAAACTGGTCGCGCGCGAGTCGGAGCGCTTCCGCTTCGTCGCGGTTGACCTGCTCGGCTACGGGCGCGCGCCCTTCCCGCTCGAGACGGACGCGTTCACGCTCGGCCATGAGGTCGACGCCGTGATGGCCGCGATCGCCGCGCACGTGGACACGCACGAACCGCTGCACCTGGTCGGCCATTCCTACGGCGGCGCCACCGCCCTGCGCCTCGCGCGCAACCTGGGCGAGCGCGTGCGTTCGCTGTGCGTGTTCGAGCCGGTCGCCTTCCACCTGTTGCCGCAGCAGGCGGCGGCGCGCCTGGAAGTGCGCGCGCTGGTGGCGGCCATCGACGCGGCGCCTTCGCGCCTCGATGGCGCGCGCGCTTTCATCGATTACTGGAACGCTCCCGGCACCTTCGATACGCTGCCCGAAACGCAGCAGGCGCGCTTCGCCGCGCAGATCGACAAGGTGCGGCTCGACTTCCGCGCCCTGCTGGGCGAGCCGGCCACGCTGGCCGACTGCGCGCAGCTGCGGATGCCGGCGCTGGTGCTGTCCGGCAGCGCCAGCCCGCGTTCGACACGCGACCTGGCGGCGCTGCTCGCGGGCGCGCTTCCCAACGCCACCAGCGCGCAGGTCGCCGGCGGCCATATGGCTCCGATCACGCACGCCGACGCCGTCAACGAGCTGATTGCCTCCTTCCTGCACGAGCACGCGCTGCTTCCTGCCGACGCCACCCTCTGACGCGGCAACGCGTGCGGCGGCGCGCCGCACCCTTCGGTAAGCTGGAGCAGTGGAATACTGCGGAGGAAGCAATGGCGGCACCCGTACGCCCGATGACGAGCGGAGAAATCGAAATGGCGCGGCTGCTGTTCCGCGACGCGATCGACTACGGCCGGGTGCGCATCTACGGGCGCGGCTTCCTGTGGTTCGGGCTGCAACACCCGCACGTGGCCATCTCGCCGAACGGGAACATCTACTTCACCGCGGCGCGCTACCTGGACGACTTCTCCACCAGCAGCCAGAAGGACAAGCACTGGTTCATCCACGAGATGGTGCATGTGTGGCAGTACCAGCTCGGCTATCCGGTGCTGCTGCGCGGAGCGGTGCGGCTGTTCCTCGACTACGACTACCGGCTGGACGCGTCGAAGCGGCTGGCGGACTTCAACATGGAAGCGCAGGGCGAGCTCCTCGCCGACTATTTCGCGCTGCGGTTCCTGGGGAATACGGACGTGATGCGGCACACCGGCAAGCTGGCCGCGTACGAACAGGTGCTGGCCGACTTCCTCGACCGGCCCGCGGCGAAGGTTCACCTCCCGCGCCGCTTCTTCATGTAGGGACTGCAGGGGACTGCCCCCCCGCGCCAAGGCGGCAGTACCGTCCCCCGCCTTTCGGGTGGCGGCGGCAAAAAAAGGCAGGGACAGTCCAGCAGGGACAGTCCCCTTACGTCGTGATGCGCTCCCAGCCGTGCCGCACCGCCGACTTGAAACGCTCCCACGCCGACCCCGGGTTGCGCGCCTCCCAGTCGCTGCGCAGGTAGGTTTCCACATCTTCCCAGCTGCGCCCGCGAGCGGTCTCGGAAGCCATCGACGAGCCGTACTTGTAGGCCGGGGCATATTCGTCGTAGTTGCTGCCCTCGTCACCATAGTTCAGCTTCCAGTGGCTGCGGTAGTAGCTGTCGTCGTCGTCCGGCACGGTCTTGTGTTCCCAGCCGTGGCGGATCGCGTTCTTGAAGCGCTCCCACGCCGAGCCCGGATGCTTGGCTTCCCAGTCGGTGCGCACGCGCGACTCCACCTCGTCCCAGCTGCTGGCGCTGTAGGACGGATCGCGCGCCAGCGCGGCGCCATAGCGGTAGGCCGGCGCATAGGCATCGAAATTCCCGCCCAGGATGGCCATGTGGCTGGCGTAATGGACGCGATAGTACGATTCCTCGTCGGCGCTGGACGGGCTCTCGCCGATACGCGAATACACCCGCACGCCGCCGGTCTGGCCGGTGCGCTCGCCGAGCTTGACCTGCTGGTCGCTCGACGCGGGCATCGAGCCGGCGCTACCCTGGATCGTCTCGCGCTGCATCGAACCCTGGCTGGCGGAACCCTGCTGCGATCCGCCCTGCAGGTTCGCGGTACCCGCGCCGGTGGATGCGCCCGCGGTCGTGCTTTGCAGCGAGGCGCCCTGCCCTTCATACGTCGGGGTGACACGCATGCCCTCGGCGCCGGTCCAGCCGCCGGCGCGCCACTGCGACTCGTATTCGTCGATGTCCACCGGGCCGTAGGCTTCGATGATGTCGGCCGCACGTTCGATCTTGTCCTGGTCGTCGGTGACATAAGTCAGCACCGTATTGCCGCGGCTGACCGCTTCCGTGTACACGTGGGTATCGGCGTGGTGGGCGCCGAACAGGTCGCTGAAAAAATGCAGGACGCTCTGGCCGAACGATTCGTCGCGCTCCCCGACCGCCACGTCCGAACGCGCCGCTTCATCATCGGTGGTCGAATCCTTCAGCGCCATGTCCTGCCGGGGGAAACCGCAACGCGTCAGTTCGTCCATCGCCTGCTGTGCCGAGGTGCGGTTGTCGAAAACTGCTGCAAGTGTGTGTTGCATGATGGTCCTCCTGGTATTCAGGTGAGAGTGGAGTCATCCGGGATCGGGTCCTGGGGCGGAGCCTTCGTGGTGCGGGAGCCCGTCCGGGCCGTGGGTGGGCGGCAGTGGCCGCTTGCCGCGGCCGGTATCGATCACGCGCGCGCCGGACTGGGCGCCGTGGGCGGGTAGCCGCGTGGTGAAGCCTTCGGGATCGGGCGTCGCTGGCGGGAGCGGACGGGTGTTATCGGTTGCCATGGTGCTGTGCGCAAACTTCGACGAGAATCTGACAGCTCGTAATCTGTAGGCTCAGTCTACGATCTCACCGGCGCCAACCGCGCACGGTTGGCGCGTCGTCGGGGACTGTCCCAACGGGACTGTCCCCTGCCTTTTGGTTTTGCCGGTGAAAGTGATATTTGGCGGATTCGGCATAATCATGTTCGAATCCGACACCGAACGGCCGGGGGACAGTACTGCCGCCTTGGCGCAGCGGGACAGTCCCCCGGCTTCGTGGCGGATTCGGCATAATTGTGTTCGGATCGGACAAGCAAAGGCAGGGGACAGTACTGCCGCCTTGGCGCGGAGGGACAGTCCCCTCAGCCGCAGCCGCCGAGGTAGTGGCATTCGGCGCAGCGCGTGCAGCCGTCCACCTTGTGCAGGGCGTAGGCGCCACACTCCGGGCATTTGCCGCCAGCGACCGAGGGCGCGACGCCGGCGGTGGTGGCGGCATGCGGCTGGCCGCCAGCAAGCGGCGCGGCACCGCTGCGCTCTTGCAGCTGGCGCGCCAGCTTCGCGGCCGGCACCTGGTTGCCGTAGGCGTCGAGGAAACCGCGCCGGATCAGGATCCGCTGCAGCATGAAGGCGATCGCGGCCACCTCCGAGTCGTGGTACACGGGCACCTCGGTCCCGTCCTCGCGCGTCAGGTAGCCGCAGCGCACCGGCCCCTTCTCCCACACCACTTCGCGCAGGTCGGCCAGCGCCTTGGCGATCGGCCCGCCGGCGCGCGCCACCAGCGACAGCAGCCGCATCGACGACGTCACCCACTGGTGCCCGCCGGTCTTCTGGTTGGCCGGCATGAAGAATTCGAACGGGCGTTCGATCGTCACCTGCTCGCCGTCCAGCGTGCCTTCGGCATGGATGAAGCTGACCGTCAGGTACACCGCGCGCTTGCCTTCGCTGGTGGAGTACTCGACCTTGGTGGTCACCGACTCCAGCTCGCCCAGCGGCCGGCGGTCGAAACGCCTCAGCAGCGGGTCGTCGTCGGGCGGGCGCGCCGGCGCCTTGGCCACGCTCAGCACGTTGCCGGTGACCGGATTGGGGCGGTAGGTGGCCAGTCCCTTCAGCCCGGCGCGCCAGGCCTCTGTATACAGGCCGCGGAACTGCTCGTACGGGTAGTCCTCGGGCACGTTCACGGTTTTGGAGATGGCGGTGTCGACGAAGGGCTGCACCGCCTCCACCATGCGCATGTGGTCCAGCGCGCTCATCTGCAACGCGGTCACGAATTGTGGCGGCAGGCGCGCGTCGTCCGACACGTCGTTGCCCAGGTGCCGGTACAGCCGCCAGGCGTGGTCCGCCACCTCGTACACCCGCACCGAGTTGTCCGCCATGCGCTTGCGGCGCTGGTAGACCCAGGAGTAGGCCGGCTCGATGCCGTTCGAGGCGTTGTCCGCGAACGCCAGCGAGATGGTGCCCGTGGGCGCGATCGACAGCAGGTGCGAGTTGCGGATGCCATGGGTGGCGATCTGCTCGCGAAGTTCGGGCGGCAGGCGCCGCACGAAGCGCCCCTGCAGGTAGCGCGCCGCGTCGAACAGCGGGAACGCGCCCTTCTCTTTGGCCAGGTCGACCGAGGCGGCATAGGCCGCGTCGCGGAGCGCGGTGGCGATGCGCGCCGCCATCGCGCGGCCTTCGTGCGAGTCGTAGCGCAGGCCCAGCATGACCAGCGCGCTGCCCAGCCCCAGGAAACCGAGGCCGATGCGGCGCTTCTGCTGCGATTCCCTTTCCTGCTGGGGCAGCGGCCAGGCGGTGGCGTCCAGCACCAGGTCCAGCATGCGCACCGCGACCGTCGCCACCCGCCGCAGCAGGTCGAAGTCGATCCGCGCCGCCGGCGAGAACGGATCGAGCACCAGGCTGGCCAGGTTGAGCGATCCGAGGTCGCAGCAGCCGTAGGCCGGCAGCGGCTGCTCGCCGCAGGGATTGGTCGCGGCCAGCTGTTCGGCGTAATACAGGTTGTTCTCCGCATTGATGCGGTCCACGAACAGCACGCCCGGTTCGGCATGGTCATAGGTGGAGCGCATGATCCTGTCCCACAGCACCCGGCTCGACACCTTGCGATAGACCCACATCCCGTCCGCGCGCAGCCAGGCGCCCTGCGCGATGTCGTCCTCGCCCGGCTCGGCGCGGTGCACCAGCTCGAACGGGGCGTCCGCCTCCAGCGCCTCCATGAAGCGGTCCGGCACCGCCACCGACAGGTTGAAGTTGCTGAACCCTCCCTCGTCCTTGGCTGCGATGAAGCGCTCGATGTCCGGGTGGTCGATGCGCAGCACGCCCATCTGGGCGCCGCGCCGCGCGCCGGCCGACTCCACGGTCTTGCAGGAGGCGTCGAAGACTTCCATATAAGACACCGGTCCCGAGGCGCGCGAGCTGGTGCCGCGGACCTTGCTGCCGAACGGGCGGATGGCGGAGAAGTCGTAGCCGACCCCGCCGCCACGGCGCATGGTTTCGGCCGCCTCGGCCAGCGCGGCATAGATGCCAGGCAAGCCGTCCTCGGTGCCGGTGACAGAGTCGCCGACCGGCTGCACGAAGCAGTTGATCAGGGTGGCGCGGGTCGCCAGCCCGGCCGCGGAAGCGATGCGGCCGGCCGGGACGAAGCCGTGCTCCTGGGCCCAGACGAAGCGCTCTTCCATCGCCTCGCGCTGGGCCGGGTCTTCCAGCGCCGCCAGCGCGCGCGCCACCCGCCGCCGCACTTCGTCGACACCCTGCTCCTGTCCCTTGGCATATTTTTCAAGCAAAACGTCGACCGACACCTCCTGGGGTGCCATCGGCGGGACGGTCGGGCGGTCGCTGGTATCCATGGTTGGGGCTCTCTACAGGCAAAAACGTAGCACGAATCGCCCGGCACGACTGCACGCATCGGAACCGTGCGAAAAAGATGCACCGTATTTACCTGCAAATGCGAGAAATTGGCAGAAGTTGCCACCAGAACACACGAAAGTATCCGGTTGGAAACGATTAGGGTGCGATGGCTAACACAACTGACAAAAAACTTAGCTGAACCTTAAGCACAATTGGCAAAAATGCCAATTTTTGCGAAAGATCAATGTTAATCTTAAACCCACTGATGAGCCCGATAGAGACCGCAGGCACAACGACCAGCACCTCGACCCGACCCATAAGGCGGTGTGGAACATCAGGTTCGGTTTCCGGCATTTCGGACACCGGCGCTACTAAAAAATTTTGTTAACCTGTTTATTGGAGAAATTTATGAAACTGAAGACCATCGCCGCTGCAGCAGTCCTCGCCCTGGGCACCTCCACCGCATTCGCAGCCGACATCGTCCATGACGCCGGCATGATCCCTGTCGCTCCAGACACGTTCTACCACCTGTTCGACCACGATACCATCGGCACCTTCACCGATACCATCAACTTCACGATCACCGCGGGCGACCTGGCTTCGTCGGCCAACCCACTGAACGTGATGCTGTCGGGCCAGAACGTGTCGAACATCGACGGCCTGTCGTACACCCTGTGGTCCGGTTCGACCAACCTGCACACCTTCACCGGCGACAACACCACCAACTGGGCAACCGCACTGCCAGCTGGCGACTACGTCATCAAGGTGACCGGTAACGCAAACGGCTCGCACGGCGGTACCTATGGCCTGGCAATGCAACTGGCTCCAATCCCAGAACCACAGACCTACGCAATGCTGCTGGCAGGCCTGGGCCTGGTAGGCTTCGCTGCACGTCGCCGCAAAGCCAAGTAATACCCGTCCAGCTGCGGCTTGCCGCGGCGCGACATCCAAATAAAAGCCCTGGCATGCCAGGGCTTTTCAACGTTTACGGGCTGAGCGCAGCTGCGTGCGGAACCCTGCACCGTTCGGTTGGCCGACGCGCAGGTAATTTTGCGAACTGCTATAGTGAATTGCATGGCGTTTCGTCGCAGCGAGTGGCGGAGGTGGGCGTGAATCCCTTTTCGTTTCCGATTGCCGTTTTCGTGATCGACGCGGACGGCAGGATCCAGAGCTGGAACAAGGCATGCGAAAAGCTGTCTGGCTTCGGCGCGGACGATATCCGCAACAGTCAGCTGGACGACATCATCGCCGGCGCCGGCGAGGCCGGCAGGGAGGCCATCCAGTACGACCGCGACGGCGACGTGGACGCCACCCTCACGCGCAAGGACGGCAGCACGCTGCCGGTGCACGTAACCACCGCCCGCCACGTGCTCGACCGCGCCCATCCCGACACCTACAGCGTGATCGTGATCCCCAAGGAAGGGGAGAAATCGCCTCCGGCCAGCCAGCAGATGATCCAGGACGCGCCGCTGCTCGACATCATCGAGGGGCTGCCCTGCGTGTTTTACGTGATCGACCAGAGCGGCCACCTGCTGCTGTGGAACCACCGCCTCGAAGATGCCCTGGAAATGACCGGCGACGAAGTGCCGCTGCTGAACGTCAGCCATTTCTTCGACGAGAAGCAGCGCCCCGAGATCAAGCAGAAAATCCTGGAAGCCTTCGAGACCGGCAGCTCCAGCCACGAAGCGGTGCTGGTCGGCCTGCACGGCAAGCGCACCCCCTTCCTGTTCAACTGCGCGCGCATGAGCCTGGGCAGCATTCCCTGCGTGTTCGGCACCGGCCTCGACATCTCGGCGCAGAAGGAAACCGAGCTGCGCCTGCGGGTGCGCGAGCGCGCCATGTATTCGAGCGTGAACGCGATCATGATCACCTGCTGCAAGAGCGGCGACAACCTGATCGAGTACGTCAATCCCGCGTTCGAGAACCTGACCGGCTACACGCTGGCCGAAATCAAGGGCCGCGACCCGCGCTTCATGCAGGTGGTGGGCTTCGACGAGGAGGAGCGCGGGCGGATCCGGCAGGCGCTTACGCGGCGCGAAAGCGTGCACGCGATCGTCCGCAACGCTAAGAAGAATGGCGAGATCTTCTGGAACGAGCTGCGCATCGACCCGGTGATCAACATGGACGGCACCGTCACCCACTACGTCGGCGTGATCGACGACATCACGCTCGAGCGCCAGTACGAACGGCGCCTGCAGCACCTGGCCAACCACGATCCGCTTACCGGGCTGGCAAACCGCACGCTGCTGCAGGAAAAAGTCCAGCTGTCGATGCTGTTCGCCCAGCGTAACAACGCGCTGATGGCGGTCGCCTTCCTGGACCTGGACAACTTCAAGTTCATCAACGACAACTACGGCCACGAAGTGGGCGACGCGGTGCTCAAGGAAGTGGCCACGCGCCTCAGCCACAACGTGCGCGAGGAGGACACCGTGGCCCGCCTCGGCGGCGACGAATTCGTGCTGGTGAGTACCAGCCAGCCCAGCATCGGCCACGTGGCCGACCTGATGGAACGGGTGCGGGTCGGGGTCGGCGCGCCGGTGCACGTGAACGGCAAGGACGTGATCCCGGGGGTGAGCATCGGGGTGAGCATGTATCCGCGCGACGGCGACAGCGTGGACCGCCTGATGCGCGCGGCCGACGCCGCCATGTACCACGCCAAAACCACCGGCCGCAACAACTGCCAGTTCTATTCCGAGGAGCTGAACAAGACCGTGCACGAGCACCTGTCGCTGAAGGCGCGCCTGAGCCGCGCGATCCAGGGCGGCGAGCTGTTCGTCGGCTACCAGCCCAAGGTCGACCTGCATACCGGTGCGGTGATCGGCGCCGAGGCGCTGGTGCGCTGGAACGATCCCGAGAATGGCGTGGTCTCGCCGGAGAAGTTCATCCCGGTGGCCGAGGAGACTGGTCTCATCATCCAGCTGGGCGAATGGGTGCTGCGGCGCGCCTGCTCCACTTTGCGCGAGCTGCAGGAACAGGGCTTCCCGGACTTCACCATCTCGGTCAACCTGTCGGCGCGCCAGCTGCGCGAAGCGGACTTCGTCCAGCGCCTGGCAGCCATGATGGCCAGCCACCACCTGCTGCCCGGGTCGCTCGAGCTGGAGGTGACCGAGAGCCACCTGATGGAAGATCCGGAAAAGGCGGTGGAAGCGCTCACTCAGCTCAAGCACCTGGGGGTGCGCCTGTCGATCGACGATTTCGGCACCGGCTACTCGAGCCTGAGCTACCTGCAGAAATTCCCGGTCGATAACATCAAGATCGACCGCACCTTCCTGCGCGAAGTCGGCTGGGGCCAGCGCGACACCGTCATCGCCAAGGCGATCATCTCGCTCGGCCACAACCTGAACCTGATCGTGATCGCCGAAGGCGTGGAGACGCTGGAGCAGCTGCGCTTCCTGCGCGAGTACGAATGCGACCAGATGCAGGGCTTCTACTTCAGCGCCGCGCTGTCGAAGCAGCAGTTAAACAAGGTGATCACTTCCAACGTGCACCTGCACTCATAGCCGTCATCCCTGCGAAGGCAGGGATCCATGCACCGTGCGCATGGAGCCGGCGCCCGCCCGGACGCCCGGTATGAATTCCGGCCTTCGCCAGGATGACGGCGTGGGGCCCGCAGCGTTATGATGGTCGCACCCACCACTACAAACGATCCGCATGTCCTCGCTACCCCTGCCACGCAGCGCTTCCGCCATCCGCCCCGCCACGGCCGCCGATGCCGCCGGCATCTGCGCGATCTACAACCACTTCATCGCGATCGCGCACTACTCTTTCGAGGAAGCGCCGGTAGCAGTAGCGGACATGGAGACCCGCATCGCCAATGCCACCTGCTGGCTGGCGCACGCCGATGAAGACGGCGCCATCGCCGGCTACGCCTACGCCACGCCATGGCGCACGCGCTCAGGCTACCGTTTCTCGGCCGAGGCCAGCGTGTACGTGAAGGAAGGGCGCGAAGGACAAGGCATCGGCGCCGCCCTGTACCGCCAGCTGATCGACGAACTCGAAGGGCGCGGCGTGCATGCGGTCATGGCCGGCATCGCCCAGCCCAACGAAGCCAGCGTGGCGCTGCACGAACGCGTGGGCTTTGAAAAAGTCGCCCACTTCCGCGAGGTGGGCTTCAAGTTCGGGCGCTGGATCGACGTCGGCTACTGGGAACGCATCCTCGCCGCAAAAAGCTAGGCCATTGTCGGCACGCTGGACTGGAACGGGCGCGCGTCGCGCGGGATGTCGATCGAGAAGGTGGTGCCCTCCATCGCGGTGCTCGACACCAGCACGCTGCCGCCGTGCGCTTCCGCTACCCGCCTGACGAAGGGCAGGCCCACGCCCCAGCCGACGCTGGACCTGCGCGCTTCCTCGGCGCGCAGGTACATCTGGAAAATCGACTCCATCAGCTCCACCGGAATCGGATCGCCCTCGTTGTGGACCGACACCTTGACCCGCACCGCTGTCTGCTGCACCCACAGCTGCACCGGCGCGCCCGCCGCCCCGTGCTTGATCGCGTTGCCGACCAGGTTCTCGATCGCGCGGTGCAGCGAGCCGCGGCACCAGTGGCCGCTGACCGGCTCCGCATCGAGCTTGAGGTCGACGCCGTGGAAGGTCGAGGTGTGCTGCACCACCTCCATCGCCAGCTCGGACATGTCGAACTGTTCGATCCGCATCGGCAGGCTCATGCCGCCGACCTTCAGCAGGTTATCGAGCAGCTGGGTGGTCATGTCCTCGATGCGGCCGGTGTTCTGCAGGATGCGCGAAGCCAGGCCCTTGGCCTGCTCGAGCGACGAGGAACGCTCGATCAGCTGCGCCGCCAGGTGGGCATTGGACAGCGGCGTGCGCAGGTCGTGCGCAAGCGCCACCGCGAACTGCTCGCGCAGCGCGGCCTGGGCGCTGGCAAAGGCGTTGGCGCTTTCGCGGATCGCGCTGTCGATGGCGGTGTGGATCATGGCGGCCTGGTCCGCGCTCAGCGCCACGCCCCCGGCCGCTAGGGTGTCCATGAGGGCGCTGCGGAATAGCTGCAGTTCGTGGATCAGTGTGGTGGTGTCGTAACCGGTGAGGCGGGCGCGCTCGTCGCCGTGGCCAACCGCCATCACCGAGATGTCGACGCCAGCGCGCTGCACGTAGGCCGGCGTCAGGAGCAGCGCTACGCTTTCGAACAGCACCGGCAGGGTATTTTCAAGGATCGATTCGCGCAGGCGGCTCGCTTCGACCAGCTCGCGCGATACCAGCGCCTTCCAGTTCCGGATCGCCTCGACCTGCAGTGCCAGCACCTGGCGTGACGCCTCCGACAGCGCAGCCGGGTCGACCGTCGACAATCCCATCATTTGTTCAGCCAAGGCACACCCCGATCGCTTTCTCATTGGTGGAGCGGGACGCAATATTTCCGCGCGCACCCCGGGCGCGTATGGACACGCAAACTTTGATTATGCCTCAACAATATCGCGCACGATTGATCCCCCACCCAGTGGATGGTCAATTTTTAGTGGATGCGAGGCAAGCGGACAAGGCCCAGGCGGCGTGTGCCTTAGAATCGTCCGGTGCAAGCTGGCATGGCCACGGAGGGAAAGAACATGAACGATTCAGGCGACGTCAACATGGCCAGGCGCGACCTGCTGATTGCAGGTGCGCTGACGGTATCCGCGGCAGCCGTGCCGTCCATCGGCGCGGCACAGGACGGAGCCCAGCCTGGGTCCGGCCCGCCACCGGCGACCGCCCGGGTAGGCCTGCGCGTGAACGGCAAGGCGCACCAGCTCGACCTCGACACCCGCACTACCCTGCTCGACGCGCTGCGCGAACACCTGCACCTGAACGGCACCAAGAAGGGCTGCGACCACGGCCAGTGCGGCGCCTGCACCGTCATCGCCGACGGCCGGCGCATCAACTCCTGCCTCAGCCTGGCCTGCATGCACGATGGTGGCGAGGTCACCACCATCGAGGGACTGGGCAACCCGAACCAGCTGCACCCGATGCAGGCGGCCTTCGTCAAGCACGACGGCTTCCAGTGCGGCTACTGCACGCCGGGCCAGGTCTGCTCGGCCGTGTCGGTCCTGCGCGAAATCCGCGAGGGCATCCCGAGCCACGTCACGGCCGACCTCAACGCCCCGCCGCAGGTCAGCGATGCCGAGATCCGCGAACGCATGAGCGGCAACATCTGCCGCTGCGGCGCGTATTCCAACATCCTCGATGCGATCAACGAAGTGGCGCGGAGGCCGGCATGAGAGCCTTTACCTATGAGCGCGCACGCACCCCGGCCGAAGCCGCGGCCGCGGTCCAGCGTGCGCCGGGCGCGCGCTTCATCGCCGGCGGCACCAACCTGGTCGACCTGATGAAGCTGGAGATCGAAACCCCGACGCACCTGGTGGACGTGAACGGGATCGGCCTCGACAAGACCGAAGCGCTGCCCGACGGCAGGCTGCGGATCGGCGCGCTGGTGCGCAACACCGACCTGGCCGCGGACCCGCGCGTGCGGCGCGACTATCCGGTGCTGTCGCGCGCGCTGCTGGCCGGCGCCTCGACGCAGCTGCGCAACAAGGCCACCACCGCGGGCAACCTGCTGCAGCGCACGCGCTGCCCCTATTTTTACGACACCAACATGCCGTGCAATAAGCGCGTACCGGGCAGCGGCTGCTCGGCGCTGGAAGGCTTCAGCCGGCAGCACGCGATCGTCGGCGCCAGCGAAGCCTGCATCGCCACGCACCCGAGCGACATGGCGGTGGCGATGCGCGTGCTCGACGCGCAGGTGGAAACCATCCGGCCGGACGGTTCGGCACGCGTGATCCCGATCGCCGACTTCCACCGGCTGCCCGGCGCCACGCCGCACATCGAAACGGTGCTCGAACCCGGGGAGCTGATCACCGGCGTCACCCTGCCCCGCCCGGTGGGCGGCGCGCATGTGTACCGCAAGGTGCGCGACCGCTCCTCGTATGCGTTCGCGCTGGTCTCGGTGGCCGCCATCGTCCAGCGCGACGGTTCCGGCCGGGTCGCGCTGGGCGGCGTTGCGCACAAGCCGTGGCGGGTCGAGGCGGCCGAACTGCGCCTGCCGGACGGCGTGCGCGCGGTCACTGACCAGCTGCTGTTCGGCGCGCGGCCCACCGCGGACAACGCATTCAAGATCCCGCTGGTCCAGCGCACGCTCGCCGCCGTGCTGGCGCAGGCGAAGAAAGGCTGATGCCATGAAATTCACCACTCCCGCCACCACCAATCCGATCGACCAGCTCAAGGTGGTCGGCCGCCCCGTGGACCGGGTCGAAGGCCGGCTCAAGGCCACCGGAACGGCGCCCTACGCCTACGAGCAGCACCAGGCCGCGCCCGACGCCGCCTATGGCTACGTGGTCGGCTCGGCCATCGCCAAGGGCCGGATCGCATCGATCGACGTTTCCGCCGCGCGCCGCGCCCCGGGCGTGATCGCGGTCGTCACCGCGGAGAATGCGGGCAAGCTGGGCAAGGGCAAGATGAACACCGCCACCCTGCTGGGCGGTCCGGAGATCGAGCACTATCACCAGGCGGTCGCGGTGGTGGTTGCCGAAACCTTCGAGCAGGCGCGCGCCGCGTCCCAACTGGTGCGCGTGAAGTACGTCAAGGGCAAAGGCGCGTTCGACCTCGCCAGGGCGAAGGACGGCGCGGCCAAGCCGAAGCGCGGCAAGCCCGATTCCGGGGCCGGCGACTTCGCCGGCGGCTTCGCGTCCGCGCCGGTGCGGCTGGACGCGACTTACACCACGCCGGACCAGACGCACGCGATGATGGAGCCGCATGCCTCGCTAGCCAAATGGGACGGCGACAAGCTGACGCTGTGGACCTCCAACCAGATGGTCGACTGGGGCCGCAAGGACGTGGCGCAGACGCTCGGCATCCCGGTCGAGAATGTGCGCCTGGTGTCGCCGTATATCGGCGGCGGCTTCGGCGGCAAGCTGTTCGTGCGTTCCGAAGCGCTGCTGGCGGCGCTCGGTGCGCGCGCAGCCAGGCGGCCGGTGAAAATAGCCCTGCCGCGGCCGCTCATGATCAACAACACGACGCACCGCCCTGCCACCATCCAGCGGCTGCGCATCGGCGCCACGCGCGACGGCAAGATCACCGCGATCGGACACGAGTCCTGGTCTGGCGACCTCCCCGGAGGCAAGCCGGAAGTCGCGGTCCAGCAGACCCGCCTGCTGTATGCCGGCCCGAACCGGATGACAGCAATGCGGCTGGCCGTGCTCGACCTCCCCGAGGGCAATGCGATGCGCGCGCCCGGCGAGGCGCCCGGCATGATGGCGCTGGAAATCGCGATGGACGAGATGGCGGAAAAGCTGGGGATCGATCCGGTCACCTTCCGCATCCTGAACGACACCAGGGTCGATCCCGAAAAGCCGGAGCGCCCGTTCTCGCAGCGCCGCCTGGTCGACTGCCTGCGCATCGGCGGCGAACGCTTCGGCTGGAACCGGCGCAACCCCGAACCCGGCAAGACCCGCGAGGGTGAATGGCTGGTCGGCATGGGCGTGGCGGCGGCCTTCCGCAACAACCTGGTGACCAAGTCTGCCGCGCGCGTGCGGCTGGACGGCGGCGGCATGGTGACGGTCGAAACAGACATGACCGACATCGGCACCGGCAGCTACACCATCATCGCCCAGACCGCGGCCGAGATGATGGGCGTGCCGCTCGAGCGCGTGATCGTGCGCCTCGGCGACTCCACCTTCCCGGTGTCGGCCGGATCGGGCGGCCAGTGGGGCGCGAACAGTTCCACCGCAGGCGTGTACGCGGCCTGCGTCAAGCTGCGCGAAGCGGTCGCGCAAAAGCTGGGACTCGATCCGGCGAATGCGGAATTCGCCGATGGCATGGTGCGCTCGGGCGGGCGTGCGCTGCCCCTGCGGCAGGCGGCAGAAGCGGGCGAGCTGGTGGCCGAGGACGCAATGGAATACGGGGACCTGGACAAGAAGTTCCAGCAATCGACGTTCGGCGCGCACTTCGTCGAAGTCGCGGTCGATGCCGCCACCGGCGAGACGCGCGTGCGCCGTATGCTGGCGGTATGCGCGGCGGGCCGCATCCTCAATCCCAAATCCGCGCGCAGCCAAGTGATCGGCGCAATGACGA
>DASTVB010000084.1:0-17810 GCA_035759315.1 Telluria sp. | reverse complement strand
CGGGCGGGTATCGATCCGGACAACAAGCTGATCGATCGCAAGCCGTCCGACAACATGACCGACGTCGAGGTGCGCTAAGCGCTGGCGCGAACCGTCATCCCCGCGAAAGCGGGGACCCATTGTGAGCGCGTGGTGAGCGGCTTTGGCAACTTCGGCCAGTCAGCATGGGTCCCCGCGTGCGCGGGGATGACGGGATCGGGACGGTCCCCTCCTCCATAACTGTCATCCCCGCGAAAGCGGGGACCCATCGTGAGCGCGTGCTGGGCGGCTTTGGCAACTTCGGCCAGGCCAGCGTGGGTCCCCGCGTGCGCGGGGATGACGGTGGACCGCAGACGCCCCAAAAAAAATCCCCGCGAGAGCGGGGATTTTTGTTTGCGCCGGCCGCTTACTCGGCGGCGGGCTTTTTGGCAGCAGGCTTTTTGGCCACCGCTTTTTTCGCGGCGGGCTTTTTGGCCGCGGCTTTCTTGGCAGCCGGCTTCTTCGCGGCGGCCTTCGCCGCCGGCGCCGCGCCCTCTTCGCCTTCTGCCTCCGGCGCCGCCTTGCCCTTGGCCGGAACCTTGGCCTTGCGCGGCTCGAACTCGAAGCTGATCTTGCCGTCCTTGCCCCTCACCAGGAAGGCCTTGAACGGACGGCGCGTGCGCTGCGATACGAAGCCAGGCAGCAGGTCGGTCTTGCCTTCGTTGAGCAGCTTGGCCATCTGCTCGGGCAGGATCTCCTGCTGCAGGATGATGCGGCCGCTGCGGAAGTCGCAGGTCTTCGGCTTGGCCACGCTGTGCTCGCACACATAGGCCAGGCCCATCTCGTACACGCCGCCGGCGCATTTCGGGCACGGGCCCAGCGGCGTCTGGCCGGTGAAGTCCACGCCCTCGGCGTTCTCGTCGTCCTCGTTCTGGCCGAAGTCGAATTCGAGCTTGTGGTTGTTGATGTCTTCGTCGCGCACGATGCGCAGGATCGCCGCGAACGGACGGCCCATCTTGGAGCGGAAGCCCTGCAGCGGACCGATGGTGCGGTTCGCCAGCAGCTCCTCGACTTCGGCGATCTCGAACTGGCGGCCCGCGGGCACCTTGGTCATCGAGAACTCGCAGGCGGTGCAGGCGAAACGGCGGTAGTTTTCCTTGACCACGCCGCCGCAGTTCGGGCACGGGGTCTTCAGGGTCGTGTAGTCACCCGGGATGGTGTCGTTATTGTATTCCTTGGCGCGCTTGACGATGATCTGGGTCATCTGCTGGATCTCGCGCATGAACTCCTCGCGCGAGATCTTGCCCTTCTCCATTTGCGAGAGCTTGTATTCCCATTCGCCGGTCAGCTCGGGCGCGGTCAGTTCGGTCACGCCCAGGCCGCGCAGCAGCGTCATGAGCTGGAACGCTTTCGCGGTCGGCATCAGTTCGCGGCCCTCGCGCAGCAGGTACTTCTCGCCCAGCAGGCCCTCAATGATGGCCGCGCGCGTGGCCGGCGTGCCGAGGCCCTTGCCGGCCATCGCGTCGCGCAGCTCGTCGTCGTCGATCAGCTTGCCCGCGCCTTCCATCGCCGACAGCAGCGTCGCTTCGGTGTAGCGCGCGGGCGGCTTCGTGACCAGGCCGTTGGCGCTGACCTTGTCGGTCAGGACCTTCTCGCCCTTGGCCACCGGGACCAGGTTGCCGGCTTCCTTGTCGTCCGCGCCCAGCACGTCCTTGCCGTACACGGCCAGCCAGCCGGAGTTGGTCATGACCTTGCCTTCGGTCTTGAACTGGTGGCCCGACACTTCGGTGTAGCGGGTGGTGACCTGGAATTCCGCGGGCGGGAAGAACACCGCCATGAAGCGGCGCGTGACCAGGTCGTACAGCTTCTGTTCCGGCTCCGACAGGTTCTTCGGCGCGATGCCGGTCGGGATGATCGCGAAGTGGTCCGAGATCTTGGTGTTGTCGAAGATGCGCTTGTTCGGCTTGACCCAGCCTTTGTCGAGGATGGTCTTGGCGAACTGCAGGTAGTTATTGTTCTCTTTGATGACCTCGAGCGTCTGGCGCACGGTGTCGATGTAGTCTTCCGGCAGGTGGCGCGAATCGGTACGCGGGTAGGTCAGCACCTTGTGCTTTTCATACAGCGCCTGGGCCAGGCCCAGCGTGTTCTTGGCCGAGAAGCCGAAACGCGAGTTCGCTTCGCGCTGCAGGCTGGTCAGGTCGAACAGGCCCGGAGACATCGAGGTGGTCGGCTTCGATTCCTCGGTGACGTTGCCCTGCTTGCCCTTGCAGGCCATGGCGATGGTGTCGGCCGACAGCTTGCTCCACAGGCGCTCGGCGCGCTTCTCGGGATCGTTCTCGTCCTTCTTGAACTTGTCGTCGAACCAGCGGCCTTCGTACACGCCGGCGGCGCACACGAATTCGGCGCGCACTTCCCAGAAGTCGCGCGAAACGAATTTCTTGATCTTCTCTTCGCGCTCGACCACGATCGACAGCGTCGGGGTCTGCACCCGGCCGACGGTGGTCAGGAAGAAGCCGCCCTCTTTCGAATTGAAGGCGGTCATGGCGCGGGTGCCGTTGATGCCGATCAGCCAGTCGGCCTCGGAGCGGCAGCGCGCGGCGTCGGCCAGCGGCAGCATCTCTTCGTCCGAGCGCAGGCGCTCGAAGCCTTCGCGGATGGCGGCCGGCGTCATCGACTGCAGCCACAGGCGCTTGACCGGCTGCTTGGCCTTGGCGTTCTGGGCGATCAGGCGGAAGATCAGTTCTCCTTCGCGGCCCGCGTCGCATGCGTTGATCAGGGCGGTGACGTCCTTGCGCTTGATCAGGCGGTTCAGCACCTTCAGGCGCGCCTCGGTCTTGGCGATCGGGTTCAGCGCGAAGTACGGCGGGATCATCGGCAGGTGGGTGAAGGTCCACTTGCCGCGCTTGACGTCGTGTTCTTCCGGTACCGCGATTTCAAGCAGGTGGCCCACGGCAGACGAGAGGACGTATTCGTCGGACTCGAAATACTCATCGTGCTTGGTGAAGCCACCCAGCGTCTTGGCGATGTCATTCGCGACAGACGGCTTCTCGGCAATGATGAGGGTTTTGGTCATAGATTTCTCGTTGTACTCTGGGTAACTGTGGTTTGAGCGGCCAATGATAAGCGGGTTGCGTGGAAATCTGCAAGTACGTACCGAAGGCCCCCTGCCAAGAAAAACGCCGCCTATATATATTAGGCGGCGTATCGGGAGGAGCTTGACCGGCTTGTCAGTGCAGCAGGCGGGGACCCTGTTCGTCGTCGGAACCGAACAGGTCGTCGAACATCAGTGCGTCCGGCTCATGGCCCTGGCTCCACAGCAGCATCAGGACGATGATCTTGAGCTTGGACAGGCCGACCGGCGATTCGTCCAGCGCCAGCGCGCGTTCGATCACGATCTCGCGCTGCGCGGCCTTGATCACGCCGGCGCTTTCGAGGAACTGGATGAAGCCGACCGCGTCGGAACCGAGCGCGTCGTATTCCTGCTGGACATAAAAACGCGTGCCGGTGGACAGTGCGACTTCGGTCGACGAGGTGTCGGCGCCGGCCATTTCGGTCAGGTCGGTCAGCCAGACGATCGCTTCGGAGATCTCGTCGTCCTCGAAACCGACCGCCGACAGCTTGCGTGCCAGCGCCGCCGGCTCTGGGCAGGCGTCCGGGCGGAAGTAGGTCTCGTAGAGATACACCAGAATGTCGAACATGGCTCCACTCTACCAGCTAAGCTCGACGCAGTACAAGCCCCGCACATTCAGGCTTCCGGAGCGATGCGCCGAAACATGTTACCTGGCAAACGTTCGACGTAGCCGTCCAGTTCCAGCATCAATAATTGAGTGATCACGAATTCCGGCGCGTAGCCCGTGCGCCCCGCGATCGCCCACGCGTCCGATATTCCTCCGTCTAGCACGGCCAGCAACTGTGTATGCATATCGCCATGGGGGAAAACCTGTGGCGCATTCGGTACACATGGGGCGTGATTCATTTCAAGGAGGATATCGTCCGCGCACTCGACCAGCTTGGCGCCCTGCTTGATCAGCGCGTGGCAGCCCTTGGACAGCGCGGCATGGATCGAGCCCGGGATGGCGAACACGTCGCGGCCCTGCTCGGCCGCGCAGTGCGCCGTAATCAGCGAACCGGACTGCGCCGCGGCCTCGACCACCAGCACCGCCTGGGCCATGCCGCTGATGATCCGGTTGCGGCGCGGGAAGTGGTCCGGCCGCACCGGCGTGCCGGGCGCGTATTCGCTGACGATGCAGCCCTCGGCCGCGATGCGGTGGGCCAGCGCGCGGTTGCAGGCCGGATAGACGAGGTCGGGACCGGTGCCGATCACGGCCACGGTGGAGCCGGCGCTGCCCAGCGCGCCTTCGTGGGCGGCGGCGTCGATCCCCAGCGCCAGCCCGGACACGATGGCGATGCCGCAGCCGGCGATCGCGCGGGCGAAGGCGCGCGCGTTGCGCACGCCGTCGATGCTGGCGTTGCGGCTGCCGACCACCGCCAGGCCCGGCCGGGCCAGCAGTTCGGCGCGTCCTTTTATATAGAGGACCACCGGCGGATCGGCGACCTCGCGCAGCACGGCCGGGTAGCGCGGGTCGTCGCGCGGCACGATCGCGTTGCCGTCGGCGCGGGCCCAGTCGAGCGCACGCTCGAGCGCGGCGGCCTGCCCGGCCGGCAGCGGCGCGCACAGCGCGCGCGCAATGCGCGCGCCGGCCAGTTCGGCCAGCTGCGCGTACGGGGTATGGAAGATGGTGCGGGGTGAAGCGAAGCGCTCGATCAGCGCGGCGGCGGTACGCGGACCCACGCCCGGCGTGTGGGCCAGGCGCAGCCAGGATGCAAGGTCCGGCTCGGGGATGGGGTCCGTGTCCTGCACGGCGGGATTACTCCGGTGATTTGGCCACGTCCCCTACCTGAACAGGTTCCGTCACCTGCATGATCAGGCCATACGAGATGTGCTTGAACACGCGGAAGATGAACAGCGCACCGTACTGCTCATCGGGCAACTTGATCTGTTCGGCGCGCATGCCGAGCATGGTGCGCTTGCCGGTCGGATCCGGTACCGTCCTGCCATGATGGTACAGCTGCAGCACCGATCCGATATCGAGTCCGTCAAGGGATCCGCGATTGATCGCCACCACCTGGTTCTGGCCGGCGTAGGCGACGCCGTTGTAGATCGAGGCGACCCGCGCCTGGACCATGGTTTCCGGCGGATGCGGCACGTAGTTCTGCAGCGGGGTCGGCGGCGCCGGCATCAAGAGGTCGCCCACGCCCATCTCCTGCTTGGAGCTGGCCACCAGGAAGGTATGCGCTTCGTTGGCGGCGCCGGCCTTGCGCGCCAGCCTGACGGTGCCGAGGTAATGCGCCTCGTAGGCGATCAGCTTGCCGGTATCCGGATCCTTGACCGGGAAGCCGGGGCGGTACACCTGGAACGAGGTACCGTCCTTGATGTCGCCGCGCACATAGACCTTGTCGTCCTTGCCGAGGAACACGCGCGACTCGCCGGAGGCGGCGATGCGCGGCGCGCCGGCCAGCTCGTCCGCTTCGACGATCAGCGGCTGGGTCAGGAATGGTTCGATCGCGCCGGTCGGGATTGAGCGGATCGCGTCCTTGCCCAGGCCTTCGGTGCGCAGCTGCGGCGACATCCTGATCACGCCGCCCACGCCCTGCGTGCCGGGCGGGGTCAGCGACAGGCGGCCGCTGGCGCGGTCGAAGTAGACGATCTGGCCCGGATAAATCCAGTGCGGGTTGCGGATTTCGTCGCGGTTCATGCCCCAGACCTGCGGCCAGCACCATGGATGCTCGAGGAAGCGCCCGGAAATATCCCACAGGGTGTCGCCGCGCACCACGACATGCTTGTCGGGGGCATTGGCGCGGAACTGGCAGTCGGCGGCCTGGGCCGGGGCGGCGGCGATGCCGGCTGCGAGCAGCGCTCCTGCAATGCGGGCCGTGACTATGCTAAAATTTTTCATTGAGATGTCCGATTGATGCGGCATTGATCGATGTCCGCGCGAGCGAGCATTCTGCAGAGCAAGGTTGCCGAACTGGATCAAATTCTGCACATAAATCCTTGAACTAGCAAGACAAACCGCTCCCGGCACCCCCGCCCGACTGTTGCATTTTTGTTGACTTACGGCATCTTTTGAATAGAAATCTATGGCACTGCTGAATATCCTCCGCTACCCCGACCCGCGCCTGCACAAGGTCGCCAAGCCCGTCACCGTGTTCGACGCGCGCCTCGAAAAACTGGCCGCCGACATGGCCGAGACCATGTACGACGCGCCCGGCGTCGGCCTGGCCGCGACCCAGATCGACGTGCATGAGCGCATGGTGCTGGTCGACGTGTCCGAGACCCACGACGCATTGACCGTGTTCGTGAACCCGGAAATCGTCTGGGCCAGCGAGGAAAAGCAGGTCTACGACGAAGGCTGCCTGTCGGTGCCCGGCATCTACGACGGCGTCGAGCGCCCGTCGCGCGTCAAGGTGCGCGCCCAGGACCTCAAGGGCAACAGCTTCGAGGTCGAGGCCGACGGCCTGCTGGCGGTCTGCATCCAGCACGAAATGGACCACCTGGACGGCAAGGTGTTCGTCGAATACCTGTCGCCGCTCAAGCGCAACCGCATCAAGAACAAGCTGCTCAAGGAAGAGCGCGGCATGGAACGCGAGGCGCAGCTGCGCGCCGCGGGCCGCCGCTAAGCAACCCGCTGCGCCAGCCCACCAGGGACCCTATGAAAGTCATCTTCGCCGGCACGCCGGAGTTTGCCGCTGTTGCGCTGCGCGCGCTGGTCGAGGCCGGCCACCAGGTCCCGCTGGTGCTGACCCAGCCGGACCGCCCGGCCGGGCGCGGCATGCAGCTGCAGGCGTCGGCCGTCAAGCAGTACGCGCTGTCGCAGGGGATCGAAGTGCTGCAGCCGCTGTCGCTGCGCCTCGACAGCCGCGACACCCAGCGCGCGGTGGAAGCGCTGGAAGCCCATGAAAGGCTGCGCGCGACCGACTACGACGTCATGGTGGTGGCGGCCTACGGCCTGATCCTGCCAACCAGCACGCTCGAGATCAAACCCTGCATCAATATCCACGCCTCGCTGCTGCCGCGCTGGCGCGGGGCCGCGCCGATCCACCGCGCGATCGAGGCGGGCGACCAGGACACCGGCGTGACCATCATGCAGATGGAAGAAGGCCTGGACACCGGCCCGATGCTGCTGATCGAGCGCCTGCCGATCGAAGCGACCGACACCACCGGCACCCTGCACGACCGGCTGGCGGCGCTGGGGGGCGAGATGATCGTCACCGCCCTGGCCCGGCTGGAACAGGGCACGCTCGAAGCGGTGCCGCAGCCGGCCACCGGCGTGACCTATGCCGCCAAGATCACCAAGGAAGAAGCGAAACTTGATTTCAGCCTGCCGGCCGCGGAGATCGCGCGCAAGGTGCGCGCCTTCAATCCCTTCCCCGGCGCCCACGCGCTGGTCAACGGCGTGCCGGTGAAGATCTGGGGCGCGCAGGCGCTCGAGCAGGATAGCGACGCGCTGGTGGGAACGGTGCTGGCGGCCGACGCGCAGCACGGGATCGTGGTGGCCTGCCGGCGCGGGACGCTGCGCCTGACCGAACTGCAGAAGCCCGGCGGCAAGCGCCTGGCGGCGGCGGAATTCCTGAAGGGCTTCCCGCTCGAAGGACTCTGCTTCGACTAGGCGCCTCCGGGGCCAGATACGAAAATCCCCGCTGCTGCGGGGATTTTTATTTAGTTGACGCTTGGGTCCTTGGCGGCGCGCTCGGCGTTCATGTGCTCGCGCAGCACCTGGTTGATGCGGGTCTGGTAGCCCGGACCTTCGGACTTGAACCACTCCAGCATGTCCACGTCCAGGCGGATCGTGACGATCTGCTTGATGGCGTTCCCGTTCTTGCTGGTGGCCGGCTCGCGACGCACGCTGACCGGGGCTTCCCAGTTATTTTCAAAATCTTTGTTCATTTCGCATTCCTCGATGGCAATTCAATACGCCCTGCCCTGGTGGGCCGTGTAGATGGCTGGCGGGACGGACAAGATTGGCTGTCCGTTGATTCCGATCAACGCTGAGGCGGTAAGGAAACATTGTCGGCGCTGTATGTATCGTGGAAATTGCATGAGGGCCAGGTTTTGTATCCTCATGTATCAATTCGCGGTTGAGATACATGAAGATACAAAGCATGGGTGGGGACTGTCCCTCGTGGACCAGTCCCGGAGGGACAGTCCCCCCATGGCGTATAATTTCCCTCCACCTTTTCAAAGTGCCATCCCATGAATCCCCAGCGCCCACCGTCCCCCACCGAAGCCCAGCTGCGCGAGATCCTGTCGCGCCGGATCATGGTCCTGGACGGCGCCATGGGAACGATCATCCAGCAATACCACCTCGGCGAGCAGGAATATCGCGGCGAACGCTTCGCGACCTTCGCACCGCCCGCGGGAAGCGGTGCGCGCGAGCTGTTCGTCAAGGGGAACAACGAACTGCTGACGCTGACCCGCCCGCAGGTCATCGGCGAGATCCACGAGCGCTACCTGGCCGCCGGCGCCGACATCATCGAGACGAATACCTTCGGCGCCACCTCGATCGCCCAGGACGACTACCACATGGGCCACCTGGCCTATGAGATGAACCTGGAAGCGGCCAAGCTGGCGCGCGCCGCCTGCGCCAAGTACAGCACGCCGGACAAGCCGCGCTTCGCCGCCGGCGCGCTGGGGCCGACGCCGAAGACCGCGTCGATCTCACCGGACGTCAACGACCCGGCCGCGCGCAACGTCACGTTCGACCAGCTGGTTGCCGCCTACCACGAGCAGGTGCGCGGACTGGTGGACGGCGGCGCCGACCTGCTGCTGGTGGAAACCATCTTCGACACGCTCAACTGCAAGGCGGCGCTGTTCGCGATCGACCTGTACTTCGAGCAGCACCCCGATATCGCGCGCCTGCCGCTGATGATCTCGGGGACCGTGACCGACGCCTCGGGCCGCATCCTGTCCGGCCAGACCGTGCCGGCCTTCTGGAACTCGGTGCGCCACGCGAAACCGCTGACGATCGGCCTGAACTGCGCGCTCGGCGCGGCGCTGATGCGCCCGTACGCCGAAGAGCTGTCGCAGATCGCCGATACCTTCGTCTGCATCTACCCGAACGCCGGCCTGCCCAACCCGATGAGCGACACCGGCTTCGACGAGCTGCCGTCCGACACCTCGGCGCTGCTGCGCGAGTTCGCGGACGCGGGCTTCATCAATATCGCGGGCGGCTGCTGCGGCACCACGCCCGACCACATCAGGGCGATCGGCGAAATCCTCAAGGACACCCCGCCGCGCGTGGTGCCGCAGATCCCGGTGGCGCAGCGCCTGTCGGGCCTGGAGCCGTTCACCATCGACGACAGCTCGCTGTTCGTCAACGTCGGCGAGCGCACCAACGTCACCGGTTCGAAAGCGTTCGCGCGCATGATCCTCGGCGAGCAGTACGACGAGGCGCTTTCGGTGGCGCGCCAGCAGGTCGAGAACGGCGCCCAGATCATCGACATCAACATGGACGAGGCGATGCTCGATTCGGTGGCGGCGATGACGCGCTTCCTGAACCTGATCGCCTCCGAGCCGGACATCTCGCGCGTGCCGGTGATGATCGACTCCTCCAAATGGTCGGTGATCGAAGCGGGCCTGAAGTGCGTGCAGGGCAAGGCGGTGGTCAATTCGATCTCGATGAAGGAAGGCGAGGAAGAATTCATCCGCCAGGCCACGCTGTGCCGCCGCTACGGCGCCGCGGTGGTGGTGATGGCCTTCGACGAAAAAGGCCAGGCCGACACCTTCGAGCGCAAGACCGAGATCTGCAAACGCGCGTACGATGTGCTCACGCAGCAGGTGGGATTCCCGCCGGAAGACATCATCTTCGACCCGAACATCTTCGCGATCGCGACCGGCATCGAGGAACACAACAATTACGCGGTGGACTTCATCAACGCGACGCGCTGGATCCGCGAGAACCTGCCGCATGCGAAAGTCTCCGGCGGCGTGTCGAACGTCTCGTTCAGCTTCCGCGGCAACGACCCGGCGCGCGAGGCGATCCACACCGTGTTCCTGTACCACGCGATCAAGGCCGGCCTGACCATGGGCATCGTCAACGCGGGCATGGTCGGCGTGTACGACGACCTGCCGGCGGAGCTGCGCGAACGCGTCGAGGACGTGGTGCTGAACCGCCGCCCGGACGCTACCGAGCGCATGATCGAATTCGCAGGCACCCTCAAGGCCGGCGGCAAGCAGCAGGAACAGAACCTCGAATGGCGCGAAGCGCCGGTCGAGAAGCGCCTGTCGCACGCGCTGGTGCACGGCATCACGCAGTGGATCGTCGAGGACACCGAGGAAGCGCGCCAGGCGATTGCCGCGCGCAACGGACGCCCGATCGAAGTGATCGAGGGCCCGCTGATGGACGGCATGAACGTGGTCGGCGACCTGTTCGGACAGGGCAAGATGTTCCTGCCGCAGGTGGTCAAGTCCGCGCGCGTGATGAAGCAGGCGGTGGCGCACCTGATCCCCTTCATCGAGGAAGAGAAGAAGCAGGAAGAGCGCCGCACCGGCATCGTCGCCAAGCCGAAGGGCAAGATCGTGGTCGCCACGGTCAAGGGCGACGTGCACGACATCGGCAAGAACATCGTGTCGGTGGTCCTGCAATGTAATAACTTCGAAGTCGTGAACATGGGCGTGATGGTGCCCTGCTCCGAGATCCTGGCCATGGCCAAGGCCGAAAACGCGGATATCGTCGGCCTGTCAGGCCTGATCACGCCCTCGCTGGAAGAAATGGCGCACGTGGCCAAGGAAATGCAGCGCGACGAGTACTTCCGCAGCCGCAAAATCCCGCTGCTGATCGGCGGCGCCACCACCAGCCGCGCGCACACTGCCGTCAAGATCGCGCCGCATTACGATGGCCCCGTCGTGTATGTGCCGGATGCATCGCGTTCGGTGTCGGTGGCGCAGTCGCTGCTGACGCCTGGCCAGGCCGACGCCTACGTCGCAGAAATCGCGGCCGATTACGCGCGCATCCGCGAGCAGCACGCCAACAAGAAGGCGCTGCCGATCCTGCCGCTGGCCGAAGCGCGCGCCAACAAGGCGAAGCTGGAATATGCGCCGGTCAAGCCGAAGTTCATCGGCCGCCGCGAGTTCAAGAACGTCGACCTGGCGACCATCGCGAAATACATCGACTGGGGTCCGTTCTTCCAGACCTGGGACCTGGCCGGCCCCTACCCCGCGATCCTGAAGGATCCTGTGGTCGGCGAGGCTGCCAGCAAGGTATTCGAGGAAGGCCAGGAGCTGCTCAAGAAAATCATCGACGGCCGCTGGCTGACGGCCAACGGCGCGATCGCGCTGCTGCCGGCGAACAGCGTGAACGACGACGACATCGAGATCTACACCGACGAAAGCCGCAAGGAAGTCGCCTTCACCTGGCATGGCTTGCGGCAGCAGGGCGTCAAGCCGGTGGTGGACGGCGTGCAGCGCGCGAACCAGTCGCTGTCGGACTTCATCGCGCCGAAAGGCTCGGGCATCGCGGACTACATTGGCATGTTCGCGGTGACCGCGGGGCTGGGCATCGAGAAGTACGAAAAGCAGTTCGAGGCGGCGCACGACGACTACTCGTCGATCCTGCTCAAGTCGCTGGCCGACCGCCTGGCCGAAGCGTTCGCGGAATACCTGCACGAGCGCGTGCGCAAGGACCTGTGGGGTTATGCGGCCGACGAGGCGCTGTCCAACGAGGACATGATCGACGAGAAGTACGTCGGCATCCGCCCTGCGCCCGGTTATCCGGCCTGCCCGGAACACACGGTGAAAGCCGATATGTTCCGCGTCCTGCAGGCGAACGAGATCGGCATGGAGCTGACGGAATCGTTTGCGATGTATCCGGGCGCCGCGGTGTCGGGCTTCTACCTGTCGCACCCGGCATCGAAATACTTCGTGGTCGGGAAGATCGGCCAGGACCAGCTGGAAGACATGGCTGCACGGCGCAATGTGCCGAAAGAAGAGATGGAACGCGCGCTCGCGCCGAACCTTTAAGGCTGTCATCCCAGCGGAGGCTGGGATCCATGCTGAATGTCCAGCTTCGGTAGCTCAGTATGGATCCCAGCCTTCGCTGGGATGACGGTGGTGGAAGGACGGGCTAGCGCCGGTCGCGGCTGAAGCGCCACAGCGCCAGCGCCGCGAACACCACCGCAAACGCCAACTGCACGGCCATCGACATCCCGGCCGCGTCCATACCGAGTCCGCGCCACGTCACTCCATCGAATCCATCGACCGCCCAGCGCGTCGGCATGACCAACGTGAACGGCTGCATCCAGTCCGGGAACAGGAAGGACGGCACCCACGCGCCGCCCAGCATCACCATCACCAGCGTCACGAACATCGCGATGCCGCGCGCCGCATCCGGCGTCTGCCCGAAGGCCGCGATCAGCAGGCCGAAGCTGGCGGTCAGGATCGCGAACGACACGGTTACGCCGATGAACCCGGGCAGGTTTGTGATGCGCACGCCGAACACGGCGACGGCCACCGCGAAGATGATGCACATCAGCCCCAGCGCGATGATCGCGCATGACGTCGCACGCGCCAGGATCACGGTATTCTGCGTCACGGGCGCGGCCAGCAGGCGGTTCCAGATTCCCATGCGGCGCGCCATCAGCACGCTCACGCCCATGTCGATCCCCATGAACAGGATGAACTGGACCGCCATGCCTGCGAACGAGTGGGCGAAGCCGTTGTAGCCCGCCGCCGCGGGGCCCGATACCATCGGACGCTCGGCGGTCGTGAACGGCACGCTGAGGCCCGTGCCCGCGGCAGGACCTGCAACAGGTGCGGCCTGCTGCGCCGACTGGTACTTCTGCAGGCTGCCCAGGAACTCGCGCACCGGGGCGTCTTCGGGGGCGCCTTTGGCGTCGAGTTCGCGAATGCTCTTTTCGGTGAAGGCCGCGCCCTGCGGGCCTCCCATCATGTCCGAGCTGACCGACTGCATCACATGCTGGGTCAGGATGCCCTTCACCATCGCCATCGCCATTTGCTGCGACGGGTCGTACAGCATCGCGATCTCCGGTTTCGCGCCGACGCCGAACAGCGCCGCGCCGGCCGCGTCGCCAAAGCCGGCGGGGATCACGACCGCCACCTTCTGGTCGCCCTTGCGGACCGTGCGCTCGGCATCGGCCAGCGCCATCTCGGTCACGCGCAGCGTCTCGTCGGCTTTCAGGCCGTCGGCGACCTTGCGGCCGGTGGCGCTTGCATCCTGCATCACCAGGGCGACATTCACGCGGCCGGTTTTCGGGCCGCTGCCGCCGAACAGGTAGCCGAAGAATGCGGCCAATACGATCGGCAGGATCAGGTTGAGGATCAGCGCGCGGCGGTCGTGCAGGTAGAGCAGGATGTCCTTGCGGACCAGTGCCAGGAATGCGGTCATGTCAGTCGCGCAGCGAGCGCCCGGTCAGGTTGAGGAATACTTCTTCGAGGCTGGTGCGTGCGGTGGCGAAGTGCTGCGCCTGGACGCCCTGCTGCGCGAGCCAGCCGGCCAGCGGCAGCGCGTCGCCGGCGTGCGCCAGCCGGATCTCGACCGCAGCGCCGTCCTGCGCGACCGAGCTGACGCCCGGCTGCGCACGCAAGCCCGCGAGCAGCGAATCGCCCAGCGCGGACGCAAGCTCGATGCGCAGCGCGGCCTGTGCGGGCAGCTTGGTGTACAACCCGGCGGGCGTGTCGTCCGCCAGCACCTTGCCGTGGTCGATCACAACGATGCGGTCCGCCAGGCGCTCCACCTCCTCCATGTAATGGCTGGTGTAGATCAGCGAGCAGCTCTGGGCCTTCAGCTTTTCGAGCGACTCGAAGATCGCGTTGCGGCTCTGCGGATCGACACCCACGGTCGGCTCGTCAAGGATCAGCAGCTGCGGGTCGTGCATCAGCGCGGCGGCGATGTTGAGGCGTCGCTTCATCCCGCCGGAGAAAGTCGAGGGCCGCTCGCGCGCGCGGTCGGACAGGTTAACCAGTTCCAGCACCTGCTGCGCGCGTTCGCGGCTCTGCTTCCCGGACAGGCCGTAGAGCGCGGCAAACAGTTTGAGGTTCTCCAGCGCCGACAGGTCTTCGTACAAGGCGAGGTCCTGCGGCACCAGGCCGATCTTGCGCTTGGCGTCGCTGGCGCCTTCGGACATGGCGACGCCGTCCAGCGTGACGCTGCCCGCATCCGGGGCGATGAGGCCGCAGACCATTGAGACGGTGGTGGATTTGCCGGCGCCGTTGGGGCCGATCAGGCCGACCGTCTGGCCGCGTTCGACCGTGAACGAAATGCCGTCGACGGCGCGCCTGCCGGCGTACGCTTTGACCAGCTGTGAGACTTCCAGCATGACTGCCATGGGATCGCCTTGAACGATTAACAAGTGGCAATAATGTAATCGATGGGGCGCGGGAGTGGGGAACTATCGGTGGATCGTTAACACCGGGGGACGGTCCCCTGCGGGGACAGTCCCCTTACACCGGGGCGCCGTCGACGAACAGCATCAGCTCGCCGGGGGCGAAGGGATGCCAGACTTCGTTGGTGGTCAACGGTTCGGTGACGATCACGGCGACGCGGTCGTTGGGGGTGGTCACGGTGGAGAAGTCGACCGTCACGTCTTCGTCGCACAGCTTGGCGCTCGGGAACGGGTACTGCCGCACGATGTAGTGCAGCGTGGTGGAACAGTGCGCGAACAGGCAGGAGCCGTCCGACAGCATCATGTTGAAGGTGCCATGCGCGGCGATCGCGGGCACCAGTTCGGCCAGCGCGGCGCGCAGCTGCGCCAGTTCGGGCGGCGCGTCGCCGAAGCGGCGGCGCAACTCCTGCAGCAGGTAGCAGAACGCGCGCTCGCTGTCGGTGCAGCCGACCGGGCGGAAGGCGCCGTCCAGCACCGGATGGAATTCCTTGAGGTCGCCATTGTGGGCGAACACCCAGTAGCGTCCCCACAGCTCGCGCACGAACGGATGGCAGTTCTCGAGCGCGACGTGGCCCTGGGTCGCCTTGCGGATGTGCGCAATGACGTTCTTCGACTTGATCGGGTAGGTCTTGATCAGGTGGGCTATCGGGGAATCGATGGCGGGAAGGTGGTCGACGAAGTGCCGGACGCCGGCGCCTTCGAAGAATGCGATGCCCCAGCCGTCATGGTGGGTATCGGTGCGGCCGCCGCGCAGGGCGAAGCCGGTAAAGCTGAAGACAATGTCGGTCGGGACATTGCAGTTCATTCCGAGGAGTTGGCACATGGAACAGAGCGTACCAGAAACCCAAAGCCCCGGGAACGAAGTGGCTTAATGCAGGAGCACAGGCTGGCTCATCAGCGAATCGTAGGAACCGAGGAACTCGTCCACTTCTTCCATCGTCGGTTCGCTGGCGATCAGGTTGTTCACCGAGCGGCGGAACGACTGGGCCAGCTTGCCGCCGATGAAAGCTTCGCGCCTGCCGGATTTATCGACGATCTCGTAGCCGCCGAACCGCAGCGCCTCGAGCTCGTGGTCGACGCCAAATTCGACAACACTGTACTGCTCGCTGTTATAGATCATGTTCATGATGGCTCCTTTAGCATACGACTGAAACCAGGACCGTCCCCAGCGGACGGACAGGATTTCACTTCGTTCAACAAGGAGGTGGGGCTTAACCCAGCGTTTTCAAGCCTCGAGGTCGGGACCCAGCTCCAACAGCTGATCGTATGGCGTGAGCGAAAGCCATGATCGCAACTGATCAACGTGCGCGGCGCTGGCAAGGCCGATGTACAGGCGTTGCACGGGCGTGCGCAGGACACGGTTTAATGTTACACGTAAAACGAGATTCCCGGTACAGCACAGGCAGCCGGGCGCGAGCCGGTGGAGGTGGAGCGTTGGAGATGGATCAAGGATGGGATTTCCGGTTGGAATCCCTTCGAGAATCAGTGCGGTGGGAATGCCGGGCGCCAGGTCGGCCGCAATGCGCCGTTCGCGTTCGGCCGGCGTGCCGCCGGCCACCAGCGTGGCCGTGATCACACGTTCTTCTTGGCCAGCTTGCCCGGTTCGACGCCAAGCTGCTTGAGCTTGCGGTACAGGTGGGTACGCTCGAGGCCGGTCTTTTCGGCAACGCGCGTCATGCTGCCGCCTTCACGGCCCAGGTGGTGTTCGAAATACATGCGCTCGAATGCGTCGCGCGCCTCGCGCAGCGGCAGGTCGAAGGACAGGTTGATGCCGACCGGCGCTTCGCCATTCGGGACGACGCCGCCCATGCGGCTGGGCATTGGCTGCGACACCTGGCTGGCGTACATACCGACGCTCGACACGACTTCCTCGGGCATGGCGGCCATCATCGGGCGCGGCGCCGCGACCGGTGCGCGCACCACTTCCTGCGCGCGCGTCAGGCCCTGCTGGACCGCCTTGAGCAGTTTTTGCATGGCGATCGGTTTTTCCAGGAAATTCAGGGCGCCGATGCGGGTTGCCTCGACCGCGGTGTCGATCGTCGCGTGGCCGGACATCATGATCACCGGCATGGTCAGCAGGCCGTCGCGCTGCCATTCCTTGAGCAGCGTCACGCCGTCGGTGTCCGGCATCCAGATGTCGAGCAGCACCAGGTCGGGCGTGGCCAGCGCGCGCGCCTCCCGCGCCTGCTGCGCGTTTTCCGCGAGCTGGATTGCGTGGCCTTCATCACCCAGGATCTCCGAGAGCAGCTCCCGGATTCCCATTTCATCATCTACTACGAGAATGTTTGCCATCAGTGTGTGCCTTAGCTAGTGTCCCCGCCCAGGCGGGGGGCCCTTCCTACGGCGACATTCTATGCGCGATCCTGCCCCAACGCCAAATTTGCCGCAGGCCCTAACTTTAACAGCAAAATCGATACGGACGCGCCTGATCCACCGGGTAAATTCTGGATATCAATCTTGCCACCGTGTTCATCGACAATCTTCTTCACCATCGGCAAGCCGAGGCCGGTGCCGCGCGCCTTCGAGGTAACGTAGGGTTCGAACGCGCGCGACAGGATCTTGGGCGAGAAGCCGGGGCCGTTATCGGTGATCGACAGCCGCACCGCGGTGCCGAAGGCGCCGTCCGGGTTCTGGTAATGGATGGCCTCGGTGCGCACGTCGATGCGAGGCGGATCGCGGTCCGGCGCGCGTTCGATCATCGCGTCCTGCGCGTTCTGCAGCAGGTTGTGCACCACCTGGCGCAGCTGGGTGGCGTCGCCCATCACCTGCGGCAGGTCGGGCGCCAGTGCCGCGTGGATGATGTCGCTCTCGTCGCCGGACAGGTAGAGCTGCAGGATTTCGCCGATCAGGCCGTTCAGGTCGAGCGGATGGAGCACCGCCGGCGGCGCCTTGGCGTAGTCGCGGAAGTCGTCCACCATGCGCTTCATCGCGTCGACCTGGCTGACGATGGTCGAGGTGCCGCGTTCGAGCAGCGCCGCGTCTTCCGGCGCCAGCCGGCCTGCCAGTTTCATCTGCAGGCGCTCGGCCGACAGCTGGATCGGCGTCAGCGGGTTCTTGATCTCGTGCGCCAGGCGGCGCGCCACCTCGCCCCAGGCCACCGAGCGCTGGGCCGAGATCACGTCGGAGATATCGTCGAACACCACGATGAAGCCGCTGCCGGCGCCGACCGGCAGGCGCGAGCCGCGCGCCAGCAGTGTGATGTCGTGGTCGTCGGAGGAACCGAAGCGGCGCGGCACTTCGATCTGCTGCTGCCAGTGGGTGCGCGGGCGCGCGCCGCTGGCGGCCGACTGCGCGCTCTGGGCCGAGAAGGCGCGCGTGACGGCGGCGGCGAACACTTCCAGGCCGGCGATGCTGGTCAGCGGCCTGGAGGTGGCGGCCGACAGTTCGTGCTGCAGGATGCGTTCGCCGGCTTCGTTCGAGTTGACGATGTTCAGGTCGGCGTCGAGCACGAT